>JAJZBG010000012.1:0-5560 GCA_021799035.1 Actinomycetes bacterium | reverse complement strand
CCTCCGCCGAATGTTGGCCCTCACCTCCGCTGGAGGCAGGGAGCGCCTCCGCCGAATGTTGGCCCGCTCCGCTCGCACGAGCGACGTCATCAAAGAGGAGCAAGCATGAATACTACGCGAATTCCCATCTTGCTGTACCACTCGGTGTCAGACAGTCCAAGTAACGAGATTGCCCGTTGGAATGTTAGCAAGCGGACGTTTCTCGATCACATGGACGCGATCGCCGATCGTGGATGCATGACGCTAACGGTGTCACAGTATCTCAAGGTTCTTGAACTCAAAGAGCCGATACCCGACAAGCTGGTGTTGGTAACTTTCGATGACGGATTTGCGGAGGTTGCTTCTTTCGCAGCCCCAGCGCTTATGGAGCGGAACATCTCAAGCACGGTCTTCATCACGACCAGTCCTGTCGTCGATGCCCGCGATGAGACCTCTCGTCTCCCGAAAGCCACGATGATGGACGCTGCTGCGGTTGTCGATCTCGAGGACTTCGGCGTCGAGATCGGCTCACACTCGCACACTCATGTTCAACTCGACATCATTGGAGCTCGCCTCGTCCGAGACGAGCTTGTCCGGTCAAAGATGATTCTTGAAGATCTCCTTGGTCATCCAATCCGAAGCGTCGCCTATCCTCATGGCTACTCGAACGCCAATGTTCGTCGCATCGCGAAGGAAGTCGGCTACGAGGCGGCATGCGGCGTGCGCAACGCATTCTCGTCACTTCTTGATGATGAGTTTTCCATTTCGCGGCTCACGGTCGAGAATACAACCTCTCAATCGACTGTTAACGCTTGGCTCGATCAAAGAGGTGCGGCCCTCGGTGGTGCGCGCAACCGCTACAGGACACACCTTTGGCGTCTGTATCGGCGAGCCCGGTTCAACGCCATCCCAAGGGTCCGCCCTTCCCGCATGCAATGGCGGTCGTCAACATGAAATCACGCCTTGCCAAAGTGACCTCGTCTATGTCGATCGACTATGCCCGTGTTTGGGAGCACTCATGACGACGCCGCAGCGTAACCCCATGAGTCACGAAAAGGACTTTCGCACGCTACGACCGCCATTTGATTGCGGCTGCGCCCAGGAAATCGTACATAAAAGTCGTCCGACGTACGTTCCTAAGGGACCCTCAACGATACTCCACTCAGCAAAAGGAGAAATCTATGAACATCCTCGTAACTGGCGGAGCCGGATTTATCGGTTCCACGCTCGTCGATACCTTGCTCATGTGCGGTCACACTGTGGACGTTATTGACAACCTTTCGACGGGATCGCTCCGAAATCTCCACGACGCGGAGCGACATGGTTCCTCGTTCCACTTCGAGGAGTTCGACGTACGTGACCCTGCACTCGACGTATTCATTGAGCGCCGCAGGCCAGAAGTGGTCTTTCATCTTGCCGCACAGGCAAGTGTGGCCGTGTCTCTTGACGATCCCGTTCATGACGCTGAGATAAATATCGTCGGAAGTCTTCGAGTTCTCCAAGCGGCAGCGACGCATGGGGTTCGCAAGATTGTGTTTGCAGCGAGCGGCGGCACGCTTTATGGCGACCCGCCTCGATCGGCTTTGCCCATTAACGAAACGTTCCCGCATGCGCCCACTTCGCCGTATGGCATCTCGAAAATGATCATGCTGAGCTATTTGCGAACGTACCAGATGGTGCGAGGCCTCGACTTCACGGCACTTGCACTCGCGAACGTCTACGGACCTCGTCAAGATCCCTACGGTGAAGCCGGAGTAGTAGCGATCTTTGCCTCCAACCTCGTCAGCGCGAGGAGATCGATCATCTTCGGAGATGGCGAACAGACTAGGGACTTCGTGTACGTTGATGACGTCGCGGACGCATTTGTTCGGGCAATTGAGTTCGGAAGCGGCCGGATTCTCAACATTGGGACCGGCGTCCAAACCTCGGTCAATACCCTTTACCGAATGCTTGCACAAGCCGTGGGTAGCAGCGACGAGGCGATACATGTTTCCCCACGGACAGGTGAGGTGCTTGCGAGCGCACTCGACCCGAGCGAAGCTTACGTCGCGATCGGGTGGAAACCGCGCATTTCGGTTCCCGAAGGTGCGATACGCGTGCTGGCGGCGCAGTCTGCCGCTGCAATTGGTCCCTGGGACCCAATTAATCAATCTGCCCAACAAACCCCTTCCGTAGGGAAGGGGAAGAGAAGTGCCAGTGGCGAAGCCGTTTCCCGGCTTCTAGAGAAAGTGATAGTCACACCCGGGGATTAAACTAATCTCGTGATGCGTCCCAGAAGCTGTATCGGACCAATGGGTGGAAGTCCGTGAGCAGCCAAAAGGTGGCTAAACACAAGAACCGAAACGATTCAATCATTGCTCGTTGAATCTCTGCAGCCGTTTTGGTCATCTATTTGCTGGTAGGTGCGGTTAAATAGCTCTTGCTATGTTTGGGAACGACCTGGAACTGATTCACTCCAGTTTGCCAACTTTGATCCAGTACAGTGGTTTCGATGCGTAGTCTCCGACATAGCCACCTTGCATTGCTTGTCGGATTGACCATAACTGTATCGAGCTGTGGAGCAGTTTCAGCATCTTCGAGACTTGTCGTCGGCAAAGATCCTGCCAGGCTTGCCGCTCTGATTCCTTGGATAGACAGTCCATCGGCTGTTCCTCCTGTGCCGGCACCCCTGCCAACTTCAACGCCCAAAACAGATGCCCCTCCATGCAGCGCCGACAGTCTTTCCCTAATCGGTACTGCTCCGTCGCAATTAATGGGCGACCACGGGCTTATAGTGCAACTCCGCAACGTCGGCCCCAAGGCGTGTCTATTGTCCGGGATTCCCGAGGTCGTTGCCAAGGGCCCTGGTCTGCCAGACATGAAGGCTACCGAAAGGCCAATGCTTTCCTTCGGCGAGAGATCTGACACTGCACCTGGTAAAACGGTATTCCTATTTGTAGAGGCCAGTGCAGCATGTGGGAGACCTGGTCAATACCCCACAATCTACAGTACCCTCGATGTCTCTTATCCCATGGGAGGTGAATTGGTATTGAAGGACCTAAAGCTTCCCGAGTACTGCGGCATAGCAGTCTCTCCCTTCTACTCGCTAAAGCCATCACCTCAGTATCCGACCCCTCCAACGCAATATTTGATTCCGCATCTAGTTCTTCCAGCGAGCGTGAAAGCCGGTACGACACTCACTTACGAGGTTGACGTATCGAACCCCCTCGACAAGGCGGTGGAATTGTCGCCATGTCCCATTTACATGGAATATTCAAGCTTCCGCAGCAAGTTTCTTTATCGTCTGAACTGCAGCTCCGTTCGGTCGATACTGCCTCATGGCTTGGTTCGCTACCAGATGAGGATGCCCATACCTGCCAATGCGCCAGTGGGTAACGCTTCCGTTAGCTGGGTCTTCTTCGGCCCTGGAACTGTCGCCAACGGACAGCTGGTGATCAAGTGAAGCTGTGTCTGCAGCGACGTTAGCAATTCAAGCGCACCCACAAATGGTTGGTAGCAAGCTCTAAGACGCCATCTTACGCTCGTACCAAATTGCCAAGTGTTGACACCTTTGGCCAAGCCTTTAATCCCCCATTTCGGGAGTCAACGCAAATTCTGTTCTGAGGGCCCTAAGGCTGCCAACGGACCAAGGTCTCCTGGAATTTCGAAGAGGAAGATGCATGACCGTTGCGGGAACGCCAGAGAGAGCTTCTGTTTAAGAGAAACTGAATGAACTCTTGATATTTTCGGCGCTCAGGGATATAAGACAGATGAGGTGATTGCCATGCAAGAAGGAGAATGCTCGCGCAAACGGAGAATTTGAATCATGCCCTCTGAAATGCTCGAGCGAAACTCACCGAGTCAGTGGGGTCGCACTTGCAGGTGCCGTTGCCGTGCTGACTCTATCACGTTATTGTGCGGCACAGGCAAACAGTGACAACTTCAAAATACGCCATGGCCAGGCGCCCCCGGCAGGATTCGAACCTGCGACCAACTGCTTAGAAGGTAGCTAATTCCGGTTTCAAACGAAAGCGCGCCAGATCACGACGCTGCATATCACCTGATAAACATAGGTGTGCGAATCTCGCGGCGAATCGCCAGGCAACCGAAGGCTACAAGATGAGCCCAGTTTGTTGGGTTGATGTTGGGTTGGAATCGGCTATTTTGACCCCCCTCTCGTCATCCACCTCTATATAGGTGAACTGAGTGGAGGCTTGCGCATCTCCCTGGTGACTATCCTCACCCGAAGGCGGCGGTGAACTCTTTTTCCGATGGGCTTGGTTAATGAAGTACCTCCGACAAGCTGCCGCTATTCAGCTTTTTGTGATTTGAACGACACGCCCGTACGAATCTCTGCGTAATACTGTGCAACTACGCCGATGCCTTCTCTGGGCGCTCGACTGCCAACTCACCAGCATGGATATTGATAGTTAGATCTATCCCCAACTTTTCTGACAATCGTTTGAGCATGTCGATACTTGGAGTCTGGTCCCCCTCTTCGAGCCGAGAGACAGCTGGCTGGTGCATCCCCAGCCTTCGGCCTAGCTCAGTCTGAGAAATGCCATGTTCCGCGCGGTATTTGATTACCTCAAGCGCCACGGCACGCGCTAAGGCAGTGCGTTCCCATTCTTTACGAAACTCCGGATCTTTCAGGTCCTCCATTAATGATTCTTCTACGGTCTTCAATCCATTATCCTCCAAAACCCTCGTATTTGCTTAGTCGTTCCTCGGCTGCATTCACACACCGCCGAAACCCCTGAGGATCTACTTGGGCCTCTGGCCCTACCGCTCCAATGACGAATTGGTTAGGTCCCGTGCGCTTGTAGAAACTCCGATATGGGCTACGCCCCTTGGTCTGAGTTCTCTCAAACTTTTTGATCCGCGGACGGAACTCTGATGAGGGAAAGGCAGAGCACTGCCTATCTCTGCCAACTTCCTAAAGGCCGCCCTCATTGCGACACGCTCACTCTCTGGAAGTGCTTTCAGCTCTTCGTCTGCTTCGTCCAGCAAAAGTACTTCTACGGGACCGAAATTCATGTACCTCCGAAAATATTTCGCCGATATATTTATTATAACGCTGACGTTATAATTTGCCTACTACACCTACATCAGCAACTTCCTTCGTAATTTTTAAGATCTATCTCCGATGAAACCAGTACGTTCAGACAGTGTTGGTGCTCTCACTGGTCGGGGGATCTTCTGCTATGTGCGTTCCTGGCGCAGTCCCTCCCTGTGCGCTGATTGGTCGGTTTCACTCCGGATATCCCAGATTTTGGGAAATGGTCCCGAGTCTCGACTTTTCTGAAATCTTTCAGCCACTCTGCAGGAGCTGATCGAAAAAACTATTCGAAGAGCTCAAGTACAAGAGATGACCTCAGGCATCAGAAGAAGCGCTTGCGTTTTTATGGGCTTTTCGTAGAATACTTTCCCAGGGACAAGTCAATATATATAAACAGCCACCGAAAAGAGGAAGGTCGTCGCCGGCTCTTCAGCCCCTTCGACCTCTATGACCTCGGCCATGTTGCCACCAGTGGCGTAGAGAGGGATTATCAGCTCAAAAAGACCGTCGGACAGCTGGCAAAGTCAGGACCTTACCGCAGAT
>JAJZBG010000057.1 GCA_021799035.1 Actinomycetes bacterium | reverse complement strand
TCTTCTGATTGCGAAAAGAGCTTGGCTAATAGGTTGGTGGTAGCTGTTGGATGGTTTTTCATATGATGCTGTGCTGGTCGGTGGCTGTGGGCATGTCGGACTTCCTTTGGGCCTTGCGTTCGCAAAGAATGGAATGCGTGTCGCACTGTATGACATATCCGCTGATGCTGTTGAGCACGTAAGTCGAGGCGAGATGCCCTTTATGGAAGAAGGTGCTGATCGGATCCTCAAGGAACTTGCAGGAAAGCGCATTTTCGCCACCACGAATCCCCAAGTGGTATCTGAGGCGGGCAGCGTCATAGTGATCATTGGCACGCCGGTAGATGAGCACCAGAACCCGGAACCGCACAAGGTGGTCGATGCGGTAAGAGAGCTTGGGCGGTATTTGAGGCCCAACCAGCTCCTGGTGTTGCGCAGCACCATCTACCCAGGCACGACTGCTCTCATCGAGGCAGTGATTGACGATCTCGGCTTGGATATCGACATTGCGTTCTGTCCCGAACGCATTGCCGAAGGTAGAGCCATACAAGAGCTCTTCGAACTGCCTCAGATCGTTTCTTCGAGAACCCAAAAAGGATTCGATCGGGCATCAGAGCTTTTTAGTCTGTTGACTGCAAAGGTCGTGAGGCTGACTCCCGAGGAAGCAGAGCTTGCGAAACTCTTCACCAACACGTGGCGGTATATAAAGTTCGCAACAGCCAATCAGCTGTTCATGATTGCCGAGAATTTTGGCCTTGATTATGAGACCATTCGCAGAGGAGTGTCAGAGGACTATCCGAGGGCAGCAGATCTTCCAAGCGCCGGCTTTGCCGCAGGCCCGTGTCTACTCAAGGATACTTTGCAGCTTGCCGCGTTCAACAACAACGAGTTCATCTTGGGGCAAGCTGCGATCAATGTCAACGAAGGTTTGCCATACTTCATTGTGTCAAAGTTGGCAAGGAAGCACAAGCTAGGCTCTCTGAAGATCGGCATCCTTGGCATGGCCTTCAAGGGTGAATCCGATGACACAAGATCAAGCCTTGCCTACAAGCTCAAACGAGTGCTCAGATACCGTGCCGGCGAGGTTTTTACAACCGACCCATATATCGAAGGGGATCCCGATCTGCTTCCGCTTGAAGAAGTGCTCGAGAACTCCGATTTGCTTATCATCGCGTCGCCACACCAGATCTACCGGGAAATCGTGACTGCGACTCCGATGGTCGACTTCTGGGGACTGCGTGGCCCCAAATCAGGCCTATGACTCCACGGGTATCCGTCATAGTTACGGCTTATAACGAAGGGGAAGAGATAGTCGTTCATCTCAAGAGGCTTCTCGAGGCGGTACGGCTTCCCTCCGAAGTGATAGTTGTCTGTGACTCTCCATTGGACTCCAGCATCAGATTTGTGGAGAAGGTGATGCTGGACGATCCACGGGTTTCGGTTGCTATAAACGAGTTGGGGCCGGGTCCGGCCAGGGCAATCCGATACGGGTTCTCCCGCGCGTCTGCTCCCGTTGTCGTGGTTACCATGGCTGACGGTTGCGATGATCCCTACCAAATTGATGACCTGGCGAGGCTGGTAGAGCGCGGCGTGGTCATAGCAGCAGCCTCGAGGTATGCCCGCAGCGGACAGGCGATCGGAGCGCCCGTTCTCAAAGGGTTTATGTCAAAGGTAGCGGGAAGCTCACTGAAACTTCTTGCCAATGTGGGTACATGGGACGCTACCAACTCTTTCAAGGCCTACTCAAGAGCGTTTGTCGAGGAGGTCGGGATTGAGTCCGACGCTGGGTTTGAAGTGGGCCTGGAGCTTGTGGCCAAGGCTCGCAGATTGCACAGGCCGGTAGCTGAAATTCCCACCATATGGCTTGAAAGAACCGGCGGCGAATCGAAGTTCAGAATGATCGAATGGCTGCCTAGGTATCTGAGATGGTATTTCTACGCCTTCGGCAGAGACTCTGGGCAGGCCAAGAAGAGCCGAAACGGAGGCTAACTTGAAGACAGTGCTGGTGACTGGGTCGTCTGGCTTCATAGGCGGATATGTAGTGGAGGAGCTCCTGAAAAAGGGTTACTCGGTGCTGGGGCTCGATAATTTTTCCAAGTATGGCAAGGTCGAGAAATCCTACGATAGCCACCCGAACTACACGCTCATAGAAGGCGACGCAAGGGATGCGGGTCAGATGACCGAGCTTGCAGCCGATGCAGACGTCATCATTGCCGGAGCAGCCATGATTGGCGGCATCTCTTACTTTCACGCATTTGCCTACGACCTGCTTGCCACAAACGAGCGCATTATGGCATCAACATGTGACGCGGCAATAAATGCGTTCGGAAACCATCACCTGGAGCGAGTGGTGTACCTCTCGTCGTCCATGGTTTTTGAGGCTACAGATCGCTGGCCGTCCAAAGAAGGCGACGAGATGTTGATTCCACCCCCGGTCTCATCCTACGGCTTTCAAAAGTTGGCAGTTGAGTACTTCGCTAAAGCAGCGCATTCACAGTACGGCCTGCCGTATACGATTTGCCGTCCTTTCAACTGCGTCGGGGTGGGAGAGGGCAAGGCGCTGACAGATGTTGAAATCACGAGCGGCAACATATCCCTGGCTATGAGTCATGTGGTGCCTGACCTGGTGCAGAAGGTCGTAAAGGGTCAAGATCCGCTACACATCTTAGGAAACGGAAATCAGATACGGCATTATACCTATGGGGGTGACTTGGCCAGGGGAATTGTGATGGCCACAGAGTCACCGCTCGCGATAAATGAGGACTTCAATCTGTCGACGGCTCAGCGCACTACCGTCCTCGAACTTGCACAACTCATCTGGTCCAAGGCCCGAAATGATGGTTCAGAACTTCGTTATGTCTCGGACGACCCGTTTCCTCACGATGTGCAAAAGCGCGTTCCCGACGTGGCCAAGGCCCGGGATGTATTGGGGTTTGAGGCTACAACTCAGCTGGATGAAATGCTCGATGAAGTGATTCCCTGGGTGAAAAATGCAGTCCTGGCTGGATTGCTGTAATTGGGATCACAACAAAAGCTCGAGGTGACGGAAGCTAGCTCCCGGGGCTGGTGCACGACTCATATCTGCTCAGGGCTACTAGATCTGGCCGATTCTTGACCAGCACCGACCCATAGGAGGTTCCCTGCGTCGCGGGTGACAATAGCCAATTGACTAGGGGACAGATATTACCCGCAGTGCTCTGAGGGAACAGAGCTCTTGCTTGGCTGCTGGAGTAAAATACCGCAGATGCAATCGCCAGCCCATTTGAACTTGCAGGCGAAGGGGCCGTTCCTCCGGATCTGTTCAGCGGGAGCGGATTGAAGTTGAATGTTTTGGCATTTGGCCCTTCGATCCGATAGTAGAAGTAGTGCGGGGAAGCAAACACACCGACGTGGAAGAGGCGCATATTTCTTATGATGATTCGTCTCGTCGCCGGGCGAATCGGGTACACGTATTGAAGGATTTGAGCATTTGTAGCCGTCTTGTAGTTGGCTACGATGGCATTTATGACCTGTCTCCTATAGTGAGTTTTTTGCTCGTTCACTACTCCTGACGCGATGGCAAGCGGAATCTGACAGATCAACAGAGCTGCCAGCCCCCATTGAGCTGTCTTCATCAGCTGTCTCTTTGCAACTTTGGGAGAAACTAGGTGAAAGGTGATTATCGTTCCGATTGGCAGGAGAAGGGTATAAAGAATGTATCTGGAGGACATAGCTTGAAGGAGACCAAAGCTCCATCTCCCCACCGTGATTGTCGCAGAAGTGGCGAGCGAATAGACGATGAGCAGAAGCCCCGGCAAGATCCTTGGGTCACTCCGGACGAACCGAATTGCCAATGCCAGCGCCACGAGGCCTGCGACTATTAGAGCTAGGCCTACTAGGCCGAAGAGTAGATATCCGTAGCCTGTCGTTTGCGGGCTGGCGAAAACGGCGCCAACAAGCACACACATATAGGCTGCCATCTTCAGGGGATTCGAAAAAGATATTCCAGGACCGCCTGTCTTGGAAATGTTGAGTCCCCAAAAATAGATTACAAATAACAGAGTCGAAGCTATGGCGTAGATCTGGGCAAGCCGTTTGCGTCGGGCAAAAAAGAAGATGAGCACCAGGCAAGGACCCAGTAGCAGTCCTTGCAGCGAGGAAAAAGCAGCTATTGTCACACTCGCGAGAGAAAGTGCCGTCCATGTCTTGCTCTCGGGGAGACTGAGCGAGACAAAGCAAAGGGCGACGCAAAGGTAGATCAGAAACCACGCGCTTTGAAAAGCCCAGGTTATATTCTCGAAGAACCCCAGTGAGAGCACCAGAGGCGAGATGATGGCGAGGTTGAGCCAAAAGCTTCTGCCTCTTGCGATTTTCGACAATCCAAACCCAACGAGACCAAAGCTTGCCAACTGGAGCATGAGGTCAAAGAAGATTATTGCCTTTGAGTTTTCGTGGCTTGCGATTCCAAGTACGAGGTTGATGACCTGAGGAATAAACATCCGGTTTTCGCTGTGTTGAGCCCACAGCTGGCCCAAGGTCAGTGTGTGCTCGAAATGGCCGAGAAGCAGATTCACTTGAATCCATTGGTCCCAATACACTGCCGACGATGCGTAGTGGAAAGTGAACCAGCAGTAGATTGCTATCGAACCGATGGCGGATGCAACTCCCAAGCCAACAAATGAGCGCGTTGCTTCATGAACTGGTTTGTCCAACTGTTGCAAAATCGCCAATTTCCCCTCGCCAAAGTGTACTCAAGCACACGTGCTCACGGTTTTGTACGTCAATACTAAAGCCGTATCCAGGGGTCTCGAGCAGCTCGGGAATCGTTTCTGCAAGTCAACGGCTATTATGCCACCGTAGCAACAGGCTTTGGTGATTGGTTGTCACGCGGTCTCGTGCTCGTCAACCCCAGGGCCAACTGGAGTAGACGTTGTGTCTGAGCGAACTAGTCGATTCGAATAGAATGGCCCAAAAGCCCGCCTCTGTACAACTTGTGTAGGTATCGCCTTCATCGACAAAGCTAGAGGCCAAGCTTTTCTCTCAACCGGTTGGCGTTGAGGGATCTAGATGCAGACGTGCGGAATCTGGCGTGGCTGATATCGTCCTTCTCGAACTCGTTGAGGATCCTTATCAGGTCTTCCCTTCTCGTCAGGTCTTCAAGCGCCTGCTTTGGGCTCAGGCCACCTAGGGCTGGAAGGGGAAGATCGGGCCATACCGCTTCCATCAGCTCAATGTAGGAGTCGCTTGCTGCACTTGTTGCGTCAGGAGCGCCTGCTCGTGAGCGAACTGACATGCGGCCGGTGAAGCTCTCCACTTTGAGTTTGATTTCATCTGTCGAGCGGTCGACTACTTCGAATCTTCCACCTCTGCGTCTCAAGTCTTCGAGCACCACTTCAGTGAGTTCAGCTGATGTCGCCTGAATTACGACAGCATCATCTTTCATGAGGATCCTCACCGCGTGTGGAAGTTGGCTACGCTCTGAACTCTGCGAGAATATCCACGTCCCGTTGTCGATCTGTGACCACCCAGACGGCACGGCCAATGGCATACGTGACTCTGTTCTGGCTGTGAGAACCAGCTGGTGCAACGTGGCTCTAGGCTCCTCGAAAGCCCCTGGATCTGAAGGACTCAGTGTTGATGCAAACCAGCGAAGGAAGTCAAACGGTTCAGGGGAGTGGCGAAGCAGTTCAAGCAGCCCGTCTCTCTGGCGCAGAAATATCGGAAGGCTCTTGCCCGCAAGCGCGTGACCTTCACCTGTGTTCACGACCCTTGCCATCAAGTAGTCGCCGATCTTGGAATCAAGAGACATTGGCGGTTCGGATACAACAATCCGGTCTCCAGTCAGAGTGTCCCTCAAGCTGAGCGAGCGTCCCCACGAGAAATCTGCTATTTCCAACAGCGCTCTTTTTGATGCTGCCAGCTCTTCAAGAAGCTGGCGGTCGATTGGTGAGAGAAGCTCTTTTCTGAGGTCCACGTACTCTTCTATTCCCCCGCCTTCGAAGACGGCGACATCGAGAACGAACTCCCCGTAGTCTTCGGCAACTGGTTCGGCCAGCATCTGGTTGAAGCTGAGGAAGAAGTCCGAAATGTTTTCCCGGCGCTCAGGTCTTGTCATCCATCGGATCACTTTCTGCATGATCCAGCGAATTCTGGTGCTGGGACTGAGCTTCGGGCTCTTTAGACAGCAGTACTTGTATTTGAGACCCGAGCCGCAGGGGCATAGTTCATCGCGGTCGGTGGGGCCAAAGTGTGGAAGCAGGCTTTCAGCCTCTGCAATCAGGGGAAGCACCGAGGTTGGCTCGCACTGTTTGAGGGCTGCGATGTACCCGTGGATATCGCCCCTGTCTGCAAAGGTGTTTGCAAGTTCGACGCGGGCGAGATCGAATTTCGAGTCGTACTGAAGAGCAAGCTTCAGGTCCTTTTCCGCCAGGATTGCCTTGCCCTCGAGAGCTCGCGAGATAGCGCGCACATAGTAGCCAGCCGCGGCCTTGGAGCCTCCTGACGCAACAAGGTCAGTTATGAAAGCCTCTACCGATCGGTGTGGAAAGGTTTCAAACTGAAAGACCCATGAGGTGAATCCCTTGGCTACCTGCCCGTGTGAAAGCGAGTTTAGGACTGCCTTGTAATCAACCTCAGCATGCTTGCTCCTCCTCCACTTCTTCCAGGCCGCCAGGGCATTGTCGAACTCTTTTACGCAGCAGCGCTCGAATCCGAGAGATTCCGCTATCTTTGCCTTCTTCTCTGTTTGCCAGGCTTCGTCTGGTGTGTTCCAATCCTCCATGGAAGGACCGAGCCAGATTCCTCTGGGCTCGAGCAGAAGGGATTGCGTCAGTTCCTGGATTGGCGGAACGGGCAGGCGAAATAGAGAGGGATCTTCGCATAGCGCATCGAGGAGGACCTCCATTGGCTCAACCCCTTTTGACCCTGCATAAAGGTTTGTGAATGCTCTCAGTAGGGCAGCCTGTTCCTCATCCCCTCTATAGAGATCTCTCGGCCGAAAAGCTGAGAGTACATTGCCGTTTCTTCGGAATGCGATTACGTCCCCAGGGGAGAATTCTCTGAGCCAGCCAATTGGGCCGAGGTATGAACCGTGGGTCGCGGCATTTTCTACACCGTCGCGTGTTCTGTAGACCACTCTCAGTTCCTGGTTCTCCCAGATGAAGACGCTGTCGAGATTGAACGCCAACCCGTCAAGGTCGGGGATTATGTGCACCAGGTCATTTTCGATCTCTGCGCTGCTGATTCGATGCGTTAGGCACAGCCCATCGAGCATCTTGTCGGTTCTGTTGTAAAGCCCCGATGCGGAGCCCCAAATGGCATCAGATTCGTCAAGCAGTTGCGTAAGGTCGTCACTAGGAGAGTCGAGATTGCTGATGATGCCGTTCTGGGCAAGAACGCGAACGATCTCCGAGAGGGGTTTTGGCTCGAATTCGAGTAGGTCCATGACAATGCTCAGAAGCGGCTCGAACTGGTTCACATACTGTAGGTTATTTGAACGGCCTGAAAGGTGCAATAAGACATTTCCAAGTGCTGTTCGCAATGGCGAGCAAAGATGTCATTCGGTCTTACCTTGCTGGTCGAAATCCACACGAATGTGCTCGTTTTTTGCTCGATCTTGCTGCTCGCTGAGCGCTCTGAACACATTCATATCCGCTCGAGTCCAGGGCGGTCCTGATATCGAGCGAGGCCAGAGCCTTCTGGTGATCACGACGTTTATCTCCGCGGTGTAGATCAGCACCCTAGCTCCCAAGTAGATCCATGAAAGGATTCCAAGGACAACAGCGAAAAAACCGTAGACCTGGCTGGCGTGTCTTAGTTGGTGGCTAACGAGATAGCCGCCCACAAGCTGCAGAATAGTCCAGGCTACGCCACCGACGATTGCGCCAATGGCAAGGTGCCTCGTTTCAATCTGCTTGGGAGTGAGCAGACGGAAGGCTATTAAATACAGGGCCAGGTTCACGACTACCGAGAAGATCAGCGCTATGGCTCTTAAAACATAGTTCTGCGATGTGAAGCTTGAAAATGCGCTCAGGGTGGCTCCCAGGACGAAGAAGAGACCCAAGACGAGAATGAGTGCAGCGGTGCGTGCGAGCCTAGAAAGGTAGTTTGGCCGCTGGGTGACAGGGATGTTCCAGACCTGTGCCATTGCATACTGGCTGGATTGGCTGGCCCCCTGTGAGCCCAAGAGGAGCCCGACAACTCCTATCACCAAGCTGATTGCACTGTTGCGATGTAGCGCATGGATATTGTTCGCCAGTTCAGATCCGAGAATCGGAAATTGCGCGAGCGCCGAGTTGACCACTCTCTCAGTAATTGACGAGCTGCTCCCCACAATTGCACCCAAGAGCGTCACTGCCAGAAGCAGCAGGGGGAACATCGAGGTGAAGCCGAAAAAGGTGATCAAAGCTGCCAGTGAGCCTCCCTGGTCGTCTCCGAATTTCTTGATGACTCCGAAGACAAATCCAAGAAAACGTGAACTCTGCTGCAGCCCGTCCATCCAGTGGATCCCGCGTTCAATGGGGTTCATAAAACCTTCTCGCACTCGGTTGCCCAGCTCATCCTAGCTAAAATCTAGGCGTGTTTGAGCTGCCAAATTGCACTTGCATGCGAGTATGCCGTAGCGCTTGCTGTCTTCAGCTTGAAGCTATCTCGTCCAGCAGAGAAATGACTCGTCTCTCGATCTCTTCCACTATTGGCCGCACCTCATTTATTGGCTTTCCGGCGGGGTCTTCGAGCTCCCAGTCGAGGTACTTCTTCCCTGGGTAGAAGGTGCATGCATCTCCGCATCCCATAGTTATGACGATGTCTGCCTTCTGTTGTGCAGCATCGGTGAGCGGCTTGGGGAATTCCTTGGATGGATCAAGGCCCTTTTCTCTCAGTATCTGGGCAACGACAGGGTTGGTCTGCTTTCCTGGCTCGGAGCCGGCAGAAGAAACCTTGACCCTCCCCTTTGCGTAATGGTCCAACAGCACCGATGCCGCCACAGAGCGGCCAGCATTGTGGATGCAAACAAACAGGACTTCGGGGACTCTATCCAATATCAATCCTCGTCTCATAGAGCGCGTCAGCAACCAAGAGGTTGTTTGGGGACTGCCAACCGGCAATCAAGATGCCGTAAACCGTCCCAGATCATTTGCTATCTTCGTCATGAAGTATATAATCAATCTATGTTAATATCAACTTCAATTGATAAGTTGGCTGTCTTCGCCGATCCTCTCCGCACGGAAATTATCGAGTTGTTGGCGGATCAGCAGCTCTGCACCTGCCATCTGGTCGAAATGACAGGTGCACGCCAGCCGACGGTTTCGCACCACCTCAAGATCTTGAGGGATATGGGTCTCGTTGAGACCGAATCGGTGGGGAGGAATACCTACTATCGATTGCTGCCGGAGAAACTCAAGGAGTATTCCGGTCTGCTTTCAGAGCTTGCGAGCCGAGCGGCCATAGCTTCAAGGGTGAAGCACCCTTGCGTATAGACAGTCCAACCTCATGTCTGCTCATCGATCATTTCTGGGGTGACGCACTCCGCACCATCAAGCTTTCTTGGGGAATGTCCAAAGCCGAAAATGTAAGGAGAGGCAGTTGCTGACTGGCCCCCAGTTTGACATAGCGGCCATAGCTATCTTCATCTGCACGCTCGCCCTAGTCATTTCACAGCCAAAGGGGCTTTCCATAGGCTGGTCCGCAACAGGCGGAGCACTTGTTGCCCTCGCAGTGGGGGTGGTGCATCCGAGCAATGTCCTTACGGTCTGGGACATCGTTTGGAATGCAACGATCACGTTCGTCGCCGTGATCATAATTTCAATCGTGCTGGATCTGATCGGCTTTTTTGAATGGGCTGCGCTGCATATGCTGCGTGCTGCAAAGGGCGATACGCTCAGAGCTTTTGTTTACGTGATTATCCTCGGAACACTCGTGGCGGCCCTTTTCGCCAACGACGGAGCAGCGCTGATCATCACACCGATCGTATATCAGCAGATGCGCGTTCTCGGATTTACCCCCCGCCAAGCAATGCCTTTCGTGATGGCAGCTGGCTTTGTGGCAGACACTACCTCTTTGCCGTTTCTTGTATCGAACCTTGTCAACATAGTCTCGGGCAACTACTTTCACATAGGCTTCGGCACCTACGCCGAGACGATGCTTCCGGTGGACATCGTGAGCTTCCTTGCTAGCCTTGCCATCCTCTACTTCTACTACAAAAGACTGTTAACGAAGCACTACGACCCTGGCAGACTTTTCAGTCCGGAAATGGCGATCAAGGATCACAAGCTCTTTAGAGCCAGCTGGTTTGTTCTAACGGCTCTTCTGATAGGGTATCTGGCCTCTGAGCCTTTGAAGGTACCGGTTTCACTTCCAGCATCAGTCATCGCCGTCGTATTCCTGTTTCTCGCAAGGCGATCCGAAGTGCTCTCTGTCAAGAAGGTCGTTCTAAAAGCTCCATGGAAGATTGTTGTTTTTTCTCTAGGCATGTATCTCGTAGTGTTCGGCCTGAGAAACGCTGGTCTGACAGCCTATCTGAGTGCTGGAATAGATCACGTGAAGCCAGCTGGCCTGGTACCCTTGACTCTGGTCGGGGGATTCGGTGCGGCAGTGCTTTCTGCGATTATGAACAACATGCCGACGGTTCTTGTCGGCTGCATCTCCATTGCCGGCTCAAGCGCTCATGGCCTATCTCATGTTGTGCTGGTTTACTCCAATGTCGTTGGTTCAGATCTAGGTCCAAAGTTCACCCCAATCGGCTCACTCGCAACACTGTTGTGGCTTCACGTGCTCGAGAGCAAGGGGGTGAAGATCGGGTGGGGGCAGTATTTCCGAACAGGAGTCGTTCTCACCGTGCCAGTCCTGTTGGTTACTCTTGTTTCACTTGCAGCGTGGATTTCTGTCGTCCATTGACGATATTCCGCCGCGAGATAACATTCGCAAAGCCCTCAAAGAGCTGACGTGATTGTGGTGTCGGGTACTGCCGACCTGATCTGATTGAGTCCTGAATTGTCTGCGCCATCTCATGATCTCGTCTCTGTATCTCCCGATCAATGGGTGGTACGATCTTTCACGAGGGGACAATACGGTTTTTGAGTTCGCATGCCGGCAGTTTTAAATGAGGGGGAGGCTATTGTCAATCGACCGACTTGATCCCAGACAGTCAGCTCTGGTAGTGATCGACGTGCAAAACGACTTCTGCAGTCCTGAAGGAGTCGTGGCGCGATCGGGAAAAGATGTCTCTAGTGCATTGGAAATGATCCCGAGGCTGACCGAACTCATAGACGGGGCTCGTTCGAATGACGTGCCAGTGGTTCTGGTGCGCACAACGCACTCAGACGACAGCACAACAGATTCATGGAGGTTCCGGACGGGCAAAAAAGAATCAACCCCCAATTGTGTGCCAGGCAGCTGGGGAGCTGATTTTTTCCAGATAATTCCCCGTCCAAGTGATCACGTCGTGACCAAGCACAGATACAGCGCATTCAACTCAACTGAGTTTGTCAATGTAATTTCACGCTTGAATAGGCCTTCCCTTGTCTTTTGCGGAGTGGCGACAAATATCTGCGTAGAGACCTCTCTTCGAGATGCCACCTGC
>JAJZBG010000056.1 GCA_021799035.1 Actinomycetes bacterium | reverse complement strand
ATGACAAAACCGCCTGTCTTGATCGAGGCACTTCGAGAAGTCTCTCCAGGAACCGCGCTGCGTGAGGGCTTGGACAGGGTCTTGCAGGCGAGAATGGGTGCGCTCGTGGTTCTTGGAGACAATCCTGAAGTGCTTTCCATCTGTTCCGGAGGATTCTTGGTCGATGCGGAATTTTCTCCTCAGAAGCTGTTTGAACTCGCCAAAATGGATGGAGCCATTGTGCTGTCAGGGGATGGCCTGCGGATAGCGCGTGCCAATGTGCACCTTGTTCCAGATGCCATGGTGCCAACTTCTGAAACAGGTACGAGACATCGAACCGCCGAAAGAGTGGCGCGAAGTGTTGATGTCTCAGTCTTTGCAGTCTCTGAAGAGCTTTCGGTAATCACCGTCTACAGGCAGGGTTACAAGAGCGTGATAGCTCCAATTCCGATCATGCTCTCTAGGGCTAATCAAGGTCTTGCCACGCTTGAAAAGTACAGAGATCGTTTGAGCCATGTCATGTCAACGCTGGACTCTCTTGAGATCAGAAATCAGGTCACCTTTAGGGACGTGATCGGGGCAGTACAACGGTCTGAGATGGTCAGAAGAATCGATGACGAGATCGAGGGCTACCTCATAGAACTCGGTGATCAAGGCCGTTTGATCTCGCTTCAGCTCGAAGAGCTCTGCTTTGGTGTTGAGTCTGAGTACAACAAGGTCATCGAAGACTATCTTGGTCCGTGCACTGCAGGTGACATTGACAAGATCCGCAGTTTTCTTGCTTCCCTTGAGACGGATGAGCTATTGGATACATCGGCAGTAGGGCTCGGTCTCAAAGAACTCAGCCTCCCGAACTCGGTGCTTCGGCGGCACGGTGATGGCAGCAATGAGGCGCTTCAGGCAATGCTTGGCTCTTGGATGGAATCGAGAGGCTACAGGATGCTGGGAAAGCTTTCGAGAATGCCGGATGACGTTAAGAGAACGATAATTGGCCATTTCGGTTCTCTCTACCCAATCGTAGAAGCATCCGAGTCTGACATAGCTTCGTTGTCAGGTGTAGGCAGTCATTGGGCAAAGGCGATCAAGGACCTGTTCAGTCAGCTTGGTTAGCGTTACTGGTTGCCGTTAGCTCGAGATCTCCTCCAACTTGGTTCGCTGAAGAATCGTGTAACGCCTGTCGTTGATTTCAAGCAAGCCGGACTTTACGAAGCTTGCCAGTGTCTTATTCACCCTTTCTCTCGATGCACCAACCATCCCTGCTAGCTCTTCCTGGGTGAGAGGAATAACGAAATCGTCTGAGTCTCCAGCAATCTCGAGAATACGCTTGGCGGTTCTACCGGTTACGTCAAGGAACATTGCGTCGGCAAGTGCTTCGTCCGTGGAGCGAAGGCGATGAGCGAGAAGCGACACCAGGCTCCACAGCAGAGATGGTCTTGCTTCGAGAGCCCTGCGGATCGGGGGATATGGGACCTCGATGAGCGTGGAATTTTCAACTGCTCGAGCTGACGCGGACCTCACCTGATCTTCAAAAAGCCCCATCTCGCCGAAAAGGTCCCCGGGTTCGATCAGAGCTACCATCGAGTCCTTTCTATCCACGAATGATTTTATGATTGCAACCCTGCCTTCAACGACGATATAGAGAGCGTTAGCCTCGTCGTTCTCCAGAAAGAGATCAGTTCCTCGCTTTATTTCGAAGACCTTCAGCTCTTTGAGAACCTCATCCAAGGTCGCTTCGTCAAGAAGGCTGAATAGCGTTGTGTGTTGGAGTAGCTGTCGTGGATCCATGACTATTCAAACTAGTAGTAGATCTACCTGATTGGAAGGTCTAGAGTCCGATGTTGTTCAACTAGGCTGGAATGGCCTTCGAAGTTGTGAACGCTGTAGGTTAGTTTTACGCTAGTAAAGGCGTTTCCTTTTGGCAGGAGAAAGATGGCTTTTGAAGTTGGCGACAAGGTAGTTTATCCTCATCACGGTGCGGCTGTTATCGAACGCCGGGAGACCAAAGAGGCATTTGGCGAGAAGCGCGAATACCTTGTGCTCAGGCTTGCCTACGGGGACTTGACACTCATGGTTCCTGCAGATAACACGGATGAAGTCGGTCTTCGCGAAGTGATAAATGACGAGGAAGTTGAAGAGGTGTTTGCTGTGCTTCGAAAGAAGGAAGCCAGGATGCCAACCAACTGGTCCCGTCGATACAAGAACCACGTCGAGAAGCTGAAATCTGGCGACATCTATCAGGTTGCTGAAGTGGTTCGCAACCTGTCCATCAGGGATAAGGATAAGGGGTTATCCGCCGGAGAGAAAAGAATGCTGGCACGCGCTCGGCAGATTCTAATCTCTGAGCTGACATTCGCGTGTGGTGTCAGCGAGGAAGAAGCTGAAGCGAAGCTGGATGCCGCGCTGCCGTAGTCTGTGATTGACGATCCTTTTTCGGAGATATTTCCGTTTAGTTTGACTGAGTAGACGGTCTCACTGGGAGAGCGGGATTCGTGAGCATGAAAAGCGCCGCGATAGTGGTATCAGCAGGTACTGGCGTCAGATTCGGCGGATTTAAGCAGCTAGAGCTGATAGGAGATCGGCGTGTCGTCGATATCTCGCTTTCGATAGCGCGGAAGTCTGTGGATTACGTTGTCTGTGTGAAGGTTCCTGGCGCCGATTTTGGTGATCTTGAGGCTGACGTGGTAACCGATGGTGGTGCAACGAGATCGGATTCTGTGCGGGCCGGGTTGGAAAAAGTCCCAGAGGGTTACGAGCTGGTTCTAGTCCATGATGCCGCCCGGCCGCTTGCCTCTGCAGCTCTATATGAGAGGGTTCTTGCTCGACTTGAAGAAGGGGCTCAGGCGGTAATACCTGTACTTGGAATTACAGATACTGTCAAAGAAATTGTCGGAAACCAAGTCATAGCAACATTGGACCGTTCGAAGCTGTTTCGAGTCCAGACTCCGCAAGGATTTCAGAGAGCAGTCCTCGAACGCGCATATCAAACCAGAGCTGCTGCAACTGACGATTCCCAGCTAGTGGAGCAGTTGGGAGTGTCGGTTGAGGCAGTGTTGGGAGAAGAGAACAATTTCAAAATTACTACAATCGCGGACCTTGAGAGGGTGAAGGAGCTGTTGAGCAGAGATGGAATCTATTAGCCCTCCAGGGCTGAGGATCGGTAGCGGCTTTGACATCCATCCGGTCTCGACGGATCCGACAAGGCCTCTGATTTTGGGTGGGGTCGAGGTGTCGTCAGGTTGCGGCCTTCTCGGTCATTCAGATGCCGACGTGGTCTGCCACGCGCTCTCTGACGCTGTCCTTGGCGCTGTTGGTCTTGGTGGGATTGGAGACCACTTCCCTGACGACGATCCCTCGCTCGAGGGTGCTAACAGCCTCATCTTGCTTTCGAGGTGTGTGCAGATGGTCTCAGATCTTGGCTGGCACATTGTGAACGCTGATGTGACGGTAGTTGCTCAGAAGCCACGCCTGTCAGGCTTCTTGCGAGAGATTTCGTCATCTGTCTCACTTACAATCTCTGCTCCAGTGTCAGTAAAAGCAAAGAGCCCAGAGAGGGTTGGGCCGATTGGTGAGAATCTGGGAATGATTGCACTGGCTAGCGCCCTGTTATGGCAGCCCTGAGGAGGGATTGAACTGTGGCCAAGGGGTACAAAGCCTCGCCGAATCGAAATGCAGCCGCCGGGTCGAGAAGCTTCGGATCTGCCAAGAAAGCGTTGGGTGCTCAAGGAGGCAAAGCGGCATACACCAGTCGAGACCGTAGCCTGGGCGGAGAACAGGTTGAAGGTCGCCAAGCTGTAAGGGAGCTTTTGCGAGCCAAGAAGCGCAAAGTGCGGGAGCTTTGGATTTCTGACTCGGTCGAACGGGTTGGGATCATTGAAGAGATTCTCGCCATGGCCGTGAATGCGAAGGTTCCAATCGTGACTGTCTCACGAGACAAGCTTGACAAAACCGCAAGGTCGGAGAGTTCTCAAGGAGTGATAGCATTCTCCACAAAGCTCCAAGAGACATTTCTTGACGAAATGGTCAAGCCACAGCACGGGGTTCAACCTTTCCTGGTTGTCCTGGATGGGGTTACCGACCCCTACAATCTTGGATCGATACTGCGAAGCGCCGAGTGCGCAGGAGTCACCGGTATCATCTTGCCCGAGCACAGGTCTGTTCACCTTACGCCCGCTGCGACAAAATCAGCCGCCGGGTCGATAGAGTATCTGAATTTCGCCATTGTGCCCGGCATTCCTGGAGCTTTGCAGGATCTCTCAAAGGCGGGAGTATGGTGCATCGGCCTTGACAGCTCTGCTGTGCAGAGCATCTATGAAATTTCCCTTTTTGACCAGCCTGTAGCACTAGTGTTCGGAGCTGAAGGGCGTGGCCTTTCACCCCTTACGCGCCAGAGATGCGACGTAATGGCTTCCATTCCACAGCACGGCCATGTCGCCTCACTTAACGTTTCGAACGCTGCAGCTCTGGTGATGTTCGAAGTTGCTCGCGCAAGGTCCTGACGTCAGCGACGACTCGCAGAGTCTATTTCACTGAATTGAGCCGGTGGTCGGACTCGAACCGACGACCTGACGATTACAAATCGCCTGCGCTACCAGCTGCGCCACACCGGCTAGGCCAACGAGTTTACAGGGAAGCCACGTAAAAGGCGACGCCTTCCCAATACTCGACGGCAAAGCCCAGAAATTTAAACAATCTGGGTATTGCAGTTTATTTCGCTTGGCTTACCTCTGACACCCCGATCTGACCCTCGTGTCGAAACCCCAAAGTGTTACAATTATGTAATTACATAGTAGGAATATCGCTATAATTGGGGTTTGGGTGCGCCGGCGTTAATCGGGAGGAGCGTGACTTGCCCGCAAGTGACAAAGGTTCTCGTCGACCGAGCTATTACAGCTCGTCGCGCAATCGAAGACAAGGGTATTCGAGCCGGGCATCAGCTTCAGGCACGAGGGCTCCCAGGTCGCAGTCTGCAGCAAGTTCTGCTGCTCGGATGAAGGCGCAAAGAGAGCAAGAGGCCATATCCCGAAAGACCGAACGTTCTGGGAAAGCGGCGGGCAAAGGAGCGTTGCTGATCCTTGCGGTATCGCTGATTGCCATAAAGGCATTCTCCTCGCTCCCTTCAACGGTAAAGACCTCAGCTCAAAAGAGCGTTGGAATTACCAAAGTAACGGGCTCGACCACCACAACTTTCGCCAAGTCGGTTTCTTCGACCCCATCGAGTTCTGGGATCACTGGGGGTTCAGTCAGCCCGGACCAGGTTGTCCTGCCTCAGGCGTCGCCTTCGGGTTCAGTGTCAGGATCGAGCTCAGCCACTAAGCCTTCTACTGTGACGACGAGATCCTCCAGCTCAGTGTCACCTGTTGTGTCATCGTCGAATTCGCTCGTGACCGTACGAGTGTTCAACGGCACCGACGTTGCTGGCGCTGCTGGAAAACTTACAAGCCAGTTGGCCAAGATCGGATATGACGTGGTGGCGGCTTCCAACGCTACGACTCAGAATCTGAGCAAGACGTCGGTTTACTATTCTCCCGGTTACGAGTCTCAGGCAGCGAAGCTGGCGGCTGCCATCGGTTTGGCGGCGAGTTCAATAAAGCCTGTATCGTTTTCCACCCCGATACCTAATGTACAGCCTTCCGATCTGAACGTGGTTCTGGGCACTGATAAGGCAAGTTGACTCCGATACGTGGGAGAGCTTGCCAACTTGGACAGGAACATTCACCGGTTCAGCAAAACCAAACCTAATGGACGTGGCAGTGTGATGAACGTTGGCAATCCCAGTTGAACGCATGGGTAGGAACGCCCGTCTTGGATGACGGAGCGCCTCACTGCCAACAAGGAGATACGCTCGCACCGACAAGCGAGCGTTCCATGTGATCTGACCTAGTTCCAGACTTTTGTGGTTGAAGCTTCGTGTTCAACTTCGTTAAGCTGAGGTCATGTCAGTCTTCGATGGTTTTACCACCGTCGAGTTCTGAACGAACTTTTTCTCTACTGCCAAAGTGAGTTACTTGGAGTTGCTCGAAAGATTCATGGAGGTCTTGGATCGCCAGGCCACTGGTGAATTAACAAGCAAGGTTTTGGCAGAGTGCCGATGCACCAAGTTGGTGTTACGGCCAAGCGAGGACTTAAGCATCAGCGGCAGGCAGGTGGCAAAATAGAGAGTGAACAGATGAAAATAGCGCTTGTGGCTCCAGACAAGTTCAGGGGGACCGCCTCGGCGTCGGAGGTGGCACGCGCTATGAGTGAGGTCCTTGAGGGCGCAGGTTATCGCGCGAAGAGCTTCCCCATGTCGGATGGCGGTGAAGGTTTGCTCGACATATTTGAGGGAGTAGAAAGGAGTTCGCTGGTAACGGCTGCCAACGGGAAGAAGATCACAGCACAGTACAAAATGAAAGGCGGTACCGCCATCATCGAGATGGCGAGGGTTGCTGGGCTTGCACTTGTGGGCGGCGCTGAAGGCAATGATCCCATGGCCGCCACTACAAAAGGTGTGGGAGAGCTGATCAAAGCGGCGGTGTTTGCGGGTGCGAAGAGGGTAATCGTCGGATGCGGAGGATCTGCTACGACAGACGGAGGCCTTGGTGCTGTGGATGCTTTGGAGCCAGTTATACGGCTCAAGGGTGTCGAGCTCATTGCAGCTGCTGATGTCGACACGCTATTTCGTGACGCAGCAAGGGAGTTTTCTACACAGAAAGGGGCTTCTTCAGCACAGGTGGCTCTACTGACACTGCGTTTAGAGGCCCTAGAGCAGCAGTATCGGCTACGTTTTGGAACAGACATCTCTCTAGTGAGAGGCGGGGGTGCTGCAGGAGGGTTGGCGGGCGGCCTGGCTGCCATTGGTGCGAAGATTGTTTCCGGCTTCGAAATTGCTGCTGAGGAGAGCGGCATCTACGAGGAGTTTCCCAGAGCCTCCATCGTGGTAACTGGCGAGGGCTTCCTTGATTACCAGAGCTTTAGGGGAAAGGTGGTAGGGCGCATTGTTGAGGCCGCGATTGAGCGGTCGATTCCTTATCTGGTTATTGTGGGAGATTTTGACCAGGAGGCATTATCAATGTGTCCGGATCCCTCGTTGGTGTTTTCGCTGGTGCACGAAACTGGTGCTGAACGGGCTTTCAACCATACGCTCGATTCAGTCAAAGAGACGCTCGCGAGCGCTTTGAGGTCACGTGGAACGCGGAGACTTCAGCAACCCGATGGGAACTGATTTGTCTGGTCTTCCTGGGCGAATGAGACGCCTAGCCCCGGGGAGCGCCTCTACGTCGATTCCGGCCTTCATGAGTATCGTTGATGCAACTTGACTCGCTTGGAACGAGAGCGCGGTTAGTTCTTGATGGCGGTGCGTTCGCTCGCCCAGTTCAATCTCTGTTATCGAATTGATTCCGTACATCAGGTAGCTGTCAAGCAAGAGTCCAACGTCGAAGCCATATCCTGCGCTTAGGGGTGCCGATCTGGCGAGTTCTGCTTTGAATGCAACCTCACCACTGAGGGGCTGTCCAAATCTTGCTACTTCTGGAAAAAACATCGAAAGCAGTGGTCTGGCTACCAGTTCAGTCACCCTTCCACCCTCCAAGAAACCCTCGTGATTGTCCCAGCCAGCTTTGACAGGCCTTTCATAAGTGGCTTTGGAAAGGATAACATCGTTTTCAGAGAGCGGATAACAGAGCTTCTCCAGCCAAATCGCGTCGAAATTCGATACATCCGCGTCAAAGAGAACGTATATGTCGCTGGGGAACCGGTCGATGCCAGCGGCGATGGTTTCTGCCTTTCCGGTAGCGTGCCCTGGATCATCTCTGACGATGACTTCAGCACCTGCTTTAGCCGCAATAGCGGCTGTGTTATCGGTTGAATGATCGTCGATCACGATTACTCTGAAGAGCCTTGTTGAATCGAAGTGGTATCGATCTACCAGCTTGCAGACGATCTCCCCAACAGTTGCTTCCTCATTCCTGGCTGGTATGAGAACAGTGATCGATTTGCTCTGTGTGAGGGTTGTGAAGCGCGCTAGCAACTCTCTTTCAGGAATTCTCATCTTTTCAGATGTAGTCGACGTCCCCGTTTGATCTGCTCTTAGAGGCAAATTTGTGCCTGGCACAGCGGCACTGGGGCTGAGAAGCTCTGGAAAATTACCGACTTGCAAGGAGATTTGGTGTCGGCTGAAATATATGCTCCTACTAACATTTAGCAGTAATTGAGACATCATCAAGAGCGGTTTAGGGACGGGCCCTACGATACCGCGGCAACCAGTACCTAGTTACCAGGTGCCAATGCCCGATCGATGAGGAGAGTAAGGTGGCTTTTGTTCAATCCTTGAAGTGCCGTGAGTGTCATAAGACCTATCCAATCGAAGCGCTTCATGTCTGTGAGTTCTGTTTTGGTCCTCTTGAGGTTGCATATGATTATGAAGGAATAGCTGCGTCGATCTCTCGTGAGAAAATTGCAAGTGGTCCCAATACCATCTGGCGTTACGCAGACCTTCTCCCGGTCGATGGCACCGATTACGTCTCGTTAGGAGTTGGATTCACTCCACTGGTGAAGGCACGCACTTTGGGCGATGAGCTTGGACTGCCTAATCTGTGGCTTAAAAACGATACGGTAAATCCGACCGGTTCTTTCAAGGACAGGGTTGTCTCTGTCGCTCTATCAAAGGCCCGTGAGCTTGGGCTGAAAGTGGCTGCATGCGCTTCCACTGGAAACCTTGCCAACTCAGTCGCTGCCCATGCTGCTTGGGCTGGCATGGAGTCATACGTCTTCATACCAGCAAATCTTGAAAAGGCGAAGATCATCACAACCTCGATCTTCGGAGGGAACGTCATAGCTATAGAGGGCAACTACGACGATGTGAACAGGCTCTGTGCCGAACTTGCATCCGAGGAGCCAACCTGGGCTTTTGTGAACGTCAATGTGAGAGCGTACTACTCAGAGGGATCTAAAACCCTGGCATACGAGGTTGCAGAGCAGCTTGGATGGAAGGCTCCCGATCACGTAATAGTCCCGGTGGGCTCTGGTAGCCAGCTGACCAAGATTCACAAGGGCTTCAACGAGCTTTACAAGGTTGGTTTGCTTGATGAGGAGCCACATGTGAGGATTTCTGGGGCCCAAGCTGAGGGTTGTTCTCCTGTTGCCACGGCGTTTGCTTCAGGGCAAGACTACGTTCGGCCCGTAAAGCCGAACACCATTGCCAAGTCACTGGCGATCGGTAACCCGGCTGATGGCTTCTATGCACTTGAAGTAGTGCGCAAATCTGGAGGTTCGTTCGGTTCGGTAACCGATGAGGAGATCATTGAAGGAATGGGCCTTCTTGCGCGAACCGAGGGGATCTTTGCAGAGACAGCGGGTGGGGTCACGATAGCGACTCTCGTCAAGTTGGCGAAAGAGGGTGTGGTAAGGCCCGAAGAGACTGTAGTCGCCTATATCACTGGTAATGGGCTCAAGACAGTCGAAGCGCTGGAGGACTCACAAGGTCCCACGTATGTAATCAAGCCAACCTTGGAGGCGTTTGCCGAGGTCTATGAGTCTAAAAGGAGCAATCAATGAGCATCGTTCGAGTACCAACCCAGCTGAGATCCCTTACCGGCGGATTGGCCGAGCTTGACGTTGACGGTTCAACGGTTGGTGAGATCCTTGGCAAGATCGATGCCCAGTTTCCAGGACTTGGTGAGAGGATCTTTGACGAGCACGGAGCATTGCGGAGATTTGTGAATGTCTTTCTTGCCGATGAGGATGTTCGGTTCCTAGAAGGGCTGGAGACACCCGTCAAGGAGGGCCAGGTTCTTTCTATCGTTCCTGCCGTAGCCGGTGGCACGGACTGAATTCATCCCGGATCATCCAGGTCAGAGAATTTTTCCGCAATTGAACTAGAAAATTTCCGGAAATGCGTTCGCGATTTAATTATTTTCATCTATCGTGAATTTCTATTAGCACTCTAGTATTGAGAGTGCTAAAAAAAGGAACCCAACGGAGGGAACCAACGTATGGCTAAGTTGATTACATTTGATGAGCAGGCTCGCAGGGCTCTCGAGAGCGGCATGAACCAACTTGCCGACGCTGTCCGAGTGACTCTGGGCCCAAAGGGTCGTAACGTTGTTTTTGAGAAGAAGTGGGGGGCTCCCACGATCACGAACGACGGCGTTTCGATTGCAAAGGAGATCGAGCTCGAGGACCCTTTTGAGAAAATTGGTGCAGAGCTGGTAAAAGAGGTTGCCAAAAAGACTGACGATGTTGCGGGTGACGGCACCACTACGGCAACCGTGCTGGCTTGGTCGATGGTGCGTGAAGGTCTCCGAAACGTAGCGGCTGGAGCGAACCCGATGTCGCTGAAGAAGGGGATTGAGGACGCGGTTGTTGCTGCGGTGGATGCCCTAAAGTCCATCGCCAAAGAGACTGAGTCCAAAGACCAGATCGCTCAGGTGGCGTCGATTTCTGCTGCCGACACCGAGATTGGTGCGATGATATCGGAGGCAATCGAAAAAGTCGGCAAGGATGGTGTTATCACCGTCGAGGAGTCGAACACCTTTGGCATGGAGATGGATCTTGTAGAGGGTATGCGCTTTGACAAGGGATACATCTCCCCCTATTTTGTTAGCGATCCCGAGTCGATGACGGCTAGCTTGGAGGATCCCTACATCCTTATCTACGGTTCAAAGATCTCTAACGTGAGGGATTTGCTCCCGGTTCTGGAAAAAGTGATGCAGAGCGGAAAACCTCTCGTTATCATCGCCGAAGATGTCGAGGCGGAGGCCCTTGCGACGCTTGTGGTGAACAAGATCCGTGGTACCTTCAAGTCGGTAGCCGTGAAGGCGCCTGGCTTCGGCGAGCGGCGCAAGGCAATGCTGCAAGATATAGCTATCTTGACGGCTGGCCAGGTAATTACCGAGGAGATTGGCCTCAAGCTCGAGTCGGTGACTCTTGACTTGCTTGGAAGGGCAAGGAAGGTCGAAGTAAGCAAGGACGAGACCACCATCATTGAGGGCGGTGGAACCGATGATGATATCAAGGCCCGAATCAACCAAATAAAGACTGAGATCGAGAACACTGACTCTGACTATGACCGTGAAAAGCTTCAGGAGAGGTTGGCCAAGCTTTCGGGTGGAGTAGCCATTATCAAGGTTGGTGCTGCCACTGAGGTGGAGTTGAAGGAAAAGAAGCACCGAATCGAAGATGCGGTTTCCACTACTAAGGCTGCAATCGAAGAAGGGGTAGTTCCTGGCGGGGGTGTTGCATTGCTGCGCGCCCAGTCGTCGATTCTGGCCATGGCGGAGAAGCTTGAAGGTGACGAGGCTACCGGTGCAAAGATCGTGGCTAAGGCGGTTGAAGAGCCGCTAAAGCAGATCGCTGTCAATGCTGGGCTCGAAGGCGGCGTTGTGGTCGAAAGAGTAAAGGGCCTCGGCAAGCCATCGGAGGGGCTCAACGCAGCGACTGGAGAGTACGAGGATCTCGTGAAATCCGGTGTCATCGATGCCGTCAAGGTGACCCGTTCTGCGCTTCAAAACGCAGCTTCAATTGCGGGACTGTTCTTGACGACCGAGGCTGTGGTAGTTGAGAAGCCGGCCGAGAAGGCCCCTGCTGCCCCTGCGGGTGGCATGGAGGATTTCTAAGCTAGAAGCTGATCGATCATAACGGGGGAGGCGAAAAGCCTCC
>JAJZBG010000055.1 GCA_021799035.1 Actinomycetes bacterium | reverse complement strand
TGAGATTACAGAAAATGGCATCAAACAGCTGTCTAAGCTTGCGAATCATAAGCGGCACATTAATTACGCCCAACAATCGCAGCCTCTTATGACATGCAATAGCCACAGTTCTTCGTTATATTACCTAACTTAATGCCTTCAAACCCACCTCGAAATGAATGGGCACACGCCCCTAGACACTCGGCGCGCAAGAGAGACGGAGGATACCGGAAGAGCATCCTTGCTGCAGTCATTCTCGCACTCTTCGTCCTCGCAATCAGCACTGTAGCGCTGAGAGGAGGCACGTCCACCGCAATTGCAGGCAGCTCAAGTCAAAAGAGACATCCTGAAAAAGGACCCGGGTCGTCTAAAGCATCCGTGGCCAGCGGTGTCGCCACGAAAGGATCCTCGTTTTCGCCCAAAGCGTGGATAGCCTCGCTTGAGGCAAAGGTGAAAGGCCAACCAGGGCACCTCCAGCCGGGCTCCAACCCTTCTGTGCTTCCCGGTCCAATCCTGATAGCTGACCGCAACAACTCGAGGCTTCTTTTAGTTGATCCCAAGGGAAGGATCTTGTGGCAATATCCGTCACCGGGAGACCTCGCTCCCGGTCAGACCTTTATAGAGCCGGACGATGCCTTCTTCGGACCAAATGGCAAACACATACTCGCAACGCAGGAGTCTCAGTTCGCTATAACGGAGATCTCAGTGCAGAGCGGGAAAATCGTCTACCGCTATGGACATCCGGGAACGAGCGGTTCGGCCACCGGATATCTGAATAACCCGGATGACGCGATGATCCTTCCAAACGGGAATATCATTTCAGCAGACATAAAGAACTGCAGGCTTCTCTACCTCTCGCCTTCGTCGGCAGCACCACTTCACATCTACGGCGAGACCACCCCTTACTGTTACCACCAGCCGCCACTTCGCTTCGGCAGCCCAAATGGGATGTTTCCCATGACAAACGGTGACTGGCTTGTTACCGAGATCGATGGCGACTGGGTCGATGAGATGACACCTAGCGGCCAGATCAAATTCTCAATCCATCCTCCCGGCATTTACTATCCCTCAGACAGCAATGAAGTCTCTCCAGGCGTTTTCCTCACCGCAGCGTATACCAAGCCCGGCGTGATTGAGGAGTTCAATCAGAATGGCACCCTGCTCTGGCGATTCGCACCCACTGGTGCCCAGGCCCTAAACCAGCCGTCAATAGCCATTCCGCTGCCCAATGGCGACATCTTGGCCACAGATGACTGGAATCACAGGGTCATTGTCATAGATCCCAAGACCAACCAGATCGTCTGGCAGTATGGCCACACCGGAGTGCCGGGCACAAAGCCGGGGTATCTTGACAAGCCCGATGGCGTCGATCTTGCTCCTCCCTACTCTCTTCTCATGACCCACGCCAAGACCATAGGGATTCCACCATTCCAGGCAACTAGTTCCGCCCCGCCCACCACAGGTGGGTAAGTTCGTCACGACAATCTCAGTGATCAGCCCTTGAGAGTTTGGACCGCTGCGGTTGGCTTGCCATTGTGCTCCCCGCCAACGATCCAAGCAACCCCACCCGATACTGCAATGCCTGCATTGGAGACTGCAAATGGGAGGGCGGAAACTTGGGTAAAACTCGAGCCCCCCTGATAACTCCACACAGCAGCACTGCTCGTGAGATTGGAGCCAGATCCCGTGTCCCCTCCAGCCAGGTAGATGTGACCGTTAAGGGAAAAAGCCATCGCTCCCTCAAGCGGGATCGGAAGGGAGCCAACCACGCTGGTCATGCCGGTTGAAAGATCGATCTTCTGAACCACTGACGAGGGTTGGCCTGAACTGGATCCGCCGATATTGAGACCGCCAAAGGCATACACAGAGTTGCCGTTTGCTGCGAGGGCTGTGTAGCGCACGGGAACTTTCAGCGAAGAGACCTGCTTGTAGCTGATGCCATTAGTTGTCTCAAGCACCGATGGATCTGCCGTCGAGCCGTTGTACCCGCCTGCGATCACAGCCGCGCCGTTGATTGCGACTGCACTGCAGTCGGAGCGGGGCTGGGGTAGGTTGGCGACCACGGTGCCATTGCCACCGGTCGCGGGCGAAGACTCCACACTCCCCACCGTTGCGACCGAGCCGCCCCCCATGACGAGGTAGTTGGATCCGATAGCGACGCCGGCAGCGTCGTGAACCGCCGCCGGCAATCTACCCATCGCCGTTAGCGACCCGTTCGAGAGGTTGAGACGGAAGATCCCACTTGCCGAGGTGTCCGATGCAGTCAATCCGCCCAAGATCACAAGGGAGCCATTGCCTGCAGGAAGAAGAACCATACGACTGAGCGGATTCTTGAGCTGCCACCCAGCCTCCGACGCTACAAGAGAAACAGGAAGCGTAGTAGAAGGCGAGGAAGCACGGGGTTTAGATATCGACGAACTGCTAGCTGCGCTAGAGTTCGATGAAGAGCCGCAAGAAGAGACAGCCGAGGCAAGCAGGCCCAGGCATAAGGCAGCGATCCGCTTGTGCGTTGCATGGCTAGCGTGCCGAGGCGACGAGAGTCTGGTAGGTAGGATGGGGGCCATTGCTCAACTTTAGGCCGCATGCCAAGGGTATTGCCCTCTGGAAATCGAAGATCTTTTTCAAACCTCTCAGCCTAGCGTCATAATTGTGCCGTTGTGATATGCCTCCAGTCCTAGATCTCCCGCGGCTCCTCATCCTCACCGTAGATGATTACGCCGAAGAAGTCCCCTGATCGCCTTGAGAGGTCCGCTTCGGATTCGAGACGCTTGAGCTGATTGCCAAGCTTTGGCCGTCTGTGGCGAAGCGAGACGCTGTACCCAGCCTCTCTCCAGAATGTGGCGAGTTCGAAGACAGGTTTGAGTTCCTCATTCTCGCCGAAGAGTATCGTCACGTATCTCTGCGCTATCCCTTGGACCGCTTCGGGCTTTTCGAGCAGGATGGCCAAGATCCTTTCGAAGCCCAGAGAGAAGCCCACGGCGGGCGAGTCCTTGCCGTAGCGTTCCAGCATCTTGTCGTACCTTCCACCACCTGCTATCGAGGAGCTCCAACCGGGATATGAAACCTCGAAAACGGTGCCCGTGTAGTAGCCCATGCCACGCACGACGGTCGGATCGAGAACAGAAGAAAAGGTGGCTCCACCTAAATCTTGAGAGAAGGAGTTGATCCTGTCAAGCCGCGAGAGCACTTCGGCATCAACTCCCGTTTCAGCAAAAAACTCCAGCGGCTCCATGCCCTCCTCAAGCCTTTGGAGGAGTTCGGCGGCCCTGTCTATTGCGGCTAGTTCGAATGACTTCGCTGCCAGCTCTTTTGCCACTCCATCGATCCCGACCTTGTCCAGTTTGTCCAAGATTATGAAGAACTCCGCCGATCGGCTCTTCTCAATACCGAGGTGCCCGCTGAACGACTCAAGAGCCTGGCGATCATTGATCTTGATCTCAAAGCCATGCAGAGAGAGCGCAGTCAGCGCCTCGGCAGATGCTGCTATAAGCTCGATCTCGCCCAGATAGCTCGGCTCGCCGAGTATGTCAATGTCGCACTGCGTGAACTGGCGGAACCTTCCCTTTTGGGGACGCTCCGCTCGAAATACCGGCCCTATCTGTATTGCTTTGAAAGGTGTAGGGAGCTGTGACTGGTTGTTGGCAAAGTAGCGCGTCAGAGGAACTGTAAGATCGAAGCGAAGAGCTAGATCGCAGAGCTCATCCTCGCTTTTTACGTTGGCCAGATCAAGCTTCTCTCCCCTTTTCAAGATCTTGAAGAGCAGCTTCTCATTCTCTCCTCCCACGCCCCCGGTCAGCCATTCGATGCTTTCGATGATCGGCACCTCTATCTGGCTGAAGCCATGTTTGGTGTAAGTCTCCAGGATCCGAGAGACTGCCCAGCTTCTGAGCTGAGCCTCTTTGGGCAATATGTCTTTGGTTCCTCTAGCCGGTGAGGCATTCTTGGTTATCACAGGACTTCCAAACAGTGAGTTTCCGGGGCTTCTGACAAGTACCTAGCCTACAGCCTGCAAAACATCAAAAGAGCCTGCACAAAGCCGCGAGATCCTTCCTGCATGCGTTAAAGCTAGAGTGATAATGTAGAAAAACAGTTAAGGAGTGCCTAATGGCGGAGCCCTGGGAATCCCCCACCGGCCATTTTGATAGAGAAGAGCCACTGCAGGCGCGTTATACCTATCCCCTTGCCACCTTTGGCCAAAGGGCGCTGGCTTGGGTGGTAGACATCGTCCTTCTCGCAGCAATCGGGGAGGTGCTGGTCCACATCAATCCGAAGGAGGCGAACGGCGTTTCTGCCCTCATTGATCTGGGCTACATGGTTCTTCTGCTGGGCGGCCCGTTTGGCCAGACTGTCGGTGCGAAGGTGGCTAGGGTCAGGGTCGTCAACATGAATGGCAAGCCGCTCGGCTATCTGCGCGCAACAGCGCGCTACTTCGTGTCGGGGATCAGCGCACTGGTTTTTGGACTCGGCTACCTCTGGGCGCTCAAAGACCCAAAGAAGCAGACATTCCACGACAAGGTCTGTGGTTCGCTTGTCATCTCGCTGGCTCAACAGCCCGAAACCGAGCCCCAGAATCACAGAGATTATCCTTTCAACAGCTAGACCCGGCAAAAGGCCTTGTGACTGGAATCGCCGAAGAACTCTGACCGAAACAAGCCTGCAAGCCCCCGGATTCATCCCCTATGCCGATCAACATGCCCATAGAAATTGACAGCAGTTGTCTATATAACTAGTGTGATTGCAATTAGTGACCGCGAGGTGCCCTCTGAGAGGGAGAATCGGGAAGCCGGTGAAAGTCCGGCACGGGCCCGCCACTGTAAGCGAGGAGTTCGTATCTTTTGACCACTGGGTCTCAGACCTGGGAAGGCGGTACGAACGAAGATGCGCAAGTCAGGAGACCGGCCTCGTCGGTAAGACATGGCTAGCCGGTGGAACGGCTGCATGGCAACGGGAGGCTTGCCAGATGGTTCAACCAGTATCTTGTTCCTTGCTTTATGGCGTTTGTGCACCTGACTCTTCGCGGGGGAGGTGATCTGATGACGACCTCGAACACTAAGCCAGCGGTTACGGCGTACCGCAAAGCGTGCAAGCCAACAGGAATCGGTCTTTCCCATTACGTCCTAGTGGTGAATAGGCCTGTCCAAAAACCGCAGGATGAGACAGATGTGCGCTGATTCTATAGCTGCCATCACGTCTGGGGTGATCTGCCCGCCAGCCAGTTTCGCTTGCAGAGGATCAATCCGTGAGGTTGGGTTCGATGACTGATGCGACTCTTTCGGGAAATGCCCGGTCGTCGCTGGTGCGCTTCGATATTGGCCATAGCGAATACGAGGCCCTAATCGAACCCGACAACGCCTTCTGGTCGCTGGTGCACAAGAGCAGTGCTGCCGAGCTCCGCTCAGATCCTGAACTCCTGGGCAAGCTCGAGCAGTCAAGGAGCGTCTTCTCAGACGAGATCGAACACCTTCGCTTCGGCCTCACCCCGTCGGCCGTATATTTCAACCCGACCGAGCGCTGCAACCTCAACTGCACATATTGCTACCTGCCAGAGCAGATGCGGCGCCACGGCGATCAGATGTCGAAGGAACAGCTGGTCGAAGCTCTATCAGAGCTCCTCGAGTTCTTCCACAGAACCATGCCGGAGGATGCCAAGCCGCAACTGATTTTCCATGGTTCAGAGCCAATGTTGAACCGAGCCAATGTGTTCGCTGCCATCGAGCAGTTCGAGAACGACTTCATTTTTGGAATCCAGACCAACGGGACGCTCCTCGACTCGGAAGCAATTGAGTTCATAACCTCTCGGGGAATCAGCCTCGGCCTGTCGCTCGACGGGCCGTCTCCGGAAATTACAGACCTAACGAGGCACACCTTCAGCGGACACGGCATTCACGCAAGGGTTTTGAATGCCATGGATAAGCTTCGCGGCTACCAGAACTATTCGGTCATCACCACCGTAACCACTGAGAACCTCGACCACCTCACTGAGATGGTCGAACTCTTCCACTCCTTCGAGGTTCCGACCTGCATGCTCAATCAGGTCAGATGCACTCTGCCAGGAGCGCGGGCAGTACGCCCCGACGACATCGCTTTCTCTACGGCTTATCTCCAAGCACTGGAGAGGACTAGCGTGCTCTATAAAGAAAGCGGGAGAAAGATCGTTGTCGCCAACTTCGCAAACATAATCCTCGCAGTTGTAGCGCCCACTGCACGCAGGCTCATGTGCGATATCTCCCCGTGTGGCGGAGGGCGCTGCTTCTTTGCCGTAACCGCCAAAGGGGATCTCTTCCCTTGCAGCGAGTTCATCGGCCTGCCCGACTTCAACGGGGGAAACCTTTTCAAAGGAGGCCTTGATGCTTGCTTTGACACCGAAGCTTTCCGCAGTGTCACCGAAAGACGAATCGAAGAGATCTCGGAGTGCGCACTGTGCCCGGTGCGCCACTTCTGTGGAGCCCCCTGTCCGGCTGAAGCCCATCAGCTGAACGGGCACATGCAGTCGAAAGGAGCGTTCTGCGAGTTCTATAAGGAGCAGGTCCGATATGTGATGCGCCTGATTGCAGATGGCAAGGAGAACGACTTTTTGTGGGATGGATGGGACGAGGGCCTCCCAACAGTCTTCGAGATGGTGAAGGAGTGACCCATAGTTGTGCAGTTCAGCGAGGAGCCCGCTTCATTCAAATGCGGAAATAGCTTCAGGTAGATCCCTAGCGCAGCTTCTCGTTCACCTTTTCTACAAATCTGGCCTTGTCTACCACGAACCGCTCGTGTGTTCCTCGACTTATAACGTCTTCGCCATCATCAGCTTCGACGTAGAAGAAGAGCCTTCGTCCATTAATCTCGGTCAGCTTTACACGAGCCTTAACCTCAAGGCCAGGAGGGGTCGGAGCCTCGTGGCTTATGTTGATGTGGGTGCCCAAAGTCTGCTCCTCCGGCCAGTCAAGGTGCGGATCCAATGCCTTGACGCAAGCCCACTCTATGAGACCCACCAGAAACCCGGTGGCCAGAACATGCGGCATCAGCTGAAACTCTTCGGCCTCCGGATAAAGGGCAGGCACGATTTTGGACTCCGGGACTCGGTAGGCAAGCTCATATTCGATTCCGGCTTTCAAAGAAGGCTTCACAGCAATTCCCCTAAGCTCGTCGTTATTGAGACAGACAGCTCTCGAATCTTACGTCAGATTGCCCCAGTGTGCGAAACACACCAAGAAGCGATAGCGTTTGACGAAGCAGGATCTCACAAGGCCCTGCCTCAACTAGCAGTTCCTACGCATCAGCCCCTAGCGTACAGGATTTCAAAGAAGGCTTTCTTCTTGGCGGCGTGTCACAAAGAGCCTGATACGCTCCAAGATAGATTAGAAAACTCTGGAGCAAGTTGCCGAGATGAGCGCTATAAAACCATTTGTAGTCATGGCCAAACCGATAGGACCGGTGTGCAATCTCAGGTGTGATTACTGCTATTACCTGCAGAAAAAGTCTCTGTTTCCCTCCACAGAGAGGTTCCGGATGCGTCCTGAGGTGTTGGAGGCCTACATCAGGTCATTCATCGCACAGAGCCCCGGACCGGTGGTTCACTTCGTCTGGCATGGAGGCGAGCCCACGCTGGCGGGCATCGACTATTTCAAGCTAGTTCTGGAACTGCAGAAAAAATACACACCAGAAGGCTGGCAGTCTCTTAATAACCTCCAAACCAACGGCACGCGACTTGACTCCGAATGGTGTGCCTTTCTGGCAGAGAACGGCTTCACCGTGGGTCTCAGCCTCGATGGGCCCGAGCAACTCCACGATGCCTACCGCACCGACATCAGGGATCAGGGAACGCATCGCAGGGTCATGGGGGCGCTCAAGGAACTCAGGGGCCACGGGATAGAGCCTGACATCTTGTGCACTTTGAATGCCAGAAACTCACTCCACCCCACCGAGGTTTACCACTTCTTTCTCGACCAGAAGGTCCGCTGGCTGCAATTTCTTCCAGTTGTGAGCCGACTGAATGATGGCACAGTGGCCCCATGGTCGGTCCAACCTGAAGCCATGGGAACCTTCCTTTCGAAGGTTTTCGATGAGTGGGTTCGCCACGACCTAGGTCGCATCGGTATACAGAACTTCCTCGAATGCCTCCTTGTGGTAGGGGGCAAGCCCGCCAATATCTGCATCATGTCAGAGACGTGCGGCCGGGTTCTTGCCGTCGAACACGACGGGGGGACTTACAGCTGCGACCACTTCGTCAATCCCGAAGACTATCTCGGAAACTTGACGACGGATTCCCTTGGAGAGATGATCGAATCGCCAAAGCAGAAGGCCTTCGGGCAAGCGAAGAAGGACTCTCTGCCTGACTACTGCAACAAGTGCCCGGTTCTCTTCCTGTGCAATGGAGGCTGCCCGAAGGACCGCTTCATCAGCACTCCTGACGGAGAACCTGGCCTCAACTACCTCTGCGAGGGGTATCGCAGCTACTACGGCCACGTTCACCCATACCTCGACAAGATCCTGGGATTCTACAAGAGGGGGATGTCCGCTGCCACGGTGATGTCGGAGCTCGAGAAGCAGGAGCATGACGAGCGACAGGTATGGAAGACCGCTTCAAGGAACGATCCCTGCCCGTGCGGAAGCGGAAAGAAGTACAAGCACTGCTGCTTCTTATCTCAAAGGCGATAGACCTCAGCCACACCGCAAAGGGCAGCGCTAGGAAAAACCTGTACACCCTGTTCATGGTAGATAAATTGAACGGCCTTGATTAATGTTGACTAAATCGATAAACTTTCTAAAGTTTTTCATAGACCCATTAAATGCGCCATTTTCAACCAGACTCAACGCGGGAGAACTGAAATGCACCATCGAATCGTGATAATAGGAGGAGGCTCTGCTGGAATAAGTATCGCCGCCCGGCTGCTGCGTGCCGGCCAAGACGACGTTGCCGTTATCGAGCCTTCTGACATCCACTACTACCAGCCTCTTTGGACGCTTGTTGGAGGCGGCGTCAGCTCGCTCGAGCACACCAGACGCTCTGAAATGAGCGTGATGCCAAAAGGAGTCCGTTGGATTCAGGACAGTGCTGTCGAGATTGACCCTGACCAGCGCCATGTCGAGATATCGTCCGGCTCAAAGATCTCCTATGACTTTCTCGTTGTCTGCCCTGGGCTTGAGATGGCCTGGGAGATGGTGCCTGGCCTCAAAGAGGCGGTCCACACCCCCTTCGCCAGCACCAATTATGTCGCTGAGCTGGCACCAAAGACCTGGGAGCTTGTACGGAAGTTCAGAGGGGGAACTGCACTTTTTGCCTCGCCTGGCACTCCGATCAAATGCCCGGGTGCTCCACAGAAGGCCGCATATCTCTCCGCTGATTACTGGCAGAAGACCGGTACACTTGCTGGCACAGACGTCATCTTCGCCACCGGAGCCGGGGGAATCTTCGGCGTTCCCGAGTTCGCCAAGGTGCTCTCAAGCGTGGTGGAGCGATACGGCATAGACGCCCGTTTCAGCCATGAGTTGATCGAGGTCGACCCTGGCAGAAGAAGCGCCTGCTTCGAGATCACGACTCCAGATGGCAAGACTCGCCAGTCGATCGAATACGACATCATGCATACAGCTCCCCCACAGCGAGCACCGGGCTTTGTCAGGGAAAGCCCGCTAGCTGATCCATCCAGCCCCTTTGGCTGGGTAAGCGTCGACCGCCACACTCTGCAACACACCGTTTACCCAGAAGTCTTCTCCTTGGGAGACGTCTGTAACGCTCCCACCTCAAAAACGGGAGCCGCTATCCGCAAGGAGGCTCCGGTGGTGGTGGCGAACCTGCTCTCTGTTGTCGATGGAAAGGAGCCGGTGGCAAGATACGATGGCTACGCGGCATGCCCTTTCACAACCGCGAGAGGAAAGATGCTGCTTGCAGAGTTCGACTACAGCCTCACGCCACACCCGACAGTCCCACTTGTAAACACCAAGAAGGAGCGAACCGACATGTGGCTTCTAAAGAGGTTCGGCCTTCCTTTCTTCTACTGGAACTTGATGCTGAAAGGGCTTGGCTGAACCTCTTTGTCTCAGCGCCTTCTAAATGCCGGCAAGCCGGTCCACGGCGGAATCGGAGACCCGAGGCGCGCGGTAAGGCTCCTGTGCCTTGATCGAAACAGGCCACCTGTAGCAAGTCAGCGCCAAAAGGATGTAGAGCGGGCCTGCGTTGGGATCTGTCCCCTGGCCAGTAAGGATCCCACCCAGGTCCTGCCCTACGACCCAAACCGCCAATGCTAGCACCGCGCCCAAAACGAGAGCCACGTTCGGCTTGCGTCCAAGGGCGCCGAGGCCGATGAAAAGTTCGACCATGCCAAGAATGACGGCTACGACCGGCCCATGCCCGTGCAAAGCGTTGCCAACGTGATTGCTTATCGAAGCCAGTATGGTCGGTTCGCCAGAAGCACTTGCCGTGATGGCGGATGACAGGGCGCCTTTTGATGTGTTCATGGGCAAGAACTGAAGAATCGCGTCGACCACCCAGACTGTAGCCCACACGATCCTTCCACCAAAATCTCCAAATGGTCCTGCCGAGGAGGCGGAAATCTCCTGGGTCTGCCCTGTTGGCCACACCAGCGCCCCTATCAGGCCGTAAAGAAGCACCGCGCCTGGCGCGCCATTGATGAAAGTGGCACTGCCGTTGAGCATCTGCCCGAATGCCTCTGCGAACCACCAGACCGAGACAACCCAGCCAAAGGAGACCGCAAGCGCGGGCTTTACAGTCCTGCGCACCAGGAGCCCCACCCCAATCAAGACTTGGATAGTTGCGAAGATCCCATTCCAGAACGCGATATGAGGGGTCAAGAAGTGGGCCATTGATGTAACTGGATATGCGACGAATGCCGGCTGGCCATGACCTGCACCAGCGAGGACGTCTGTTGCAAAGCTCTTTGTAAACATGTATGGCTGGAATTGAAGAACCCCGTCAACCAGCCAGATTACGCCGAGAATAATTTGTATGAAGCGTTGAGAAGGTCTCATCAAGTCTCACTTTCAGTCGCGAACTCACCTACAGCCAGAAATCGACAAACCCAACCCAAGTGCAAAAGATCGTCGCCCCAGTTTCATGCTTATCTGCTCCTGTGCTCCCAGATCGATCCAGGGATCATCTGCGCCGCCTCCCATGCAGCCGCTCCGGCTCACGCCAGGGAGCTGCGTTCGGGCCGAGCAGGTCCTCGAGGAACTCATCCAGCTCTTCGGTCAGAGGATCATGCCTTCTTCCAAACAGCCCAATTAGAACCGCAATAAAGAAGAAGGCAAGGTAAGTAAAGATCGCCAACAGTGAAAGCCCCACCGCTACAAGAAATACGTATCCAACCACTGTTGACATAGCCGTAATCGTACGTTTTCAAGTGCGGTGACCAAACCCGGAAACCACGTGGCTCGTGGCCCAAATCCCACAGGGGGCACCCGTAAACCTCGGTAGCTTCCCGGGTTTTTCCAAGTCAGAAAATGCCGTAAGAGCAGGTGCTACTTCTGACAACGCCTCCAGAAGCGGCTGGAAAGACATGCCTGAGAATTTTGGAGTAGAGGAGGCCGGCATACCAGCTCTGATTTCGGGCACCGCGGAGCCAAAGGACGCAGCAAGTTCACTCGCAGCGAGACATCGAAGAGCTCATGGCCGCTGGAAACAACTCGACAGTCTTGAGCTCAATAATTGGGTAGGGGGACTGGGTCACCCAGCCCCCTCCCACACCACCGGACATGCGGGCCCGCATCCGGCGGTTCGTCAAAATAACCGACGACGGTTCCAACACTGCTCGAATCCTTGTAGTCCGAGT
>JAJZBG010000054.1 GCA_021799035.1 Actinomycetes bacterium | reverse complement strand
CCCGATATCGATGCCGATGGTCCAATTATTGCTCATCACGCCCCCCAGTTCGGAACAATGTTCCATTTATACTCTCAACTCCAAACCCAGTCAAGGACATGTTTGCCAATTTTCCGGCTTTGGCGGGAACACTAGATTTTGACGAGAAATGCTGAGTCAACAAGTTCTAAGAAAGCGGGCCTGCCCCACCCTCCTGCATTAGCCGACCTTAGTATCGATGTTTATCTCCATCTTCGCCAAGAGGCCGTAAACACCAGCCTTCCCACGGGTAAACTGTTCCGAACGATTTCAAACAGCCGCTACATCCAGCTCGAAGGAAAGGAAGATAGCAATGGCTGACCGCCAACGCTCGTCTCGCCGTTTTCTGGGTCCATGGGTAATAGTCATAGCACTCTTTGTTATTGGATCACTCTTGCTGATCTTGCTCGACACCCAGTACAAGAACACACCTATCAAAGAGGCCGTAGCAGGGCCATTGCGTGCTGTAATTATCTTGATCGTCGGCTCAGTGATAGCCCGAGTTGTTGAAACCAGACTCCTGGCCCGATCCCTAACCTCACTTCCGCCAAGGCATAGGACAATCGCAAGCTTCGCCATCAGGCTTCTTTTGTATTTTGGCATCACATTGGCAGTTTTTGCCGGACTTGGCATAGGACTTTCGAGCTTTCTCTTCGGTGGAGCTTTCCTGACAGTCGTGCTTGGACTCGCTGGTCAAAGCATGCTGTCGAACTTGTTCGGTGGGATATGGCTCGTGCTCTTCCAGCCATTCCAAGTGAGTGACTCGATTAGCTTTGTGACCTGGCAGTATCCAGTTCTGATGCCTTCATTTCCACATGAAATCTTAAAGCCAACATATTCGGGTCGTGTGATCGACATAAACCTCATGTACACCACAATCGTCACGGATGATGGTGAAAGGCTCGTGCTGCCAAACGGCATCCTTGCACAGGCGGCGATAATCAACCGAAGCAGATCAGGTGCGCGCAAGGTCACTGTCCGCTTCGATGCTCCACTGGACTTGAGTCCGAATGACCTCAAAACAAAGCTGCTAAGCGATCTTGGAACCTGGGATAGACCGCCAACGCTTGAGCTATCCGATATCGGAGTCACAAACTATTCAGCCCGCGTCACTGTTTGGAGTCGCGACAGCGACGAGCGAGTGCGGGACCGTATTCTTCAGTCGGCATGGAAAGCAATCTCGCAGCTCAGGGAGAAAGAGGGTCAGTCAACTGACTCTTGATGACTAGTTTGCTATGGCACCGCGCCTTTTGAAAAGGCTAATGCTGAGCCATGTTGACAAATTTTGTGAATGAGTCCAGGAACGCGAGGTGAGCTACGCCGGTAGGTCCCGAGCGATGCTTTGCAACCAAAATCTCCGCTGTCCCGCGGTCAGGAGAGTCACTGTTGTAGATCTCGTCCCTGTATATGAAAAGAACGACATCTGCATCCTGTTCGAGTGAGTTATGGACCACCAAGCCGTTGGCGACAAAATTATGGGTGCCAGCTATGGTGAGGTCGAAGACAGGCTCTACCCCGTATCTCTCTTTGGAACAAAGCTGTGCCCATGCAACCTTGACGCCGAGATCGAGCCGAGCAGGCAACCTTGTCATGAGTTGACCTGCTCCATATGAGCCGGCTTCAGGATAGATTGCAAGTTCGACGCCAGGCTTGAGTTCCCGAACGGCTACCCATCCGTCTCTAGTAAGGAATTTGTGATTATCGCTAGCCCTTATCGCCCGGTCACCAAGATTGAGGAGAAAAGTCTCTTTGACGCCGGAAAAGAACGCCCTCGACAGCCTCGAAACGACAAATTCCCCGTCTTCATTGACTGTCGCAACCTTTGCTCCCACCACCTGCTGACTTGCTAGATCTCCAATTGCGCAGGTCGAACCGTCTTCCATGAGAACCAGCGCGTCATAGCTCAAACACCCAGACTCCCTGAGGTCAGAAAGAGCCGGGCGCTTGTCTGCTCTCATCTCCAAATTCCGAGAAAGCTGGGACAACGCAAGAACCGGCACGTCAAGCTCTCTGGCGAGAATCTTCAAGCCCCTTGATATCTCCGATACCTCGACCTGACGAGACTCAGCTCCGATACGTCCCGACATCAGCTGAAGGTAATCCACCACAACAAGGCCAAGTCCGTCCCGCGCTTTGAGCCGGCGTGATTTGGCGCGGATATCCATCACATTTACGTTGGGATTGTCGTCGATATAGATTGGGGCATCTGCCAGGCGACCGATTGCATGCGATATCTTCTCCCAATCCTTCTCGAGCAACTTGCCATTTCGCATCCTGGTTGAGTCGATTTGCGCTTCTGCGGACAACAGCCTCTGGACTAGTTCCTTGCGACTCATCTCCAATGAAAACAGCAGTACTGGAACTTTTTGCCGCATTGCCACGCTGGCGGAAACCCCAAGTGCGAATGCAGTCTTACCCATCCCGGGACGCGCGCCAACGATAACCAGGTTGGAGGCATGAAGACCGGACAGGATGTTGTCTAGGTCAGCAAAGCCAGTCGGAATTCCCGTGACAGCCTCCGACCTGGCATACAACTGCTCCAAATCATCTAGCGCGTTTCCAAGAACCTCCTTGATGTGCGCCATCGTTTCGCTTTGGCGCTTCTGCGCAACATCAAAGATTAGGGCCTCTGCCCAGTCGATGACTTCCACCACATCATCAGGCACCTCATACGCTCGCTCGGCGATGTCGTTAGCCGCCCTTATCAGTCTCCTCAGAAGGGAATACTCAACAACAATTTCGGCATAACTGAATGCATTACCTATCGCTGGAGTATCAGCTTGGAGCTTCAGGAGCTGTGGCACCCCTCCAACTTCCTCTAAAAGGTTCTTCCTCTTGAGCTCCTCTGCGATCGTGACGGTGTCGGCCGGGTCTCCTCGGGCAAATGCAGACGTGAGAGCTTCAAAGATGTGCTGATGAGACGGCTTGTAGAAGTCCGTCGATTGGCAAATTTCAATAGCGTCAGCAATTGCATCTTTCGATAGCAACATAGCGCCGAGCAGCGACTCCTCAGCCTCAAGATTATGAGGCGTGGCTCGCTGAAGCACTTCCTTGGTTTTCCTTGTCGACCTGCCTGGAATCTGCGTCATCTACCCGTCCGAATAGAAAGGGGCCGACCTATCCTATTCGATAGGCGCCCCTTACACACGTGGATTTGCTAGCCAACTAGCTGGCGAATCGATTGATTCCTACTCGATCCCTACAACCTGAACCTGTAGGGTGGCCACTACTTCTGGATGAAGGCGTATTCGCACCTCATGAGTCCCAGTGGTCTTGATGTGCTCTTCCATCTCAACTTGACGGCGCTCAACCTTCGGGCCTCCGGCAGCGTTGATTGCATCAACAATATCGGCTTGGGCAACCGATCCGAAGAGCTTCCCGTCCTGGGCACGAGCTTCAATTTTGATAGTGAGCAACTCCAAGGCAGAGCTAACCTCGGAAGCAGTGCCACGAATCCTCGCTTCGCGAGCATCTCGTGCATTTCTCATAGCCTCGGCCTGGTGAATTATGCCATCAGTTGCCAGAATTGCCTGACCTTTTGGAAGAAGAAAATTCCGTGCGAACCCATCAGCAACCTCAACTACGTCTCCGCGCTTTCCAAGTCCAGCACGATCGGAACGAAGTACGATTCTCATTACTCCTCGTCCTCCGTTTCGTCGGCGTCTTCGCCAGCCAGCAACTCATCGGCAAGCTCTAGTTCGACTGATTCTTCGGCTGGCACAAACTCTCTTTCGGCCTCGGTTGGCACGAAATTGCGGCCCGCTCCACGACCTCCACCAGAACGCTCTGCCACTGTTCGTTGAGTGTATGGAAGCAGCGCAAGCTCTCTAGCAGTCTTGATCGCAACCGCAACGGAGCGCTGGTGCTGCGAACAATTCCCGGACACGCGCCTGGCACGAATTTTGCCTCTATCGGACATGTACTTTCTTAGCAGGTCAACGTCCTTGTAGCCGATGCTGTCGATCTTCTTAGCGCAAAAGATACAGACTTTTTTCTTACCACCTTTTCGGACGACGTCTTTGGCCGCCTTCTTGCTACCCGAACGATCCCTGTCTCTATCGTTGTTTCTTGCCATAATTTAGAAAGGTTCCTCTTCGTATGAGTACGCGCCGGGAGCAGCACCGCCGACCGGTGATGCGACTGGAACTTCACCAGTGTCCATCCCATACCCCTTGCGCTCGTTTCTGACTATTTGAGCAGTCGCCCATCTTAAAGATGGGCCGATCTCATCTGCAATGATCTCTACCTTCGACCGCTTTTCACCCTCTTGGGTCTCCCAGTTACGCTGTTCGAGACGTCCGGTAACTATGACACGGGCTCCTTTAGTCAGACTCTCGCTTGCATTTTCGGCCATCTCCCGCCAGCAAACGACATCAAAGAAAGAGGTGGCTTCCTCCCATTGCTGACTCTGACGGTTTTGCCAACGCCTGTTAACTGCAATGCCGAAAGTTGCCGTTGCTTGCCCTGACGATGTAAAGCGCAATTCGGGATCTCTGGTAACGTTCCCTACGATAGTGATGGTATTTCCGTTTGACATTCCTGACTCCCCTAGAGTTCTTGGAAAAGCGGCTCAGACCGTTAGGCCACCGTCTCCGAAACAGACTTGGCAGCAACCTTTTGCGTGCCTGACTGTTCGGGGGTGCGAATGATCTTGTGACGAAGCACCTCGTCGGTGATCGAAAGAACTCGATGCAACTCGGAAACCACTTCCGGCTCGGCATCTAGCTCGATGATCGCGTAATAGCCTTCCCACCTGTTCTTGAGTTCATACGCAAAGCGCTTGCGACCCCATTTCTCAACCCGGCCTACCAGCCCCCCTTGGTTTTTGACAAGGTCAGTCGTCTTGTCCAGGGTTGATTTAATCGTGTCTTCGTCAAGAGCAGAGTCAATTATTAGTACGACTTCGTATGGCCGCTTCATACGGCGTGTTCCTCCCTATGGACCCTCACCTGGGGCTCTGGCATTTCCAGAGCAGGTTGGATTGAGTGCTGATATGCAAGTTAATACGCGCATATATTTGTCCGATGATACGTTAGTCGCTCCAACCCAAAGTTGGTTTCGTCAATTATTACTGTTGCCGCGTATTAACAAAGCGTACTACTTAATTGCGTCCGTACCTGAAGTCGTCCAATTCGCCTTGGCCAACCTGATACCCTTCCTCCGGAGATGGAAAGCTCTTCATCTTGACATCGTGAACGTAGCCTTCCAGAGCCTTGATGCCCATCTCCCCAAGGGCGCCGTAGCGCCTCACAAACTTTGGCTTGTGCCCGAATGTGAGGCCGAGCAGATCGTGAAAAACCAGCACTTGCCCGTCACAGTGCGGTCCAGCACCAATGCCAATTGTAGGTATCTTTAGAATCTCAGTCGCCTTCGCTGCTACAGCTTGTGGAACAGCCTCGAGCACCATGGAAAAGACCCCAGCTTGTTCCAGCTCGAGGGCGTCATCCAACAATTTCTTGGCAGCTTCACGCGTCTTGGCCTGAACTGAGAATCCCCCAAATGCATGGACTGACTGCGGAGTTAGCCCAAGATGACCCATAACCGGAATCTCGGCGTCAGCCAAAGCCTTGATTACCTCGACTCTGTTCGCGCCACCCTCCAGCTTCACGGCCTCAGCTCCTGCCCTTATCAGCTTGGCAGCATTTCGGACTGCATCCGAGACCCCTGTATGATACGAAAGCCAGGGCATGTCAGTAACCACAAGAGCGCTGGGTTCGGTCCGAGAGACAGCTTTGGTGTGGTAAGCCATGTCATTCACGGTAACCGAAAGAGTGTCCTCATATCCGAGTACGACCATAGCAAGCGAATCACCGACCAGGATTATGTCTACCCCAGCTGCATCCGCCATGCGAGCACCAGGAGCATCGTAAGCGGTAACCATTGCAATTGGCGGATTTTCCCCATCGGCTTTATGAGCGCGTATCAGCGGTACAGACTTCTTATTGGTCTTCATCTAAAGCCTCCCAGACGTCCCGCGCGCAGAGGCTGCAGGCGCCGATTCCAATTCTAGTTATCCGCAAGGAAGAATGACAATCGACGCGATAGGTTGCTAGAACTGCCGCACCAAGTGGTTCCAATGACATTGTGGGCAGACTTCCACCACATAGCAGGTGAACTCCGAAACGGTGGTGCGCAGTCGGTCCAACTCGTCAGAACCGGCAATGCAGCGGCCATACGGCGGGAGCTTTGGGCCGAAAGCGTAGGAGATGTGGACAATGTCCCCTTTTCCGCAGACTTCGCAAATCTCTCCAGCAGGAGCCCCGATCGATTTTGCAGCTCGTATCAGATCCGGATGCGCATCACAAAGATCATTCTTTGCTATTTGACCTGCCTTGAACTGGCGGAGCAGGGCTTTTTTAGCCAAGAGGTAGTCAATGCTCGCTAACTCGCCAACTTGTCCGGATTTCGAAAACGCTCCGCCCACAAGGTATACGGTACCGCTTATCGCACAGATTCGTTTGCCTTAATCGACTGATTGAACAAATATTTTTGGACTTTCCCATTTTGTTATTTCGATATATCAAGCCGATATAACAGAAAATGATATATACTCCTATCCGAAGACACGAACTCATCGGCCTATACGACTAAGAGAAATTTCCCATGGCAGCTGGAACCAATTCACTGGAACTCGTAGTGCTCGGATTGCTCAAAGAGCAGGACATGCATGGCTACGAATTAAAGAAGCGAATGACGGAGTCTCTTGGTCTCATAATGCACGTTTCGTGGGGTTCTCTATATCCAGCTCTTGCTCGACTGGAGGCAAAAGGCGCCGTAAAGGCTGTAGAGGCAAAGCCAGCGATCCCGAACATACCGATGACAGGCTCCCTCGGAGGCGAGAGAGCAGTCTTTCGTACCAGCAGTGACGGGTTGAGGGGTGCCAGAAACAAGAAGGTGTACGGAATCACGGACATCGGATCTGCCCTCTTTTATCAAATGCTCAATGACGAGAGAGAAATCGACGAAAAAGGCTTTGCGGTGCGGCTTGCCTTTGCCAGCCATATGGATCCCGAGAAACGGCTAAAAATGCTCAAGGATCGGCGAGACCTAATCCTTGAAAAAGTCAGATCATCCCGAAGGAGCGCAGACAAGAGACGCTTTGCATTTGAGCCATACGTGGAACTAGTCCTCGAACACTTTCGGTCAACTAACACGTCCGATCTGGCGTGGATCGAAGAGCTCATCAGAAAAGAGGCGTCGTCCATGCAGAGGCCGAATACAGAATTCCTGGTATCTCAAGATATCCAGGACAATATCAACAGCTAAGGAGAGTGATAGACAAGTGGGCAAGATAAGGGTAGCCATCGCTGGCGTTGGCAATTGTGCCAGCTCACTGGTTCAAGGGATCGAGTATTACAGAAATGCAGATCCCGGCGAATCCGTACCCGGTCTTATGCACGTAGTCCTAGGTGACTACCACGTTCGAGACGTGGAAGTAGCGCTGGCATTCGACGTTGACGCCACAAAGGTTGGGACCGACCTTAGCAAAGCGATCTTTTCCGGCCAGAACAACACTATTAAGTTTGCAAACGTGGACCATTTAGGGGTTACAGTTCTCAGAGGGCCCACTCTTGATGGACTTGGCAAGTATTACCGCCAAACTATTGAAGAATCTCCCGAAAGCCCCGTGGATGTTGCTAAAGCGCTCCGAGATTCAAGCATCGATGTTCTGGTGAGCTATCTACCTGTTGGGTCTGAACAAGCACAAAAGTTTTATGCTCAGGCAGCCCTGGATGCAAAGGTCGCTTTCGTCAACGCAATCCCCGTATTTATTGCCTCTGATCCTGAGTGGGCGAGGAAGTTTGCAGAAGCAGGAGTTCCCATAGTCGGGGACGACATCAAAAGCCAGGTCGGTGCAACCATCGTGCACCGGGTACTGACTCGGCTTTTTGAAGACCGGGGTCTGGTGCTTGACCGGACCTACCAGCTCAACGTAGGTGGAAACATGGACTTCAAAAACATGCTGGAGCGTGAGCGTTTAGAGTCGAAGAAGATCTCAAAGACTCAGGCAGTGACTTCGCAAATAGACAACGGGATTGAATCGAATAACGTCCACATAGGTCCTTCCGACCACGTTGCATGGCTCGAGGATCGCAAATGGGCTTATATTCGGCTAGAAGGCAGAAACTTCGGTGACGTACCTCTCAACATCGAACTCAAACTCGAGGTTTGGGACTCTCCCAACTCCGCAGGGGTCATCATTGATGCGCTCAGATGCGCAAAGATCGCTCTGGATCGGGGCATCGGCGGTCCTCTTCTTGGACCATCAGCCTACTTCATGAAGTCCCCACCGGTGCAATACCGCGACCAGGTGGCTCAAGAAATGGTAAATGCCTTTGCTTCAAACGGCTAAGGCAGTCTGGTGGAACATGTTGATTTTTTGACTCAAGAGATAATTCGCCTTCTCGGAGAGATCAAGGGGAAAAGGATTCTTGAGCTTGGGATTGCACGAGACTGTGTGTCCCATATGCTGGTTGCACAGGGTGCTTCACCGATTCTGGTGGAAGAATCACCAGATGTGGTGGCTCGAGTAAAGAGCTCTGACTTGTACGGCGAATTCAAATTCGAGGTCCGCCAAAGCAGACTTGCGGACCTCGCATTCTGCCCTGCCGAGTCGATCGATGCTGCTTTCAGCGTGATCTCTCTCGCGGGGACCGCGGACCTCGCACGATTGTTTCGCCAACTCCAGCGGGTTCTCAAGAGTCAAGGCACCTTCGTTTTCGGCTTGGTGCATCCCATGGCATTCATACAGCATTCGCAAACACCTGCTTCGGAACAAATCCGCTATCGGTCGAAAGAGCCTTTAGACAGCGCCGCTCTTAAATGTCGCTTTCCAGTTCCGCTGCCCGAAAAGGTTCGCCAGATTTCATTTGGAGAGACCTTTTCACAACTAAAAAGAGCTGGCCTTAGCATCGATCAATTGCTTGAAATCCCCGAAGAGTCAGAGCAAGATGCGTTGACTGATCCAACTTTGCTGGTGATCAGAGCACGCAAGTGAGGTTCATGGCCGTTTTGACCTCCACCATTCCAGCAATCGTTCCGTAGCCTCCCCTTTGCCAATGAGACCTTCCTCTAACCGAATTTCCATGAGGAAATCGAGCGCTTCGCCGACAGCACGGGAAGGACTTATGCCAAGAAGCTTCATGACTTCATCGCCATTGATCTCCGGACGGATTGCACTGAGCTCCTCCTTTTCACGAAGCTGGGCAATCCTCGCATTCAGCTCTTCCATACGCTGCTGGAGGGCGAGAACTTTGCTCTGATTGCGGGTGGTGCTATCACAGAGCGTAAGCTCGTTCAGCTTGTCAAGAAGCGGCCCGGCATCCCGAACATAGCGACGCACTGCGCTATCTGTCCAACCAGCTTGGTAGGTATGGAAGCGGAGATGAAGGTATACAAGGTCCGACACGTCGGATATGTCTTGAACTGAATACTTTAGAGCCCTCATCCTCTCCCTAGTGAGCTTGGCTCCAACCACGTCGTGATGATGAAAGGTGACCCCTTCCGGGGTTATCTGCTTGGTTTTGGGCTTACCAACATCGTGGAACAAGGCAGCCAATCGCAGAACCCTGTCGGTAGAGGTCTTGTCAACCACCGCTATCGTGTGCGCCAATACATCTTTGTGGCGGTGTATCGGATCTTGTTCAAGAGCAAGTGCCGGGAGTTCTGGAATGAATTCGCCGGCAAGTCCCGTAGCTACGAGGAATTCAAGGCCAGCGCTTGGCTTCTCAACAGTGAGAAGCTTGTCAAACTCGTCACGAATTCTCTCGACCGACACGATTGCAAGCCGCTCATGCATCGCAACCACTGCAGCGACGAGTTCAGGTGCCGGTTTCAATTTCATCTTGGCAATAAATCTGGCAGCCCGGAGCATCCTCAAAGGATCTTCGGAAAAAGACACCTCTGGCGATAGCGGGGTGACCAACCTGTGTTTTGCAAGATCTTCGAGCCCCCCAAAGGGATCCACCATCTGCGGCTCTTCTGTATGGAGAGACAGGGCCATCGCGTTGATCGTGAAATCCCTGCGGGAAAGGTCCTCGCCTATCTCCTGGCTATAGGTGACCCTGGGTTTACGAGATTCCGAATGATAGACCTCTGCCCTATGTGTAGTTATTTCGAACCGGTAGCCGCCCATCTCAACGCCAACCGTCCCGAACCTCTTTCCTTGAAGCCACATAGCATCTGCATGCCCCGAGACGATCTCCTCGATCTCATCGGGAGAAGCGTCTGTTGTGAAATCCAAGTCGTACCTTGGACTTTCAAGATCTGCGACCTCACCGTAATCCTGATCGACTCTGCCAGATTCAATGAACAAATCTCTGACAGCCCCGCCAACCAGATACAGCTTTCTTCTCCGAGCCACAAACAGCTCGGAAAGAGGCTTCGATATTCTGATAACTTTTTCAAAACGGTTTTTCGTCACCTTGCCTCACAGGCTAATGCAGCGTTGCTTGCTCGGAATCGCTGTCGGCACGTGAAAGGAACCCGCTTCTTTCGAACCTCAGGCAGCACGGCGTCTGCGCCAGGTCCTTTGACATGAAATCTAAAACATAGCACCGATCCTGGTATTTGCCTAGCAGACGAAGGCAGAAATAGGTAAGCTGAATCAGCAGGTGCGAACATGCAAACGCGGCGCTGGACTCTGTGCGTGAAAGCGATCAAGAGGGTCTTGCCAGCTGTTTGCCACGCATGGTGTTTCGAACTTCTAGGGGGTTTGACCAAAATCAAGGGGCTGCCCTTGGTTTGGCACGACAAAGAAACAGGTATTTAAGTGAGTTCTGATTCGGAAAAAACAATGGAAGCAGAGGGCTCTGAGGAGCTGGAAAAGTCAAAAGACGCCAGCATCACAGAGGCAGCGCCAAAACTGGCGCAAGGCAAGGGGTGGAATCCTGGAGATCGTCTTCAGGTTGCGGTGGTGTCTTTTTCCCACACGATCCAGCATGGCTACGTGGCTGCGCTCGGAGTGGCGTACCCCTTTGTGCTATCTGACTTTCACGTCTCGTACGCCGTACTCGGAGTGATTCTCGGAGCAGCCGGAATTGTGGGCGGACTGCTTCAAGGACTCGCCGGAGTCGTCAAGAAATTTTCGACCAAAATCCTTTTGGGAAGCCAGAACATCGGCATGGCGATCTCCCTCCTTGTTGCGGCCATCTCACCGGGAATGTTTCTGTTCGGTGCGGCCCGAATCTTCGGCACTCTCGTGAGCTGGCCTCAGCACCCTGTTGGAAGCGCACACCTCACTGACAGAGTCCCTCATCGCAGAGGCCTCGTCTTGGCCATGCACACCACGGGAGGAAACCTCGGCACTCTTCTTGCGCCACTGATCACCTCTGTGATCATCGCATATTACGGTTGGAGGCCGGCTCTCGTCACGATGGCAATTCTTACAGCCCTGTCATCGCTGCTCACATGGACCGCGGTGCATAGCCCTGACCATGTGTCAAAGCGCCACAATCACCAGACAGAGTCACCCAAAGCAGCTCCAGCACCAAAAGCGGACGGCTCTCTGATAGAGGCTCTCAGGCGAAGAGAAGCAAAGGCAGTTCTTAGCGCAGGAATGATCTCGGGAGCTGGCCGTGGCCTTGGCGTCCTGGCAGTATACATACCGGCCTATCTGCGTAGCGGCCTCCACATGTCTGCCCTGACCATCGGCGTGCTAGTAACAGCAGTCTCTATTGGTGCTCTTGCTGGACCAGGAATAGGAGGGCAGCTCTCCGACCGATATGGACGCAGGCCAGTGCTTCTTACGCTGTACCTATTTGGTGCGGCAGCACTCGTAGGCTTTGTCGTCGTGGGCTCCAACCCGCTCATAGTAGGGGCAATGGGCTTCCTCGTTGGAGTGTTCAGCTACTCTGAGCAGCCGATCAGACAGGCTCTGTTTTCTGATGTAATGCATGGAGTAGACGCCAGAAAGGCATTCGGGGCTTATTTCGCCATTTCCCAGTCGGTGGGATCAATTTGGATCGCAGCGCTCGGAATCGTTATCACCTCTATCGGATTCCGTGCCGCATTCATTACGATGGCAGCTTCATTTATTGTGGCAGGCACAATCATTGGTATCTTTGCAAAAGACAATTCCAAGTTAGCCAACACGGGAGCTTGATGATTCGATGAT
>JAJZBG010000053.1 GCA_021799035.1 Actinomycetes bacterium | reverse complement strand
ACTACGGATCAGAAGGTCGGGGGTTCGAATCCCTCCGAGCGCGCAATTGAGAGGCTGAATCTGCGTTTTGGACTCGACCTCTGGTGCGTCGATTAGAGGTTCAAATTCACCTGAGGCTATTATCAGCCTCAGGTGAACGCGTACTCATCGCAGCTTCGATCCAGATCCCAACGAGTGAGTCACTTCGCAGCAGATGCCACTGAGTCCAAAAGCATGCCCGTCCAATCTGATTAGCGATGCCCGAACCCCCTTTTCAGACTCGTACCCGTCCGCGCCAGCTACTCAAACGATATATCGGGCGGAGCGACACAGGAGTCGATAACATGTACCTGTCTTTATGAGAAATCAATATTCTAAGGAACAGGCTTAGTGAGCAGTCTCCTTGAACTCGTGGGCCTGACACGTCGATTCGGTGCCGTGACGGCACTAGACGGTCTCAGCTTCAATGTCCCCTCTGGAGAGGTTGTAGGTTTTCTCGGGCCAAATGGGGCAGGGAAGACCACCGCAATGAGGGCGATTTTCGGCCTGACAGACTTAGATAGCGGATCTGTGAAGTGGAACGGCGTATTGGTTGGGCCATCCGAACGACGTAGATTCGGCTACATGCCTGAAGAGCGGGGTCTCTACCCAAATATGCTTGTCGCAGAAGAGCTCGAATACCTAGGGCGTCTCCATGGCATGCGAGCCAATGATGCAACCGCTGCCACAAAGGCGTGGCTGGAACGCCTAGAGGTGGCGGATCGCGCAAGCAGCAAGGTTGAAACACTGTCGCACGGTAATCAGCAGCGAGTGCAGTTGGCAGCGGCGCTCGTGCATGACCCGGAAGTGCTCGTCCTCGACGAGCCTCTGGCAGGACTGGACCCGACGGGTATCGATGTCATTGGCCAAGTCCTAGTCGAGCAGGCGCGCGCAGGACGCTGTGTCTTATTTTCCAGCCACCAGCTTGACCTCGTGGAGAACTTATGCGAATCAGTAGCAATCGTTGATCACGGGCGACTGGTAGTGAGCGGGACTGTTGACGATCTCGCTAGCAAGGGGGCGCGGCGCCTCGCCGTCCGAGTTGAGGGCGACCGCCAGGGAGCATGGGCACAAGGCGTCCCGGGAGTCACAGTATCAGAAATACAAGGCGGCGAGGTTCGCCTTATCCTCGATGACTCTGCAGAAAGCGATATTGTCTTGGATGCTGCGCGCACAGCTGGTCGGGTCACCAAATTCGTCTCTGAAAGGCGCAGCCTTTCAGAGGTATTTCGAGAGGCGGTAGCTCGATGAAGCACTTGCCAGTCATCATCGCAGCTTTGGTGATCGTCCTCATTATCCGCTTAGGTTTCCGTCATAGAAGGGGCTCGTCGTTGTCGTTTCTCGGCAAGTTATCTGCCCGAGAACACGATAAAAAGATACTCGGCGACACCGGTCTGATCGCAGGAAGAGAGATCCGCGAACGCCTTCGCGGCAAGGTATTTCGGGTCGTGACCGCAATACTGTTCGCTGCAGTCGCTGCCGCCATTCTAATACCGGCAGTTCGTGGCGGAACTGCACAAACTTCCAGGATCGGTGTGGTAGCGGGATCGCCACAGCTGAATACGGAGCTTTCGAATTTTGCAAAAAATGCAGGATTGACCGTAGAGCTCGTCGGCGAGCCGAATTTGTCTCGGGCGCGGGCCGAACTCAATGCTGGCCGGATTGACATGGTCTTGTACGGGACCGAGAGGATAATTCTTGAAAATCCAATTTCATCGACCGACACATCTCCAAGTGCGCGCTTCATCCAAGTGGTATCGGTTAGCCTGGGGGAACAACAGGCCTACGCGCAAGCGGCATTAACGTCCGACCAGGCGGCTATCCTAGCCGGAGCAAAACCCTTGCCAATTGAGAGCATCAAGCCTGCTAAGGCACGTAACACCACATCAGAAACCACTGCGCTTCTTGGCGTCATCTTCATATTCATAGTTCTTAACCAATACCTCACCTGGACGCTCATGGGGGTGATGGAAGAGAAAGCAAGCCGAGTGGTGGAAGTGCTGCTCGCTACGGTACGACCTATCCAGCTACTCGCAGGCAAGGTCATCGGAATTGGTGCAGTCGCACTTACGCAGGCAGCAGCGCTCATGATCTTTGCGCTCATTCTCGGCGCAGCAGTTGGATCCAACCTGGTGCATGGCAGCGCTCCGCTCGTAGCGGCAGCCACGCTAGTTTGGCTGGTTCTAGGGTACGCCTTCTACAGCTGGGTGTATGCCGCAGCTGGCTCCATGGCTGAGCGTCAGGACCAGGTCCAAAGCTTGGTACTTCCGCTCAGCATACCCTTGCTCCTCGGCTACATAGTCTCGTTAATCGGGGTCAGCTCTGGCAGCGCTTCGTTGCTGGTGAAAGTCCTCGCTTACTTGCCGCCTACTGCGCCGTTTGCCATGCCAACGCTGGTTGGGTTCGGACAAGCGACCTGGTGGCAATTTCTCTTGTCAGTTGCACTTTGTATTGCTTGCACCGTTTTCGTCGCCCTTTTCGCAGCTCGCATATACCGCACTGCTGTGCTGCAGACAGGTGGCCGAGTGCGGCTACGGCAATTGGCATTGACATCAAAAAGCTCAACGGTTAGTCGCGGCTAACCGCTAAGTTTCAGATCATCAAGGCTAGGGCCCTGAATTTGTCGCCTGGAAACCGTTGTCGAGAAATTGCGCCGGAAATCTGCCTCACGACGAAAATCATTTCGAAGATGGGAGTTCCAGAAGTCAATGCAATGAAGATGCTCACGAAACCAAGAGTCTGTAGATCGCGGCAAGTCGCATATGCCTGTGGCTGACACAGGGGGTCGCGGCAGCCACAGGCCTGAAATTCAGACAGGGGGTATGGGAACTGGGGCGCTAGGACCATGCCCCCTGTCTGAAGAAGGTTCTCGCATCCAAGGGTTTCTCGCTAAGCAATTCAAACGAGGCAACCTTCTCAACGAACTTTGAACAATTTACCAAGATGAGAAACCGCTGTTATCCGCGATACCTCTGTACGAATATCCGAAATACCACAGTGGGTTTACCCCGTATACCCCCCATACCTTTGACACATCCCCCAGCCAACGAACTCTATGGATCTCCAAACCTGCACTTGAAAGTAAACGACCCTCAACAAGCCCTGAATCTCGACAACTTGGCCGGTAGATCCCACGCAAACGATGTGCCGCTCTTGGATCGTCCACTCCGCGACGGGTGCGCTTCTTCGGTACCGTTCAATTCACTCCAGAACTTCTGTCACAGTTATTTGGCCGCCAGGGTTCAAAAAGATCCGGGCTTACTCTTCGCCGAGCTTGGGCGGGAAGCCCCCAGCTTTAACCACGTGGAGGAGAAAGTTCTTGGTACGGTGACCCCGGAGAAGTGAGGTCGAGGACAAGACCCATCTGAACTGCATCCCACAATTCCCCATTACGACGCCGGTAATGCCGACGCAGCCTTCCCTCCTCAACGAATCCGAACTTATGATAAAGCGCGATTGCATCGGTGTTATGCGGCCATACCTCAAGAAAGACTTTGTGTGCTCGGTGGTCAGCAGCCCAGCTCAAGCATGTTCTTATGAGTCGAGATCCGACTCCTTTCCCCCGCCAACCTTTGTCAACAATCAAGCCCAAGTCCACCACGCCACGATGGATTCGCCCGTTCAGTACCCCGACCAGCTGTCCATCGACCTCCGCAATGAGCACTACGGCATCGGAGGAATTCACAATCCTGTCGAAGATCTCTCGCCGTTCGTCCTTGTCTACAGGCGACTCTGCACCGATCCACTTGCCTTCCGCAGCAACTGCCTCAAAAAGGGCCAGCCATCTCTCGATGTCAAACTGAGATGCGGTCCGCACGATCAAGTCCTTTGTCACGCGTTAAGTTTACTCAAAGGGCGCAGTGCCCAAATATTGCAGTGACTGCCGACAAGACTCTGATAAGACTTGGTTGGCAAGCCACCGCTGAAGAGTGTCTCTGACGCATGCAAATCCTCACCAACAAGTGACCCCCTGACCGAACCAAACCTGCAAGCCCCCGGATTTATCCGTGGAGAGGAAGGCAACGTGAATCAACACTCGGCAAAGACCACCCACGTAACCCTCCCACATTGGCGCGCACCAGGAGAAGACCTCAGTTGACGAGACTCCTCGCACCCGAACTTGCTTCGAGGGCGAGCGGGCACATCGGATGCTTCTCGGCAAGCGTCTCGGGTTCCTCAAGATGTGAGCCAGTTCCAAGTCTCTTCAATCACCTTTCATGAGTTCATAGCTGCACCGCTCAAAGGTCAGGTGGCTCTTTGCAAAGCAGGTGCTCTCCAACGGCTGGCAGGCTTCTCGACCAGCCGCCACGACAACTCTGCGCTTAGCAGGGACATCACCAGCGCAGCTACTACACCTTCGAATCCCAAGTCCCTGAACCAGGTTAACCAGACATAGTGCCACAAATATAGGGCATAAGACCTCTTCCCCAGATACCGGATGGTCCTTCTTGACATCAGTCGCGACAGCCATGAAGCAGGCCGGTCTACAAGATACATTGTCATGACAGAAGCGGCTAAAGCTGTAATTGGCCACGCAATTTCCTGCGAGACGGCGGATTCCGGCCCGGCAAGAGAGTAAATCGACCAGATCATTGAGATGCCAGCCAAGAGGGCGGCAAGTGAGAACAATCTCGAGCCCTTCAGGCAGATCCTGGAGTCAGACCAAAACAGTGCGGCAGCAGCTCCACCAAGCAGGGCACCACCTCTTGTGTCCGTACCCATGTAGACCCTCAGCCAATGAGCTCCGTAATGCATTAGAACCAGAGCCTCGAAGCTTGCCATGGCCGACCCAATAATTGCCACCCACAGTGCAGCTCGGCGTCCAAAACGGAGAATGAGTAATAATAGGGATATCCAAAGGATGTAGAACTGCATCTCCACCGCCAAAGACCATATGTGCCCAAGAGGCACATATGTGGAGAACAGCTTCTCAATCTCGAACCAGTTCATCACGTAGGCAAGGGCTACCCCGACACCTTCAAATGCCGCAGGCAAACTCATAACTCTGCTGGGCCCTCCCTGAGGGACCGTAGTGAGCCACGGACTACCAATAAAAGACGCTGCTACGACAAGCCACAGCCCCACAAAAACTACCAAGGCTGGGACGAGGCGCACAACTCTCCGCCGAACGAAGGCTCTCATGTCTATGGAGCCCTTGCGTGCGAATTCATCAACCGCAAGCTGAGTGATGAGAAATCCGCTCAGGGCAAAAAAGATGAACATTCCCGTATCTGCAGGATCGAACAGCCTAAAGGGCTGCACGTGACCGAGGAACACCAAGCACCAAGCCAAGCCCCTCAGCCCGTCAAGAGCGTAGCTCTTTCCCAGAACCCGGACCGCTCTGGTCCACTGTCGTGAACCGTCCGTGAATTGCGGCAACTGCGAAGCAGGCCGCGCTAGCACATTACTCAAACGGCTTTCTCTCTAAACTTGTCTCCCCCGTTGAGAGTCGGAATTCCAGGCCATCTCGAAAAATTTCGAAATGCCGGAAAATGGCTCTTCACGACGGCGCAGCCCTGTAAGGCAGGTCACTCGTGCGGGCAGGTTATCGGATCAAAGATGAAGCAGAATTTTTCCTAGGCGCAGCTTCGACAGAGGACGTGCTGGCTAGCAACTGGGCCAGCCGCATTCGCAACTGGCAAAGATCCGATCGGATGTCCATCGGAAACCATACAGGGCTCCTTTCAGCGATCTTTTACACCAGCCATCTAAATAGAACCAGCTAGGAGAACTATGAAATATCTCTAAGAATTTTCTGGAATTCCATTAACTCGCTGGTAAAGGCGGCTTCTAATAAGAAAGATTACGACCGCGACCTCCGAGAGTGGCGCTACACAAACGATGCGCAGGTTGCACTTTGCCCCCCAGTTGGCCAGTGAGAACCTGAACCGCTCATCATGCGCCGTCGCCCCGACCATTTGCGGGATTCTCGATGCTCCATTCAGTCACGGAAATTCATCTCACCGGGCATGAGATCGCAACCTAAGTCCAAACGCATATAAAAAACCACGGAGACCAGAGTCAAGCACCGGGTCAAAGCTAGTGTTCACCTGGCTGAATGCACTCTCCCAAAAAATGGTACACCTTCCCGCCCTCACAAACCGGCTTGGCCCCATCCTTTTGATCGGTGGTACGGCAAGGTTCCTTTACTCCAACGCGACCTCTAACAAGGGCATTGGGGCCTTGGTGCGTGCAAACGGAGGGCCTATTTCTCCTTGTTTAGTGCTACAGCTCGGCGAATCAGGTCCTTGAGCGCCGCTTCGTCAATCTTCTCGTCTTCTCTAATATCGATAGCACGCCTCACCTTGCCCTCAAGGCTGGAGTTGAAAAGACCGGTCGGATCGGATAAAGCAGCTCCTTTGAAAAAGGTCAACTTGACCGCGTTCTTGTAGGTCTCACCAGTGCATATGCCTCCGTTGTGAGACCAAACCGGAGTGCCTGGATTCGTCGGCTTCACCCATTTCCACTCCTCTACGATTTCAGGGTCGGCTTCTCTAATGATTCTTCGCACTTCACTTAGTGCTCTCCCCCGCCAGTCACCCAACTCCGCGATCCTATTATCAATCAGTTCAGGTGCATCATCCATGTGAATCGCCTTCCTTGATGCCAAGCCTCTGCGACAAGACGGTCAACAACCCTTTTTGGGAAACGGCGCAACCCAACATTGTCGAGTTCCACCTGTAAACCTCTCAACCAGCGTTTCGCTACACCTTATGCGATCGTCAGCATTGCTGCGCACCTCGATCCCCTAGGTGCCATTCAAGACTGCTCACACAAAGATAACTCACCTTTGACGCTCTTTTGGCTAAACCGGAGTCTCCTTACCTCCATCCCGCGTCCACATTGTGGTCCAGCCATCATAAGCTGATCCTTCGCCGGTTTCAGATCAACTAGACATAGGACACAACAAGCGAGAGAATCTAGATTGGTGTCAAAGAAGGCTTTTCAAAGGTCATCAGCGATCGACAATGAGTCCAAACGCTCTTTCATACCCGCCAGAGCTGAAGCGCTAGCTTACGACGACTGGTATGCAACAGCAAGAGGAGCAGCACTATTTCAAAGTGAGAAAGAGGCGGTCGAGCAGCTGCTAAGGAGACTTCCCAAGCCATGGGTGGAGATAGGGGTTGGCACGGGGAGATTTGCTCAAGCCCTTGGCATATCGATTGGACTTGATCCCTCTTTCGAAGCTCTCAAAATCGCGGAACGCCGCAGGATAATAGCCGTTGCGGGATCCGGAGAGGATCTCCCCCTTGCCAGCGAACGAGTTGGCGCCGTTCTCATGGCAATGACACTTTGCTTTCTCGCGAACCCTGTAGCTGCTCTAAATGAAGTTCAGCGAGTGCTGCAGGAAGGAGGTGGAATCGTCCTGGGTTTCATGCCCCGCGAAACACCCTGGGCAGATCTGTACCAGCGCAAGGGTAAAGAGGGGCACCCCACCTACAGCCATGCCCAATTCTTTACTATACGAGAGGTGGAATTGCTGCTCGATCAGGCAGGACTGGCAGCGGTGGACCAGCGCTGCACCCTGACGTTGCCACCCAGCTCTGACATCTTTGGAGCAGAAGCCGTCTCCGAGAACATTGGGGACAGCGCAGGATTCGTCGCAATCTTGGCAAAAAACTGCAGCAGAAATAGTCTGTCTTGTGAGACCAGGAATGGCAGCCCCGACGCTAATCACCTCGGCCGGCGATACTCTTTTGCCTTTCGCTTCACCTCATCTCGAAAGTCGAGCATCTCTTGACGATGGCGTTCCCTGAGAGCGCGCGCCTCGACCTTCACCTGATGCTTGAACTCCGCCACGTAGTCGTGAAAGTGCTCCCATGCGGCTTGGCGGCTCACGCCGAGAGAGGTGCCGATCGCCTCCCAGGTAGCCCCACTAGCCATGGCCTCTATTGCCAGTTTCGCCTCCCATGTCGACAGAAGCCCCGCAAGCGCCCTAGTGGCACCTAGAGCCACGAGGGGGTCCGGATCGGAGGTGGCACTCTCCCAGGCCGCAGACATCAGCGGCGGGATGGTCCTGGATTCGCTGTTCTGAGAGTCGTTCATAAGTTAAGAATGCCTTGACACATCCATAGATGTCAAGCTACCCTTGATAAATATAAGAATCACTTCTGAGTCCGGGACTGCCTTACACTGCGACATCTTACCGTATCAGTTATTTAGCGATGGTGTCGCTGTGTTCCAGTCTCAGGAAGGACAAATCGTGACTAGACAAACAGGCTATTCCATCGACAGCCTTTCGGAAGTCGGATTGGTGGCATCGTGAACTCGCCCAAGAGCAGCACAACATGGAACGGTCCTGCAATTTTTGTCGAGAATGTACACAAATCCTTCGGCGAGGTTCAAGCGTTGCGCGGAATCGACCTCGTTGTCGAAAGAGGCAAGGTCCTCGGAATGCTGGGACCCAACGGTGCTGGCAAAACCACTGCAGTGAAGATTCTCACAACCCTTCTAAGGCCGGATAAGGGTAGAGTCTTGGTCGAGGGCCGAGATGCCCTGCGATCACCGGCCGCAGTCCGAGAAATCATAGGGCTGGCTGGTCAATCCACCGCCATCCAGGAAGAACTGACTGGCCGTGAAAATCTCGAGATCATGGGCCGCCTCTACCACATAGACCCGTCCACAAGAACAAAACGAGCAAGCGAACTCTTAGAACGTTTCGACCTTCTCGATGCCGCAGACAGGCCTGCCAAAGGCTATTCAGGAGGAATGCAGAGACGGCTCGACCTGGCACTGAGTCTGGTCGCGCTCCCTCAAGTTCTGTTTCTGGACGAGCCGACCACCGGACTAGACCCGCGAAGCCGGCTTGGCATGTGGGAAGTGATTCGCGATCTGGTATCGACCGGAACTACGCTACTCCTTACCACCCAATACCTTGAGGAAGCTGACGAGCTAGCCGACGAGATCGTAGTCATCGACCATGGGCAGGTCATCGCAGCAGGTACAGCACGGCAGCTGAAAAATAAGATCGGCGGCGATGTTGTCGAGTTTGAAGTCGTCGACCGCGAACGCCTCGGAGAAGCCGCAGAAGCAGTTGGATCACTCTCTGAAGCCGAGCCCCAGATCGATCCGGAAAGCTCCAGAGTCAGCCTGCGTGTCGGCGACAACGGCTCGCATTCGCTCGTCGAAACGGTACGGCGACTAGATGCAATCGGAATACATACAGAAGATCTCGGCATTCGCCGCCCTTCCTTGGATGACGTATTCCTGGCCCTGACAGGCCATGGCGCTGAAGAACCTGAGCAAGCCACATCCCGCAGCAGGCGCAAAGCCGGCCCCCGGAATCGTTAGGAGCCACAATGACTGTTTCTGAAATGCAACCTCTGGAAGCCCTTCACATCCCAAACCCGCCTGCCGCAAAAAGGTTCAAGCTAGGGCTTTCCGACGCAGCGACCTTGACGCACCGCGATCTGTTGGTTTGGTTTCGCAATCCCGCTTTCATCTTTTTTACAATCATTCAGCCGATAATGTTCGTGCTGCTCTTCCGGTACGTCTTCGGCGGAGCAATTCCGGTGCACGTGCCCGGTGGCTACGTGAACTTTCTGATGCCGGGGATCATTGCACAGTCTGCAGCCTTCGCGTCTTTTGGAACAGCCATCTCTCTGGCAAGGCAGCTGCAAAAAGGTGTCATCGATCGATACAGGGCGATGCCGATGGCTCGCTCGGCAGTTCTCCTCGGACGGCTTGCGGCAGACACTCTTCGACTGACGGTGACAGTGCTTGTGATTCTCGGAGTTGGGTATGCAGTCGGCTTTCGCTTCAACAACGGAGTGCTGCCCGCAGTAATTATGATGATTTTCGGCGTTGCCTTCGGCGTTGTCATCTGCACAGTTAGCGCCTATGTGGGACTAGCGATAAAAGACGAGGAGTCAGTAGGCTCCTTCGGCCTGGTGTGGCTTTTCCCACTGACTTTTGTGAGTGCTGCCTTTGTGCCTGTACAGTCCATGCCAGGCTGGTTGCAGGCATTCGCTAACAATCAGCCTGTCACAATTGTCATCGATGAAATGCGGGCACTGGCTCTTGGTGGACCGTTGGCTCTACATGCCTGGCAAAGCGTTGTATGGCTGGTGGGCATAGCTGCCGTTTTCGTTCCACTAGCGGTGAGAGCCTACAGGAGAGCGAACTAGGTGATCTATCGGTGACCAGTGACTCTGGTGTGGGTCCAGCTGATCTCCCAGATCGCTTAGCAAAGCTGTCAGAGCCTGTGGATCTTGAGTCCCAGGCTCGGAATTGCAAACGACGCCAGCCAGAGTGGCAAGAACCTCTTGCTACTGCAGTTGAAGCTGACGGTCTGTCCGTCACCGATCTCAAATGAGCGTTTTTGGCTCGAGTATCGCCCTCCCCGAATTTGAAGGCTGTGGCGCCCAGGTGCGACTTGGGTTTCAAATGTCTCATGTAATTCATAGGAGCCGACTTGCACGCCATCGATGAAAACCTCGTATGTGCCACGCCGAACGTCCACGCCAATCGTCCTTCGCGTCAAAGTAAGCGTTCCCGACATCATTCGACTCCCTTCTTTTCTGCTATGTGCACCTGTCGCCGGCCCATGATTGAATGCTCAAGTTTGCTTGCCGGCGACAAGCCGCTCCCTGTCGAATATTGCAGCCACTGCCCTCCATCCGAGAACATCTACCAACAGCAGCGCAGCGGCAAGTCCCAGTGCCAGTCCCAGGGTGGGGACGATAACGTTGAAAGACATCAACGCGACGATGCCAAGCGGAGGGAGGCTGGCAAGAACACCGAGTTGCTGGGCAGCGCGCACATCAAGCGAGCGTGCGGATATTGCGATACCGGCCCAGATCGACCAGCCTGCTAAAAGCGGCGTAAACAGAAACTGAACGAGCAGATGCGAGTCCTTAAATATGGCTGAAGCAGCTCCCGGCTCGGCGAATAGGGCCGAAACACCAAGGAAGATGCCGAATACAACATAAGCGATTCCCAGGGTGGGGACGAGCACGGCGAGGGCCTTGCCAATCAGAAATTCCTCACGGCTAATTGGGGTAGTCAGAATCGGCTCGAGGGTGCCTTGCTCGCGTTCACCAACCACGGAGTATGCGGCGAGCACCGACGGCACCATGGCAGGAATCATGAGCATGTACAGCAACGAAAGCCCGATATGTGCATCGAGCTTGGCGCTGCTGGCAGATGCGTTGATGAGCAAGATTTGAATCGTCGGCAATATCACGAAGAGCAGCGGAAAGAACACCATCGTGAGAATGACGAATCGGTTGCGCCGATAGTCCCGGAGCTCCTTAGAGAAGATTGCGCCTATGCGTCTCCAACTCAAGCTCATTGCCTCTTCGCCTCCACATCCTCCTCGACGAGTTCGAGGTAGACCTCCTCGAGCGAATGGCGGGACTCGGCTATCGAGAGAACGTCAGCCCCTGAATTCACCAAAGCACGAACTACGCCGGGAGCTGCGGCATCGGGATCTGATACTGTCAACACATAAAAGCCGGAGGACTGTTGAACCCAAGCCTTGATACCGGGCAACCCATTGAAGACCTGGCCGGGATCACCCAAAGCTGCTCGGATGCGAACTTCCAGGCTTCTAGTGAATAGTTGCTGTCGAAGCTCGTCCGGTCGACCCACGAGTTGAATAGTCCTATTCAAGATTGCCACGCGATGGCAAAGTCGTTCGGCTTCCTCCAAACGGTGTGTCGTCAGAAAGATTGTCACACCTCGCTCACGAAGCGATGTGATGAGCTCGTGCACGTCTCGGGTGGCCACCGGGTCAAGTCCTGAAGTGGGCTCGTCAAGGAAAAGGATCTTTGGGTCATTGAGTAGAGATCGCGCAAGCGCCACTCTCTGGCGCAAACCCTTCGAAAGTGCGCCGCACAGGTCTGTTGCGCGCTCAGTAAGGTTGACCGAGCGCAAAGCGCCGTCGATACGTTCTTTCGCGTCACGCAAATCGTATAGTCCAGCAAAGCAGGCGAGATTCTCGGTTACAGTCAGGCGCTGATAGAGCCCTGGAGATTCAGGCATGATCGAGATCAGCTTCCGGATAGCTGGACCGTTCTCTGTGCTCAGTGGGATTCCCGCCACGGTTGCCGACCCAGATGTCGGAGTGAGCAGAGTGCCGAGAGTTCTTACCGTCGTTGTCTTACCTGCGCCGTTGGGACCAAGAAAGCCAAAGACCTCACCGTAACCGACTTCAAAGGACACGTCATCAAAAGCAACACGATCACCGAAGCGCTTGGTTAAGTG
>JAJZBG010000052.1 GCA_021799035.1 Actinomycetes bacterium | reverse complement strand
ACTACTAGGGCGTTTATGGCTCCTTATTGGACCCGAGAGAACAGAGATGACACTGCCAAGTCTTCAGCAAATCGAGCGTCAATCCCTTTGCGAGCTCATGCTCGACTATGGTCCAACTGCCCCAACGCTATGTGGGGACTGGAATACGACCGACCTGGTCATCCATCTATACGTGCGCGAAAGAAAGCCGCTCGCCGCACCCGGCATTCTGCTCGGAGGACCGTTTGCATCTGTGTTGCACAGAACAACTGAACGCCTGTCGCAACTACCATTCCCGGAACTCGTCGAGGCGGTGCGAAAAGGGCCGCCAGCACCACTGCGACCGTTTGACCGGGTTGTAAACCTCCTGGAATATTACATTCACCATGAAGACGTGCGAAGAGGAGCTGGAGACAACTCACCTCGTGTCGCAGCGGAAACCGAGCGGCTCGATGACGCTCTATGGAATCTCTTGGGACGGATTGGGAGGTTATTGACGCGATCTTCGAGACCCATTGGCCTCCGCATGATTTGGACAGACGAAGCCAGAGAGCGCGAACATGTGGTACGCCCCGGGCAGCCGTGGGCAACACTTGCTGGGAGACCTGGAGAGCTGGCTCTTTATCTAACCGGAAGGAAGACCGCAGCACAAGTTGAACTTAGTGGATCTGCTGCAGCAATGGAGGCTCTGCGAACAGCTCCATTCGGGATCTGACTCAGCAGAGCTATGCGGTTGAAGAGGGACAGAGAGTGCTCGCCTTTGGGAGCCCGGGCTGGCATTTGGGACGTATGTGCAGGCTTTTTGAGATTGGAACGACGTTTCATAACTATCATGTTATGATCGTGATGCTTAGTGAGGGGGCAAGGTCCGGAATTGACGCGGACTCAAAAGCTCAAGTGAGGAGCAAGTATGAAGATCATTGGGGGGCGCGGCAAAAGCACGCGTCAGAAAGTTCTAAATGCGGCAATTGCAACGGCAGTTGCGGGAGTCGTCCTTGCAGCATGTGGCTCCAGTTCCACATCAAGCTCGTCAAAATCCAGCACATCTAGCTCAGCGTCGGGAACAGCTTCAGCTGCGGCTTACTTCAAAGGCAAGACAATAACCATCATCGCACCGGACTCTCCTGGAGGAGACTTTGATCTCTATGCCAGGATCATAGCGCCGGCACTGGGCAAAGATCTTGGAGCCACGGTCAATGTGGAGAACGTACCCGGCGCTGCCACAATCGTCGGAACAAACCAGATGGCAGCAGCAGCACCCAATGGGTTGACACTTGGCATGATTGATACGAGCGCCGATATCGGAAGCCTTATTCAGAAGAAGCCGGGACAGAATTTCGACCTGACCAAGTTGAGCTGGATCGGCCAGATGGGGACTTCACCTGACGTTTTCATCACATCTCCAAATTCCGGAGTGAGCAGCTTTTCCCAGCTACTGAAGGTAAAAAGTCCAATAAAGGTACTTGATACCAGCGGCAGCCTAGGGGACCTTTTCAACAAGACAGTACTTGGCGCATTCCATGTCCCCTACAGGCTTATCACAGGATACGGAACGTCCTCAGCACTGAAACAAGGGCTCTTGGCAAATGATGGCCAGTTCCTCTTTGAAAACCTACCGCCGTTCCTGTCGATGCTGCGTGGTGGTCAGGCAAAGGCACTTCTGGTCACCTCAGAGCCAACGCTTAGCACCCTGAAGCAGGCGGTGGGGAACGCCACGACACTAAGCAGCGCAATGAACGGCGCAAGCTTGACATCGTCGGAGACAGCCGCAATCAAGGAGGTTCTGGCCTTGAGTAATCTCGATTTTGACCTGGCGGGTCCCCCGGGCATCCCAGCCGCAAGACTCTCGGCTCTACGGAGCGCTTTCAAGAAGGCGCTGTCAGATCCTTCGACTGTTTCCAAGGCCAACAACGAGAGTGAACCACTCGGATACGTCAGCGGTCCCCAGGTTGCATCGGATGTGACTTCCGCCATTTCCCAGGGATCCGCAATACTGTCCTACCTCAAATAACCGACAGAAATTGGGCAAGAACCGCGCTACCGCGCTGGTGCGCCGTAGCGCGAAAACATAGCTGTTGTAAGCCCCACAAGATTTCCAGTTTGAATGAACCAGCAAAGAAAAAGGGAGAAGACTATGGCACTCACAGAGCAGCGGACAAAACAATCTCGGAACAACTCGGAAAAGACCAGCCTTCGCGAATGGTTGGAAGCTGTCGACTCAATGGGACAACTTCGTCGTGTGTCGGGCGCAAATACTGACTCTGAAATAGGCGAAGTAGCCGATTATCTCCAGCACATCGATCAGTCACCAGCAGTACTCTTTGACAAGATTCCGGGCTATGATCCGACATTTCGCATATTGGTCAATAGCTTTGGACATACCGACAGGGTCGCGTTGACACTTGGACTGCCGACGGGATTGAGCAAGGTCCCACTCTCGGACGCCTGGCGACAAAAGTTGAAGGGTCTTCAGTTCATGCCTCCCAAATTTGTCACCGATGGTCCGGTCATGGAGAATGTCTTTCGGGGAAAAGATGTTGACATGACAATCTTTCCAACTCCAATGTGGCATGCCCTAGATGGGGGCCGTTACATCGGAACAGGGTCTTTCGATATAACTCGCGATCCGGAGGATGGCTGGGTAAACCTGGGTACCTACCGGGTAATGGTTCACGACAGAAACACACTTGGCTACTACATATCACCGGGTAAGCATGGCCGCATGCATCGGCAGAAGTATTTCGACCGGGGTGAGAAATGTCCGGTTGCGATGGTATTCGGAGGCGACCCGCTGCAGTTCCTGGGGTCATGCACAGAAGTGCCTTTGGGGGTTTGCGAGTATGAGTGGGCCGGTGCAGTGCGAGGTGCCCCTGTTGAGGTAATAGAAGGCCCCGTGACAGGTTTGCCAATTCCTGCCAATGCTGAGATTGTTGTCGAGGGGTTTGCTGATCCAGAGAGGCTAATGACCGAAGGCCCCTTTGGAGAGTGGACCGGATATTACGGCTCCGCCAGCAGGGTAGAACCCACGCTACAAGTAGAGGCGCTCTACTACAGGAACAACCCCATAATTGTCGGCGTTCCGCCAGCACAACCTCCGGAGGAGATGGGGCGCGCACGCGCGGTGATGAGGTCTGCACTCCTTAGGGATGAACTTGACAAATTAGGAGTTCCCGATGTGCTGGGTGCCTGGCAGCACGAGGTTGGTGGAACCCGGTTCTTCACCGTGATCTCCATTAAGCAAAGGTACCCAGGTCATGCCAAGCAGGTCCTTCACTTAGCGTCCCAAACACGTTCATCTGCCTATGCGGGGCGGTACACGGTTGTTGTAGACGATGACATAGACCCGTCCAACATGCAAGAGGTGCTTTGGGCGATGTGCACCAGATGTGATCCTGCAGTCCACATTGATTTCATCCACGGAGCATGGAGCACCCCCCTCGATCCGATCATACCTCCTGACAAGAAGGAGAGGGGCGACTTCACCACCTCAAGGGCGCTGATCGATGCTACAAAGCCGTGGGATTGGCGTGACAAGTTCCCCGAGGTGAATGCACCGCCCAGAGAAGTACGAGAGAACGCAGCGCGAAGGTGGTCCTATCTGCTCTAGCAGATAGGACCACCAGACCACAGAGAAGACTTTTGCCGAGGCAAAGGTCTTCTCTGGAACGCAAACCGTCGTGCGCTCTGGGGCAGCCGAATCGAGCTGGATCCTGAGAAGGAAGTCGCTGGCGTTGCAGTACCATCGACTGAACCTTTAAGCCAGACAGTCACGTGTGCGCAACTCAGTTATGCGGTTCACCTTTTACGAACAACAGTCGATCTTGATAAGGTGTTGGAATTACGCAACGGCGACCGCTGGTCTTTTACCGCGAAATGTTTTCTACTGAAGATCGAGTACGGTCAGTCAGGAGTTCGACACAGGCCCCCCGTTGCGACCATCCACAGAAGGGAGCACAATGTGAAAATAGTTTCCCCCGTTGACGAACCAGGAGGGAGCGGCCGAGGCGGTTCGACTTTCACTGGCGAAGTCTTCACCTATGTAACCATGGAATACACAGATGGGGCGGCCGTGACTAATGTCTGCTTCACACCGGGAGCAAGGACATTTTGGCACAGCCACGAGAACGGCCAGATCCTGCTAGTCCTTGCCGGAAAGGGATGGACCCAGTCAGATGGCCAATCAAAACAAGTAATTCGAGCAGGTGACACTGTATGGGTGCCTGCTGGAGAACTCCACTGGCATGGAGCCACAAATCAGTCCTACATGACGCACAAGGCTATCTCACTGGGTAATACTGCATGGAGTCAGGCCGTGTCTGACGCTGACTATCAGCAAGACGTGTCATAGCGGCTGACGACGGTCGTGGTCCCTGAGCCTTAAGAAACTCACTCACCACTCAAAGATCTGAAGAAGCACCGGGAACAAAAAAGTAGATGCAACAACAAAGTGGGCCCAGGTATGAACAGGCCAAGAATCTTATACGCGCATCGACTCGTCTAAGGGGGATAATGCAATGATAACGGAAAGTCCTTTACCCAAGGATCGCCGACTCACCCTTGCGCTTGCGAATTATGATCGACATCTGCCTTTGCTAGAGGGAACGGTAACCATTCCCGGAGTCCCTCTCGAGGTTCTCGAAGTTGGTCAGAGCGTGATGGGGCGCCACGGCACTGGTCGCCACGAACGGATGCTGAACGCGCAGGAATTCGACATCGCGGAAGTGTCATTGTCATCATTTCTAATGGCTAAAGACCAGGGTGCTCCATTCACGGCCATACCCATCTTTCCAAGGCGACTGTTCAGCATGTCTCAAATGTGGGTAAAGAAGGGCTCGGGAATCTCCTCGCCAACAGATTTGCGCGGCAAAAAAGTTGGGCTGAATACCTTTCAAACCACACTGTCAGTGTTAGCAAAGGCCGACCTAGGCCGGGCATTTAGCGTTCCGTGGAGAGACATTATTTGGGTGACGCAGAGAGATGAAACGAGATCATTCCAGGCAGACGGGACCGCAAAACTGGAGCGCCTCGCGCCTGGAGAAAGCCTTCTAGGTGCGATCATGGGAGGAAAGCTTGACGCAATCATGATTCCCCACCCGTCGCATTCGTTTTTGCAGAACCGCGAACTTGTCAGATTGCTCCATGATCCCAAAGAACAGGAGATCCGGTACTTCAAAGAATTCGGATACTTCCCAATCATGCATGTAATTGCGATACGTGACGATGTCATAAAGGAGTTCCCTCACCTGCCGCAGGAACTGTTCAATGCATTCGAGACGTCTTGGGAAATTGCCCGAGAGCGCTGGGACGATCCTAATTGGTCTTTCCTTGCATGGGGTCGGCAAGCATCCGAGAACCAGAACAACCAGCTCAGTGATGAGATCTGGCCTAACGGCCTAGGTAGAAACAGAGAAAACCTGAAGTGGTTCATCGAGCAGTCCTACGACCAGGGGCTCATAAGCCAGATCCTCGACATTGAAGGTCTTTTTCATCACGACCTATCCAACTCGTAGCAACGAAGAACGCATAGTGTTCACTTATGGAAAAAACTAGAGAAACAAGAGTCACTTCCTGTTTCCTGATGATATGAGCGTTGGCCAGCTGTTTATTGATCACGTTCTTGCGAAATCCTCGTAATAGCGCATCAAATTGCCGAAAAGGCCTCGTGGAGGACGGGTACAAAGATTTACTCTTTGATATTCGCGATGAAGCGCATTCCCGAACCAGGGGATTGTATATTGTCAAGTTAGCCGGGGAAGAAAGATTGCTGACGGTCGGCCAAGAGGATTACTTGAAACGCCGCTGGCAAAAAGGGGGAGTCCGCAAGTTGTCCTTGAATTGCCTTTATCTAGCAGGTTTCGATCACTACTTTCGCTTGTTCTGATACTGTAGTGACGTGACTGACGCTCGGCTGAGTCTTAGCTTCAGCCAACGCAGTTCGGGGACTTCTCAGTGAAAATGACCCGTAATGAAACATGCTCACCGGCTGGTTTTGTCGGGTTCGCAGTTTAATGAGTTACATAAAGATGGCATTAAAAAAGGGTGGATCATGTCAGAACGTCGAATAGACGCAGTTGCAAAAGCCACGGGGGCAGCGAAGTACACTGCCGACGTGGTGCTTGAAGGGATGACCTTTGCCGCCGTAAAGAGAAGCGACTATCCGTCAGCGCTGATTGAGGACATCGACATCTCTGTAGCGAAGGAAATTGAAGGCGTACTTGGAGTGTTCACTTCAAAAGATCTTCCCGGAGGAGCAAACCTCTATGGTAGAAGGGTCTTCGATGTTCCAATCCTGGCTGAAGAACGCGTACGTAGGGTTGGGGACCCAATTGCAGCGGTCGTTGCAACCTCTAGGGAAATTGCGGAAGCTGCTGCTGAACTAATCGATGTCACTTATAAAGAGTTGCCAGTGGTAGCTACAGCAAGAGATGCAATAAAGCCCGGCGCCCCGCTGATTCATGAAAAGCCATGGGAATACAAGGGAGCTGTGGTAACTCCCGAAATGGGGATCAATATCCAGTCCATCGACACTCATGGTTCACGGGAAGCAGCCGAGGCCGCACTGAGAGGTGCAGCACATATCATCGACGAAACATATATCACTCCGGGCGACCACCAGGGCTATATCGAACCCCAAGCGTGCATAGCCGATTATCACCCAGACGGAAGCCTCAACGTTTGGAACACCAACAAGAGTCCGTACAGGCTTCGGGACGTTCTGTCAGCGGTATTCAGCCTAGATCCAAAAAAGGTTGAAATCATGCCGACGGTGTTGGGGGGCGACTTCGGGGGCAAGGGCTCACCTGGAGACGCTCCACTATGCACTGCACTCTCCATCCTCGTAGGCAAACCCGTTAAAATGGTTCTCCGCTACAGTGAAGACCTCCTTTCAACCGATGGCCGGCACGCATCTGAAATCAGAGTTCGCCTCGGAGTTGACAAAGACGGAAAACTCGTCGGCGGCATCTTCGAAGCTCTTCTAGACGGTGGATCCTATGCAGGATTCAAACCAGTGAATACCGTAAACCTCCATGGCATCGTGGACGCAGCCATCGCTTACCGCGTTCCTGAATTCTTCGTAGAATCCAAAATTGTCTACACGAATAACCAGCCCAAGGGCCACATGAGGGCCCCCGGCTCACCTCAAGCTGCGTTCGCATTCGAATCCGCTTTAGATGAACTAGGCAGACGGTCTGGAATCGGTGCTATAAAAATTCGCGAGCTGAACCTTCTGTCGAATGGAGATGCTAATCCATACGGCACAGTCTGGCTGGAGAACCGCGGCAAGGAAGTACTATCACTTGCCTTAAGCCAACCCAGGACACAAGAGGCTCCAAAGGGCTGGCTATATGGAGAGGGAATCGCCATCTACGCTCGCAGCATGGCAGCTGTTCCAAAGACAAGTCTCAGACTTAGAAAGGGTGAAAACGGAAAGGTCATTGCTGAAGTACCTATTCCTGAGAATGGTGCGGGCGGACAGACAGTGGTGCGCGAGATGATTCGGAGCGGACTTGGAATTGATTCCGACAAGATCGAGGTGAAGCAGGTATCCACGTCACTGCTTCCCACCGATGCTGGTGTCGGTGGAAGCAGGGTGAGCCTCGGAGTCACCGTGGCGGTAGCAAACGCTATAAAACTCTGGAAGGAGATGCCGGCTGATCAGGAGCTTGTCGAGGTGACCACCAGTGAAGGCTCGGATGGTCCAAGCGGTGCATACTCAGCACAGCTGGCACGAGTTGCTGTGGACCCTGCCACTGGGCAGCTCAAAGTGCTTGAGATTGTCTCGGCAGTCGACGTGGCAGAGATCGTCAACCCTAAAGCCCATCAAATGCAGATTGACGGTGGAACGGTGATGGGGTACGGGTTCGCGGTGATGGAAGATCTGCTTGAGGATGGGGGACAGCCCTGGGCGCTGAGCATGGGTGAGTTCAAGCTCCCCAACGTGGCTGACATACCGAAGCTAACCACTGCGCTGCTTCGTGGAGGAAAAGGTGTAGGCCCTAACAATATAAAGGCCGTTGGTGAACTGGCCAACTGCCCCACAGGTGCTGCGATTGCAAATGCGGTCGAGGATGCGACTGGCGCGCGGATCAGGAAGCTTCCCGTAAAGGCCGAAGCAATCTACTGGGCTATGAAGGAAGGTGTATCCAAGTGAAAATCAATTTCAGTTTGAATGGCAAGGAAACAGAGCTAGACGTTGATCCAATGGCTGTTGCTCTTGACGTGGTTAGGGGCCTGTCCCTTACTGGCACCAAGGAGGGCTGCGGCGTCGGCGTGTGCGGCGCTTGCACGATAATGGTGAATGGCTCACCCGTCAGTTCATGCATCTGCCTGGTCGGCACTCTTGCCGACAAAGACGTATGGACAATTGAAGGCATTGCAGAGAAGATGCCTGAACTCATAGATTCTTTCGTGGAAGAAGAAGGGATGCAGTGCGGAATCTGCACGCCAGGACAGATTGTCGCTGCAGCAGCAATAGAGTCCGTTGGAGCTTCCAATGCCGAAGAGATCAAGAAGTACATGGCCGGTAACCTATGCCGATGCACTGGTTATCAAACAATCCTAAGTGCAGTGGAGGACCACCTTGCAGTCAACTGAATTCATGATTCCAACCTCCGTGTCGGAAGCGCTTGACAACATATCTCGAGAGGACGCAATCTTTCTTGGCGGAGGGACCTCGACTGCCCTTCTTTACAAGACTCGAATGATCGAGCCATCCAGAGTGGTATGGCTGGGGAAGGTGTCCGAACTCAAGGGTATCTCCACTTCCGCGACGACAGTCAGGATTGGATCGACGACAACGATGGCTGAAATTGCCGCCAACCGTGAAATTGCCAGACTGTTTCCAGGAGTTTCTGCTGCCGCAGGAGTCATAGGAAATGCCCGCGTGCGTGCGATGGCAACAATGGGAGGAGCCCTTGCTCACGCTGACCCGCGACAAGACCTGCCTCCTGCACTAATCGCGGTCGGAGCTACGGTCTCAGTCAACAGCTCCTCTGGAAGCCGCGAGATCCCCCTCAAGGAGTTCTACGAAGGATTTCTCGAGACTGTGCTGTCTCCAGACGAACTCGTAACCGAGGTGTCAATTCCCATAAGATCCAACCAGCGGTCGTCTTACTTGCGTTACACACCCACTTCTGAAGGAGACTATCCCACCGTTGGGAGTGGCACGTCGCTGATCTTTGGCCCCGACGGAAAGACTATCGAGGCCGCTACAGCCGTGCTTTGCGGGGTTGGAACCGTGCCGATTCTTGCAGATGAAGCGGCCCGCATTCTCATCGGGAGCAGTGGAGATGATACAACCTTGCAGCGAGCTGCCGAGGCAGTGCGCAATGCAGTAGATCCACAAGATGATGAGCGTGGAACAGCAGATTACAAACGCGAAATGGCTTCAGTGTTCACATACAGATCACTGAAATCGTGTTTGAACAGCTAGGCGGAAAAGCTCAAAACTGAGATTGATTGACCTAATGGTCACAGACCTTAGGCGATCAATCTCAGCCTTTTTGGAGTGCGGCTCCGATGGATCTCCATAATTGCCTTTGCCAGCGTTGCATTCTTCGCCTTGATAGCTTCGACGATGTCCAGGTGTTCCTGCACTCCTGGAGTGCCTCGGTTTGGCTCACCCTGCTTCACTGGACGCTCAAACATTTGCAGTGAAATCTGGAATGTCTCGATGATCATGTCCAGGGCGCGATTGTGAGCGCACCTGGCAAATGCGGTATGAAACTCAAGTGAATGGTTGAGGCCGTAGTTGTCTTCCTCAACCGCCGCCTTTGCCCTGGCGCATATGTCATCCAAGGTGGCAATGTCTTCGTCAGTGATCCTCTCGCAGATTAGGTCAATCAAACCCAATTCAAAGGTCAATCGCGCCTCGCGAATCTCCGCAGCTGAAATAGCAGCTGCAGCAAGCATGTCGTTCAGTCCTGCGCCAATTTGCAGAGAGCTTGGAGCCTTCACGAAAGCGCCGCCACGCGAACCAACACGCACTTCGATCAAGCCTATCGTCTCAAGGATCCGTAGCGCATCTCGAACTGTTGCCCTCCCGATGCCAAATGAACTGCACAATTCCCTTTCCGTTGGCAGTCGATCGCCAGGCTTCAACTTGCCCTCTCTTATCAGGGCTCGCACTCGATCAACAATGATCGATGAAATCCTTACGGTAGTTATTGGACTGAACATCTGATTCATGCCGTGATCAAGGCCAGATGATTCTGGCTTCTGCATTTCGTCCACTTTCACTCCTGCAATATCTTTAGCTGACCCCTAAGAGTGACCCACAAATTAAAGGCATTGCTAGCCGATCAGCGTTCCCCCTAGAACATTATTACCACTTCAGCGTGAAAATGTCACTAAATTCGCGCCGTCTGCACCCCCAAGCAGACTCGAGGGAATGCCGATGCCAACCTTCCACGCCGCAAGACTTATCAGAAGTGCAGCCTTGAGATAATTCAAACGGCATCCCAAGAAAAGTATAAATTAATTCGGCGACTTGACGCTGGCAACGCAAAGGTATTGCAATAAGATTGAAATCCCGGAATCAGGCACAACAGCTTGAAGCTGCTCCACGCGAAGCTAGTGCCTGTTCAATTCTGATGTGTGCTGGCCAGCTGCTGAAGCATGATCTAGTTGTCATTTGTGCCGCATAGACGAGTAGGCGGAGATTTACGAAGGGGAGCTTGTTAATGACAAATGTGACGAGAACTTCAACGAGCCACTATGAAGTTCAGAAAAGACGTCGGGCACAGTTCATAGAGGACTGGCGCCAGAACCAGCGAACCGTTATCGCAGTTGAGGACGTTGAGATGCAGCCCACCGAAAGGGGTCTCCTCTCCGGAGGCTACATAGGGCCGGATGCCGACAAGCCGACCAGGACTATGGATGCTGCGGTACACGAAGTTCCTCCAGGCGTGACTTCTTCAATCCATCGCCACTCATGGGACGCAATGATGTTCTGTGTGGGAGGACATGGTTGGACCGAGATAGATGGCGTGCGCATCAACTGGGGGCCTGGAGACAGCCTGCATCTCCCCGCGTGGGCATGGCACCGCCATGGAAATGAAGGGGAAGTCAACGCACGATACATGACCTTCTCAAGCGAACCTTTCGTCGAAATTCTTGGGTTTGCAGTCCTTCAGGACGAAGGTGACACGCCGTTTGCAAAACTGCCCGGGAGACCGCCCTTCACCGCAGGCGTTGCGGGAAACGACCCTTACGCCAGAAGAATTCGCCGCCTGGCTGCAGAACAAGAAGCACGGCGTAGCGGCCGCCTCCATACAAGCTGGGATGAACTCGAGTTCTTGCAGACGCCGCGTGGAACGCGAACAACATTCCTTCTCGATCGTGCAATTGGCTACCAGGCATCGGGCATAACGATGGCAATGTTTGAGATTGGGCCAGGGCGCCAGCAGTCTATGCACCGCCATCCCGGAGAAGCCTGGCTCTACGTCGTAGACGGCAAGGGACATTCGTTCCTGGGGACTGAACCAGATAAGGGCGAGAACCACCCATGGAAAAAGGGGGATCTCATCATTGTGGACCATTTCCTCTGGCACCAACACATCAACGACGATCCCGACAACAGTGCGAGAGTCGTACGCATTCACATGTTCGACAGCGTCTTAGAGACAATGAGGGCACTATGTGATCCTCTAGTTCTGTTTGAAGAGCCGCCAGACAAGATTCGAGACGCTCAGGCTGGCGACCTAAGCACCATCGTATGGCCCGAAGTCAGGCGACCATCTTGGCCATAGATCACCATCATCACAACACGCCTGTGCATGGTGTTTCGTCGCTTCGAGTACTGCCCGATGAGGGTGGTACTCGAAATTGGGACAAGATCATCGTCGATGAGAGCGTGAAGTCGAGGCTACTTTCGCATGCACTGCTTGCTCTAGCTCACGAAAAAGAGTTCTACGCCCTACCAGGAGCTTTGCAGCGCCTGGTTATACTCTCTGGACCCCCAGGGACTGGCAAGACAACACTCGCAACCGGCCTTGCGGAGATTGTTGCGCAAGAGCTTGCCGACAAAGGTGATACCTGCCTGGCGGAGGTCAACCCGCATGCTTTGCCAAGCGAGATGCTCGGCGAAAGCCAGCGAAACGTCGCACGACTTCTCGACAACTCGCTCCCGGAGCTATCTCTCCGTTACCGGCACGTTGTGGTAGTCATTGACGAGGTGGAAAGCTTTGCGGTCAGAAGGTCTGCAGCTTCGTTCGAAGCTAATCCCATCGACGTTCATCGCGCCAGCGACGCCGTGCTTGAAGGGATGGACCGACTGATGAAGCGCTGCCCAAATGTGCTAATGGTAGCTACGACAAACTTTCCAAATGCAATTGACGAGGCCTTCACGTCGCGTGCAGACATGGTTCTCTCTCTTTCCATACCGGACGTGGAGACTGCATCCAAAATAATTGGCATGTCACTTGAGGAGCTTGCTGGAATCTGGTCGGAGATAGGGAGACTCGCCCGCGATGAGGCACTTCATCTTCGGCTAGCGGAAAGCTGTGCTGGATGGGACGGTCGTCAGCTTCGACGTCTACCACTCAAGGCGCTCTGCGAGACCAAAGAGCTTGCACTCAATCCAGATAAGCTCCGAGCGGAGAATCTCTTTAGAGCTACAACAACCTAGACAAAAACCTAAATCGGGGGGTGAAGGTAAATGGGGGGACAAAGTGACGGCGGCGTTGACAGAAGTTGGCGAGTTCGCGC
>JAJZBG010000051.1 GCA_021799035.1 Actinomycetes bacterium | reverse complement strand
AGTGCTCAACCACGAGTGCAGATTCCGTTGTGAGTCCGGTAAGTGCGATTGGAGGCGTGATAGGCAGTGATGCTGCCGACGGCGCACGGCTTGCATCTTCATGCAACTGCCCAGCGTCATTTTCAGACGCCATGGTTAATGCGGTCGCACTTGCGTAGCATCGCCTAACAAATCTGACACTGCCAACCAGGTTGTCGTTGCCGACCAGGACTCGCAGTTTTCGAATGCCACCGCGCGCACCTCCATATTCAGGTGAGATACGCGTGCATCATAGCAGACGGCTGAGGGCGTGTACTCTTCTTTGTACATGAGTGCCGCATCAGCCTCTACCTGAGATGCGGGCACATTTATCGAGAGCCCGCTGGACTCAAATCATCCAGTCGGCAATCAACACCTTTGCCAAAATCGGCATCTCCAAAGGCATCACAAGTATGCATCGGCGCCAAGGTCGACGTCGCCAAAGACTCATCGCATACCATGTTGTCGGCAAGGAGCAGTCGAATGGACACGTTGCAGAAGAGATCCTCGAGGAAAGAAAGGCGTAGATGATTATACGGCATCTGGCCACACCTCCGGGACAAGAAATGTTGCGAGCGTACACAGAGTCGGACTTTGAGTCTATGCATGAGCACCGCCACTACATGGCGACTATCGCAGAAATTGGGCAAATCACCTCATGACAGAGGTTGATCAGCTGTATTATGCTGATGCGAACATTAACGAATTCGCTGGTGCGCTCGAGAACCTGCTATCGATGATTGAAAGCGGAAGGAGGCTCGCGCTACGACTTCGATCCCATGATCATGGCCATTTCCATTCAGGCTGCATCGATGCTCTGGCGCAACAACCGGCTCAAGTCACAGAATTGGGCGTCGGCCAATATTCGGGAGAGATCACAAACGTCTTCGATCTTGCGACGCGAGTCTCCCGATGAGTACTGCAGAGGTGGCCTAGCGAAAGGAGAGCGAGATGCCGGCCACACTTAGATTGACACGCGAAGGCTTCGGAATCGAACTTAGAGGGGGCACGTTCGATATCGTTCTTGACGGTAAAGACGCCGGGAAGATCAAGTATCGCGAAACTGTAGAAAAGACCATTGAACCTGGGCACCATGAACTTCAAATGCGAGTTGGAAGATACTCCAGCCGTCACTACTCCTTTAACGCAGCCGACGACCATGTAGTCAACCTTCGATGTCACGGTGCCATGGTCTGGCCGCGATATGTTGTATCGATCTTCAAACCAGATCTCGCTATTTCAATCAAGCAGGGATAGCCATTCGATGAGGAGCTAGCACTTGACCTGCGATTCAGGAATGCTGTGGAGGACCGGAGTCCCAGCGGTGCTTCCTGGCACCGCCGATATCCAATAAAGAGTGTTCCCCAGCGGATAAAGACGTGAAAACCTCGACGAGTTCAACGCACCTGAAGGGAGCCCGCTGACCTTGCACCACTTTTTCGATCCAGGGCTGAGAAGCTGCCAGTTGTTATCGCTGTTGCGTTGGCCACTGACAAGCAGGGATCCGGTTGAGAGCATTTGCACGTCAGCTCCGATAAGCCCGCTGCCGCCTTGACCAGTTCCTGGAACGGCAGGCGTGCCAACTACTTTCCAAGCGGCACCACCGTCGACTGACTCGCGGATCAAATAGGGCGAGCTGGTAGAGATCAAGAGCTCGTTGGTGGTTGAGATAGGAACCAACTCAGTTGACCAGCATGACTGTATTTGAGCTGGCCAGCGAGGTTGAGTCCAGTTCTTGCCACCGTCGATCGAATAGAAGACGCTCTGCATGCTTCCATTCATCGCGCAGTTGCCAGGCAGATAGGACCCAAACGTCACGCATGGGCCTTGAGTGGGGCATTGAAGGCTCCCCGACGTCCAGGAGGAGCTGCCCCCTTTTAGCGTTTCAACCAGTGGAGTCAAACCAGCTGAGCCAACAGTGGGAAAGTTGGGCAAGCCAGGTGCAAACATTGCCTGGACAGAGCTGCCAAAATACCTGAATCCGGCGAAGGTGGTTAGGCTGGCGCCACTGGGAACCGGTAAAAAGGTCCATGAGGCTCCGTCATCGGAAGTCTCCAGTGCAACGTTGGTGAAAGGAGGAGCTTGAGAATTCGGTGCTGCAAGAAACGATGCGAGCACCATCTTTCCTGAAATTCTACCATCAGCAAGGGCTACCGAATTGCAACTCGGGACGGAACCCCCGATAAGCCCAAGGCCCTTTGACCTGAGTTCTCTGGCTACTGAAGCAGTGGAGATAGCGTGGCTTCCGTTCTGGCTGACGAGCGCGATCGTCCCGCCGCTGCACCACACTATTTCACCTGGGTTGGCGGGATTCTCGGAAATTGGCCATGCCCCGGCTGAGATTGCTCCGGCTGGCACGACCTTACCCAAAGAGGCGAACGACGGTGAAACTCCGATAGTAATGCGCACGCGGCCCATGGAGACAAAAGAGCCGCCCTTTCCTGTCGTACTGAAACTTATCTCGTTCGGAGGAGAAGGTTCAGGAGAAACCTGAGTCTGAAATTGAAAGGGCTGGCTGGAACCTATTATCGAGACAAGAGGCACGTATCCCTTAATCTTGACGACTTCGCCCGGAAACACACTAGAGTCGGAAGTCTCTAGCCTCGCACATCCTGCGGTATCCGGACACCAAGATGCCGCACCGCGGGGAACCTCCAGCTGATAGCTCGCCGAGCCCTCCCCGCCGCCAAGGCCACAACCTTTGACAAGTGTAAGACACTCGACCGAAACCCTGTAATCTCCAGTCTTCAACGAGGCGATCTTGCTCGTCCCCGATTCGAACCAAGGCGCGGCTGGGGCCGCAAACGACCCGCTGAACCTTGTGGGCGAGGTCCAGCTTACCGGTACGCCTGAATACTGGAGTCCAGACTCGCACCCACTCCAACAGATGCCGATATGACCAGGCCTCTTGCTGAGCGGAGAACTTATGGTCCCGGTGAAATGAATGACTGAACCTGGTGAACCAGTGCTTGGCGAAAGGCTCAGATTGACTTTCGGGCCGGCTTGAGAACCAGACGGCACGGGCAGGCCCTTCCGAGCCGCAGCAGAGCCCTTGGCAAGTTCAACACCCTGAATGGAAATGTAGTACTTGCCAGGCTTCAGAGCTCCAACTCGCAAGCAAGCAGTGACAGCGCCGTTCATCTTTTGAACAATTCCCTGGGAAGGCGAAACAGAGCCCAAATTGCTGGGACAGTCTGCGCCAACGTAGGAGGTGTGCTGCACAGCCGGAGACGCTGCTACAACATGGCTCGGGTTCGCCTTGGCAAGGTGCGTCGAACCGCAGCTGGCCAGGAGAGCCGAGAAGATCAACGTTGCCAGGGCTGCGACACTCCATCCCCGTCTTGTCGATATCATCTTGAGCACCTTAGCAGCACTTGAGGCGGCAAATAAGTCGGGGGCATATTGCTTTAGGCCAACGGAAGATGGGCCGACAGGGACAACCGATCAAGTTGCAGGGTTTACGCATTCTAAAAGATGGAGATCATCCGTCATTGATTTGCCAGCATTTCAGCTGGGCCATGCAAAGACAACATCTGGGAAGATAAGTGGCGCATCATCCGCCCCAGTACTCGTCATGGCAGTAAACCCAAAGCACACGTCACAAACCTGTTCAGAGTGTAAACACTGCGCGCCAGAGAACCGCGAGAGCCAAGCGGTCTTTGTCTGTAAAGCTTGTGGGCACACCGAACATGCGGACATAAATGCCGCTAAGAACATTCTCGCCGCAGGACTTGCGGTCTCAGCGCGTGGAGGGACACCCGATTGCGGGCCCGATGAAGCGCGAACCACCCGAGTGGCATGAGCCACTGGTTGTCGGGAATCCCCTTCTGTGAGGGAGGGGAGGAGGTCAACAAAGGCACACAGACAGACGAGACAACGTTCAGCCTCCTGCACTCATCTCGATCAACGCGATCATCGAGTTCACTATTTGACGTGCGAAGAATCTGTTGGGTGCGAAGCGCTAGGCCCGCCAAGCTCGACATTAGATCTACGGTTGTTCCCTCGTACTCGGCCAGATGCCCCGAACCGGAGACATAACAGACGCCACCGCCACCTGAAAGACCGACCAGGACACCTTCAGAATGTGGAACGAGCTCAAGTGTGCGATGAGCAATCCGGTCCAAAAGCCGTGTTGGATCAACCATGTGATTGAAAGTTGAAAGATTGACCACCGCATCCCCCCAAAACCGGAAAATAAAGACAATCTTGAAAAGGGGTAACGCCCTGAAGTGCCGGTCTTTTCAAACATGCAACGTAATAACCGTCTTTCCAACTTTAACACTTCCCGCGTGTTATGAAGGACCATATGAAAGGATCAGAGTCCACTCAAGTTGCCCAAATTCTCTTTTCACTAGGTGCCACAACAGCCATGCAGAGGCTTCGGGGAACATGCTTGCATGCCGAGTGCTGGTAAAAACATATCCACCGCTCGAGGCCTCCGCCTCAACTCTCTCATCTGAAAGCCCCAGAGATCACCATGTCGCGTGGTGTGATATTCGGGCAAGGCAGCCACCTGCAGTCTTCCCAGATTTCAATCCAGTTGGGATGCGTCACCTCAGCTTTGGGCTCATGCCATCACTCGCGCCCGGCTGCGACGAGAAAGATGGCGGCTCTGGTCCGACAAGGTTCGTGGTCTCCGCCGGCAGCTCAATGAGCCACGTGAATCTTGTCCTTCATCACCTTCACTTGAAGCCTGGTGCACCCCCGCGTCAGCAAGCGCTTTCTGCAATGCCTTCCGTCCCCGATGCAGTCGACTCATGACGGTGCCCAGCGGCACACTGACGATTTCGGAGATTTCGTTGTAAGAAAAGCCTTCGACATCTGACAGCAGCACTGCGATGCGAAACTTTTCCGGCAGTGAATCGATCGCTGCTTTTACGTGGAAGTCAGTGAATCTCTCAAGGACCTCTTCTTCCGCACTTTTCCCCGCCCTTGCACCCTCGCGGGCACCTATTTTCCTGTACAAGTACAAATCCTCAACTTCATCCAGCCGACTCTCGTCAGGCCGCTTCAGCTTTGCCCTATATGAGTTGATGAAGGTATTCGTCAAAATGGTGAAAAGCCAGGCTTTGAGATTTGTGCCTTCCCTAAACGTTGCAAATCCCTTGTATGCCCTCAGGTACGTCTCCTGCAGCAGATCTTCAGCATCGGGAATGTTCCTCGTCATGCGTATTGCACCGCCATAAAGGGCGTCCATGTATTCCGCCGCCTGTTCCACAAACCTCTTTTGATCAGCCATTCTTGACCTCTCTGTCCGAGCCTCATCGCGAATTTCTCGAAACTTTCCTTCTGGGTCGCGAAACTGGTGATGCAACCTGAAAGCATGGCTTGATCAGAGTTACCCGTAGATGACCGCCACTATAAGATTCCTCATAAATTCGTGAACTTGGATTTCCATTCATTTTTTTTCTAGTATAAGCTAGAAAAATTACAGGCGGCAAGTTGTTTTGGAGGTGCACGATGTTGATCAACTCTGAGCTGCTAGCTCTCATTGGCACGCTGGAAAAAGAACACGTGGAAGTAAGAGATGCGTTGGATAGGATCGACAAGGCCGTCGACACAAATGATCCAGCGGCCTTGAAGGATGCCCTTGAGCACGGTATCCCGGTTCTAACCGAAGGCCTTGACGGGCATAGCGCCGCCGAGGACGACAGCCTCTACCCGGCAATAGCAGATGCACTAGGCCAAGGCCTCGTAGACGCATTCGTAGATGAGCATGACAGGATTAGGTCCTTAAGGAATCAGATCTATGGAGCGATCGATAAGGGAAGAGCCGATTTCGGTGCAAGTGCAGAGTTTTCAGAGCTCTTGCGCAGTCACATAGATCGAGAAGAAATGATGCTGTTCCCTTCAGCGCGGGACCTGCTTTCATAATCAATTCATCTCCGCAACCGGGAAGAAGAGCGTCTAAAAAATGGTATGAGCCAGCCAAGCCGCTAGTGTCAATGGCTCATCGGCGAGCACATTAATGAGACGATCGCCTGACTTCAATAAAGAGACTTGACAAATCGTGACAACGCGCCACATTTTCATGGCGTAGAGACCGGAATTGACACTGCCGGTCGTCAACATTCTCAAATATGACATTCAAGTGAACGTATGCAATACTGTTGTAGCGGATTTGACCAAGCATCAACGCCACGAATCAAAATCGTGAGCTTGGCTTCTAGTGACTGGAGGAAGCGATGAAGGTTTGGATAGATCAGGATCTCTGCACGGGAGACGGCCTTTGCGAAGAGATTTGTCCTGATGTCTTCACCCTGTTGGACGATGGCATTGCATACGTAAAAGATGGAAGCACTGTGTTTGACAATCCTGGCGGGTCTGCGCAAAAGGCACAAGTTCCGGCTAACCGCGAGGCAGCAGTCAAAGAAGCCTCTGAAGAGTGCCCGGGCGAGAGCATTTTCATAGAGTTTGACTGACAGAATCCGCTCGGTTTTGTCCTCTAAGTCGCCGTCGTATAGCTCGGCGTTAAATGGTCTGCTGTGCCAAGCCACAGAACTCGGGCACAACTCGGAGGTTCTTAGGGTGAGTCCAAGAATCTCTTAGATTTTCGTGGCTTGGCTCCATGCCATCTTTTCAATGTTCGCGTGAACCAATCGTGAGACCCTGACAGCGGCGGACCTTTTCAGAACAAATGTCCGCTTAAAGAGAATGCAGATGGCAGGCAGAGATTCACAATTTATGCAAGGCTGCGGAAGAACCTGCTGTGCAAACCCGAATCTAAAATCTCCTTGCCTATCAAGCATAAGGCCCTGATACACTTATCTTTTGTCTAGTTGGCGCTAGAAAATCTGTCTGTTTCTAATCCCTTTCACAGCGTTGGATAACGATCAGTCATCGAAGCCCAAAAGCCGAAAAGAGACTCGGGAGATAGAAACAAGACCGCTGGCACACGATCGATTGTCGGTCGAAAGGAGGGGCGGTGAGAATCGACTATCACTCCCATGGTGAGATTGTCAGAGCAATGAGGGGCCTGTCTTCAGCAGTCGCTGAGCACCTGCTCGAACCACAATTGCTCGAACTCGTTAGGATCAGGGCTTCACAACTCAACGGCTGCGCCCACTGTCTAGAGATGCACACCAAAGATGCGTTGGCTGCTGGTGAATCGAGCGATCGGCTCAACCTGGTTGTGGCGTGGCGTGAAGTACCTTTTTTCAGCGAGCGCGAACGCGCTGCACTAGCATGGTGCGAGGAGCTCACTTTATTGACAGAACGCGATGTTCCCGATCAGCTATACGAATCAGTTCGACGAGTCTTCAGTGCCGACGAACTGTGCTCTTTGACCATGGCGATCATCGCGATCAACGGTTGGAACAGGCTTGCTGTGGCATTTCGAGCCGATGTCGGCAACTACGTTGGCAAGGCCGTTGCGGCATCGCACTGATGACCCACCCGGGTCTGCCAATCGACTTACCATTGACGAGCAGGCTGCGCAGCTTCTTTCGGCTCACCATGTCGATACTCCCCTCTTGCTCGCTAACGTCTGGGACGCGGCCTCGGCACAAATCGTCGAAGCCGCCGGCCTACGCTTTGTGGCCACATCCAGCCGGGCAATTGCTCAAGTGTTCGGAGAGCCTGATGACGACTCTAGCGATCCAGACCAAATCTTCTCCCATATTTCACGCATCGCACGTTCGGTCTCGGTGCCCGTCACTGCCGACCTTCAGGCGGGTTTCCGCCTGGATCCTTCGGAGCTGGTTGAACGAATGCTTGATGCAGGCGTGGTGGGCTGCAACCTAGAAGATACCGATCATCACGGTGGTGGCGGCCTCTTAGATCCCTTTGAGCAAGCTTCTTACCTGGAAGCCGTGCGAGCAGCAAGCCAAGCAGCAGGAGTCCACGTTGTCTTGAATGCTAGAACCGATGTCTACCTTCGCGGCAGCGGCGATGAGCACGATCAGCTCCACGAAGCGATCCAGCGCGGCCGTCTTTACCACGAGGCTGGCGCCGATTGCGTCTATCCATTCTCCGTGACCAACCGCGACCATGTCGAATCATTGATTGAAGCAATCCCGGGACCACTTAACTTCGTTGCCAGGCGCGGACGATTTTCGATAGGAGAGCTCACTGCACTGGGCGCGCAACGCATCAGTCTCGCTTCGGGAATCTTCCACCTTGTCACTGCGCGCCTCGACGAGATCGCAAGATCGCTCGCACAGGGCAGAGACGTCGACGATCTATGAGCCACAGCACTATTTGAATCGGATTCCAACCTTGAACGTGCTCATTCAGCTTGGGCCGTGATTCAGCGCCAGCCGTATCTGCGAATCATGAAATCACGCTTTGACCGAAACAAGTCCGCAAGCCCCCGGATTCATCCGTGGGGTCAAAGGCAGTCGTGGCAAAGCCACGAGATTGTCGTACCCAGGGATTGATCTAACCGCATGAGCATCCGCCAGAGGCTGTAAGTCCGCCAAAGGGACAATGGAAAATCCTGGCAGGAACGTATCCCAAAAGAGCGGGCTAAACCGTGAGATCCTCGGCCAGTCCTGGTCTTTATTTAGAAAACGAATGGAGGACAAGACTTAGGCATCTGGAGCAGTCGCAGCACTCGTAAACCCAAGATATACGTCTCCAACCTGTTCAGCTTGTGGGCACAGACAAGACGAGAACCGCGAGAGCCAAGTGGTCTTTTGCTGTAAGTCCTGTGGGCATAGAGAACATGCGGACGTAAATGCCACTAAGAACGTTCTTGCCACAGGACTTGCGGTCACAACGCGTGGAGGACACCTGGTAACAGACCCAGTGAAACGCGAACTGCCAAGGAGCATCAGCTCCTCGGGAATCCCCCGATTCATCCATGGGGAGGAAGTCAAAATTGTTCTCCAGAAAGTCCTGTCTTGCGATCTGCCCGAGTTCCCAAGCCTTCCCTGCCGACGTGACAGCCTTTGGCCAGCTAAAGAAATGCCACTAACACCTCAGTAGTGCCAGCTCAATGAGAATCCCTTTGGGCAGCAACCCCTTTTGCGGCTTCGAATAGCTTGTGCATTTCACCTAGAGTCTCCGCGAGATCCACACTCGCAGAATCTCGCAAACCTGGAAGAATAAGTTCATTTTCCCTGGCAACATGATCCGAAAACAATGATAAAAACCGATTGGCGTGCTCTTTAGCTTCGGCTTCAGTTGAAGAACTCTTCAGTTGCGCAAGCTCATCCACCAGGGTCTTGTGTTCTTGGGTCATCTGCTCTATGAGTTCTGTAAGTCCGAGGTCCCTCGTGGCGGCTTCATAGATGGAAAGCTCTTCGGCAATAGCGTGAGGCACCACCTCTGAGCCAAGGTAGTGAATCAAGTCCGCCTTTGCAAGCTCCTCGGGCTCGCCGTTGTCAACCATCATCTTTGTTAGGCGAGTGACCTCTCCAACAAGTATCGCATGGTGAGCAACTATGGCATTGAAGGCCTCTTTCTCTGTAGTAACCATGTCGTGCCTGCCTTTGAATCTAGATCTCTAACAGCTGACTTCTTTGATATCTATTTTCCAGTCTAAACTAGAAAAACATCGTGGGAAAGATCCAATGTGCGTAAAGGGATTTGAATCAACCCACGAATGCTCAGCGATGCAAAATGCCATCAGGCTTTCAACTCGAATGCGGATGCCATGTGAATGGTCATCTGTCAAGCGGACTCCAGCGCCTGTCCGGTTTCTCATTCGGGCTTTGGTACTCGTGGCAAAACAGCGAAGCTGACAATCAAATGGATGAGACACAGTCGTAAGGATCAGGTGGATGGCAATCCTGCAACCGCAGATGGAATAGATGGTTCAAAAGGCAAATATGACAGATTCAAACATTGAAATAATCCGGGTCTACGATGACCCCGGTCGCTCAGGAGACGAGCAGAGAGTATTAGTGGATCGCCTGTGGCCCAGAGGCCTGAAAAAGGACGCCGTCGATTTTGATGAATGGGCCAAGGACGTTGCCCCGAGCACAGAGCTGCGTCGCTGGTATGGGCATGTTCCAGAACTCTTTGATGAGTTCGCCAATCGCTACAAACAAGAGCTGGCTGCTGAGCCAGCGGCAGCAATCATCTCACGGCTGCATCATGAAGCTGGTGCCGGACGACTAGTTCTTTTGACCGCCACTCGTGACGTGGCGCACTCGGGTGCCGCAGTGCTCCGGGGGGTACTTCAGCAGAGTCGGCCCTGAGCGTGGGGGACTGCAGCTTCGTCATTGCAGCACCAGACTCCTTCCGCCTTAATCTCACCGTGTGGGCACTGCGCCGCAGGCCTCACAATATGATCGACTGCTGGAATGGCCAGGCATGGCAGCGGATGCTTCAGACCGCCGACGGCCCTATGGAACTGACCGTGACCCAGGAGCAGAAAGAAGGCCTGCGGTTGCTCGCAAGCGTCGACCGGCCCGGAATTGAACCCAGTTCTGCAATGCTCGCCGAGGCCGAGCGCACTGTGATCCGAATGCTGGGACTCGATATTCGCATGGATGGCTTTTATGCGCTCGCGAAACGTGACCAGCGTCTTTCTCTGCTCGCACGAAAATTCATCGGCATGCGTCCTCCCCGCTTTCCGAGCACCTTTGAAGCGCTTGTCAACGCAGTGGCCTGCCAACAACTCTCACTCACGGTCGGAATCCACCTCCTGAACCGTCTCGCATTTCACTTTGGCGTCACCCCCCCAATGAGTGGAGTACCCGCTTTCCCAGGTGCTCAGCAACTGGCAGACGCTGATCCCGCTGCATTGCGAACACTCGGCTTCAGCGGAGCAAAGGCAAAGACGCTTGTAAGCCTAGGGCAAAAGGTCACCAGCAACGAGATAGATCTTGAGGCGCTCGAACACTCGGACGACCATGTCGCCCGTGACACACTCATTGGATTGCCAGGCATTGGACGCTGGAGCGCGGAGTACACCCTTTTGCGGGGGCTGGGTCGACTCGAGATCCTTCCCGGCGACGACGTGGGCGCACGGAACAACCTTAGGCGCCACTTCAATCTGGCCTCGGATAGCGGATACGACGCAGTCATCGCGCTGTCCCGCGAATGGTGGCCCTACGGCGGGCTCGTCTACTTTCACCTGCTTCTGAACCGCCTAGCCGACGAAGGGTGCCTTGAGCCTTGCGCTGGCATCTGATAAACATAGCCGGCGACCGAGATATCCTTTGCCTTGCAGTGCATGACCCATAAGAGTGCGCGCGGTGTCATCAACCAAGTCGGAAAGTACGAGTGCTGCACAGGCCAAGGTCTACCCAACTGAAATCTCTCAATTGTGCTGAGAGTGCTAGCTGCGCTTGCACATATGACCAGTAGAAATGCGCACATTCCAAGGGATGGGAGGTCTTTAGGATGAACGCCGCCTTTCCTCCGGTGACGACTCCGGACTTTATGTAGCTCTAAGCACAGCGACGAGCAGGCCTCAGAAACCCGTGTGCAGAATCCGACATTCGTCAATACAGCAGTCTGGGTCAATAAATATGACATTCCAGTATATATGTGCGATAATATTGTAGTGTATTAGAGGAATTGTATCCTTGCTTGTTAGTGATAGGAATGAACGATGAAGGTTTGGATAGATCAAGATCTCTGTACGGGAGACGGTCTTTGCGAAGAGATTTGTCCGGATGTCTTTACCCTCCAAGATGACGGTATTGCATATGTCAAACAAGATGGAATCGTATGTGATAACCCGGGCGGCTCCGCACAAAAGGCTCAGGTTCCCGCTGGTCTAGAAGATGCTGTGAAGGAAGCTTCCGGAGAGTGCCCTGGTGAGTGCATCTTCGTAGAGTTCGATTAGCGGCGACCGGCTGACCTGCCATCTTTGTCGACACACTAAACACGTGCCGATGCGAGATAAGCGTCAGCACGAACGGTAAATGACGACACTATTGCATATCAGGCCGACCTCATCTGGCATGCAACAGTGTCGCTTGTCAGTGGCTTCATTCGAGGTGACACTCTTGACGCACTGAGGCATTCAGTTTCGAGAAAGTGTTTTTCTAGTGTTACCTAGAATATCATCGATGGTTTAGCGAGAAAAGAAAAATGCCAACAAATCGGCAGACCTGCGAAAATCATTGAGCATCCTGTACATTGTCACTTTGGGAATCGAAGCCTGCGGTTCCTTCACTGTCGACCGGTCTGCGATTAATTGCTCTCAAACGCGATCAAACCCAAGCCTGGCACAGTCATTCCCCTGGAGCGCCACTTGCCACGCAAAAAAGTCAACGCCTACGCGTTTTTGAGGAGTTGACCGCAACTGCTTCCAAGATCAGGGCTGTCAAGGCGACCTCATCAACGGTACCGCCATCGTAGAAATCTATTGCACGGACACTCTTGCTATCAAGACGGGTATTGAAGAGCTTTTTGGGATCTGCAATCAAGGCACCTTGAGGGAACGTTAACCTAACGGCGCTCTTGAGTGTATCCGCCACGCACAGAATTCCAGAGCGAGACCAAACCGGGACACCCGAAGGCTTGCTTGGCTTCTTCCATTTGACCTCTTCGACTATCTCCAAGTCGGCTTTCCTGATTATGGCGCGCAACTGGGATAACGTCTGGCCTCGCCAGTCACCGGGTGCATCAATTATGGCGTCGATCTGATCAGAGACAGACCTTTCGTCAGTGGATGCACCCAAACCCGTCTCAGACTCCTTTGGCATAGCTCCTTTTCTAGCACTCTTTTGCGAAACGGCAAACTCGCACATAGTCCACATCCACATCGCCAGCCGAAGTGGCTCAGAGATTGGCCGCTCCACCACGTACCAGGGAAACAAAGTG
>JAJZBG010000050.1:9157-13070 GCA_021799035.1 Actinomycetes bacterium | reverse complement strand
CCTCAGCATAGAGAAGGCGATACAGCTTCAGATCGCGGCAGACGGGCGTTGAGCCCATGCCACGATGTCGACACCGTGCATGCCAATGTCGCCAGCGGGCCGCTCGATGCGCTCAAGAACAACTATGTCAAGCCCAGGAAATGCATCTTTCAAGGACTCTTCAGTGTAAAGGCGCTCAGGTTGTTGAGGTCCCCCCTTGCCCAGAGAGTCAAGGTGATGGCCGACCAAGAACAAATGGCCTCCCGGCGCAACAGCAGCTGCCGCGCTCTTGAGCAGGCGAACGCGTTCCTCGGCAGCCCACTGGATGTATGCCAGAACAACCAGGTCATAGAGCTCTCCGTGACCTAGGAACTCAACAATATCTGACACCACCGTCTTGATTCCCAAGCCCTCTTCTTTGGCAGCAGCCTCTAGCCGGCCGATGGCAACATCGGAGATATCCACAGCAGTGACCTGCCATTTGTTCCTGGCAAGCCACAGGCTGTTTCTGCCTTCGCCAGCGCCAAGATCGACTGCCCGCCCGGGAGTCAGATCGCTCACAAACTCAACTAGCGATTCGTCTGGCTCGCTGTTGAAAAGCCTCGGAGCGCCCGAATACCGCTCGTTCCAGTGCTGCTGTCCATGCCCATGCCCGTGCCCGTGGTGGTGGTGCTCCTCTTCCATGCCTAAATCTCCTTCCTCGTCCCAGGCTCCAACTTCGCGAAGCAAGGGCAAGCAGCAACACAGTGCTGCCTGATCAGACCCTCAGACGACCTGAATCATTATTCTCTATGTAAATTACAGGCTCGCCCGGGTCTAGGCGACATCGAGCCTAATCGTGGGAATGCACAGAACTCAATTGCGCAGTCACGCCAGTCTGGCGCGCATTGCTCACGAGGTCTCAACAAGCTCGCGTGGGACGTGAACGAGAGGCCTTGCCCCTTTGGGGCCGACAACGACCATGTCGCCATACATGCAGCCCACGTCCATTTTCCAGTTCGGGTCGTAGACGTCTATGTTATTTCCAAAGACCATTCCTTCTTGAATCTCGACGTCTTCGATCCCCTCTCCGCACATGGATCTCGGACCACCCATCTCCGGCCGATGAACGACAGTCGGAAATTCCGGAGACGCCATCCCGTGACCGTGAAATCCAAGTTCCACGAAGTCCATTCCAGCCTTCTCAACCGGCTTGCGCACCGCTTTCCAGACCTCGCCCACGGTCCTCCCTGGTTTCATCGCCTCCAAGGTCGCATCAAGGGTCTCCACGCATGCCTTCCAAATGTCTTTCAGCTTCTCAGGCGCCTTCTGCCCAACACACACCGAGAACTCAGTCGCAGCAAGATAGCCTCCATAGTTGGTGTGAAACTCAGTGATCACCACATCACCTTTTGAAAGAGGGCGCAAATTGGGTGATGCAGGTTGCTCCGCACCGTGGAGTAGATGCCAGATCTCGCTATCTTTATGGTCGATTGGCCCAGAAGATATCAAGTTGAACACGGATGGCTCAGCACCGTTGACAAGCTGAGCCTTCAGCATCTCCGCGTAAACTTGCGCCTCGGTCATGCCAGGCTTGGCTGTCTCGATCATCGCATCGACTGCCTTTCTGGCAATCTCCGAAGCCTTCGAAAGCAGTCCCACTTCCTCTGCGCTCTTAATCAAGCGCAGGTCCTGAAGAATGCTCCCGGCATCGGTGAGTCTCGCATTGGGCAATTCCCGCGACAACTCGTCCATCTCCGCCTGAAGGATCAGTGGAATAGTGACAAGCGTTGAGCTGAAAGGAGCAAGCCCGATAGAGCCCCTCTCGAGTCCCCGAGCCCTCAGTTCTGAAGCCACCGTGGCAACGCCGTCATTCTTCCTTATGTCAGTCACCCACTCTTGAGTCCCCAGATATGGATTAGTTGGTCTCTGCATCTGGGGCTGGTTGCTATTCCAAACTATCGGTTCGTCGTCGGCGAAAAATAATGCATAGCCCCCGAAGACCGATCCCACCTGCGTCAGGTAACGCAAGTTGACAGTTCCCATTCCGAAAAAGCAGTCGTTTCCAACTAAGACAAGCGCATCTATGCCCGCTGCAGCCATACGCGAACGGGTCTCGCGCCAACGCCGGTCGCGCTCCGCCAACGAGAGTTGAGGCACGTACTTCAATAGCTCTCTAGTGGGGTACGCCCCCTCTGGAAATCCCTCCCAGCTAATCTGTGCCATAATCCACCTTCTTTCATCTCTAACGCCATGAATGCCATCCTCTAACGGTCTGAAAACGGCATCTTCCAAATCCCCTCCATATCGTGAAAATCGGAGGGTCTTGCATCTAACCAGCCAAGTAGAACTCGCGCTTCAGCTCTTATAGATGTACGAAGCTGGGTCAGTTCCATACTCGGAATAGCTGCCATCTTCAGTTATCCCTGGAACCGATGGGATCCAGCTCTCCTTCAGAAGTTCGTCAGGATCGCCGTAGCGCTCCGCGAGGCGGCGCACCCTTGGATCGTCTAAGGCGGAGAGCCTTCCATTGGACACAAGTGTGATCTCCTCTCCCTCTGTGGTCTCCACGACGAAGGTGGGAAACAGGAGATGGACGTGCAAATGGCCATAGGCCAGCCCTCTTTCTGCAGCCCACACTTCATCTGGGCCTCGCCAGAACGTGCCAAATCCGAGGTGGATCACGCCGGAGCGGCGCCGCTCCCACTCGAAGCCGCCAGAACTCCACCATTCGATTGACTCAGCGCGGCGAACCTTGGGATGACCCCCAATGGCTGCCTCCCAAAGGTTGAAAAGACCAGGCCGGCTGAATCCCGGATACTGGATAGACTTCGTCTCCTCCAGCTTCTCTGCCCAAGCGGAGCCGTACCTGCCACCACCATCGACCGAGTGTACCTGCCCGTCCTCGATCTGAAGCGTGATCTAAGGAAATGCTCTGCTGAAGTGCGAAGTGGTCCCCTTGACCGTGCCCGAAGCGTCTGCATACGGCAACGGTGGGGTTGGATGACCGAATAGATGGCCGTACCATCTCTTTGGCTCGGCGATCCATCCATGGTGTGAGCCGTCCCAGTATGTCTCGTTCAAAGAGTAGGAGATGTCGGTGCCTTCAAGGTCGGTCAGCCTGACACGCCCGCCACGTCCTTTCCACCAGATGGCATCCCATGTTATCTGCGAAGACAAAGCTATTATCTCAGACGGGTAGGTAACGATCTCCCGGGTGAAGTGGTCCCTTGACATCCAAGGGAACTGCTCGTAGCGAAAATTGGTGGACCCAGTCGGACCACCACGGCCATGGACTAGGAGATCGTATCCTTCCCGGGCAGCCATCTCTTCGATCTTCGGATCGCCTTCCCAACGGCGCGGCCGATTCCTCCACGGCTCATAGCGAATCGCCACTTCCAGCTCGTCTTCCTCATCGAACCTTCGATCAGTGCCCGAATCCTTCCACATCACGTCCACCACTGCTCCGCGCTCCCTCAGTGCCTTGACGATGGCTGAAACGATTTCGGGATCATATGCCCTGTCCACCGCAACCAGAACCTTGTCCCCTGGACGGGTGCCGCCATAGCCTATGGAGCCCAGATGAGCCGACCGCTGCTCTGGAATCTCCATCAGATGCCTGGCCACCTCCAACAGCTCCAACTCATCTGTGAGCTCCGCAACCCCCAGCGCCCCGGATGCTCTTTCCGGCGGCTCAGCCGAAGGCACGATTCCACTTTCTGATCTCTCATCACACATCTCGATATCCTTCCAATCGTTTCCAGCACCCTTACAGCCAGGATGCCGATACCCGCAGCTCGCCGAATTCAATCCGGATCGGACACGGCTATCGCATATCGTGGGTCAAGCTCGAAAGAAGCTGCCTGCAACGATCCCAAGGAACCGGCTTGCCTGCACCTTGTGCCGATGTCGCAGTCGCACGCCCAACTCTGCCTTCCCCTAGTCTTCCGCCTTC
>JAJZBG010000050.1:0-9057 GCA_021799035.1 Actinomycetes bacterium | reverse complement strand
GCCTTCCCCTAGTCTTCCGCCTTCAATGGAACCTCGATACCAAGCTTTCGATCCACGCATCTGCGGTATACGAAACTTGCAGCAATGACATCCCATGCTGCTATTCCCTGTGATTCGAAGATGGAAAGCCCAGTCCGAAGCGAATTGGAGCCGCTCGCCACACTTTTGAGAGTGAGCACGTCGTCCCATTCGATTGCGCCTTCGCCAACAGCTTGTATCAGATCACCGCACTCGGCCTTGGCCTGCTCAAGGTCATCCACGACAACCAGATCGGCCATCCGAAAGGCATCAGGATCAACTTCTTGCTGCCCTGGATGGTTAGCGCCCACCGCATTTACAAGGCATGGCCCGTCAATGAATGAGCCGTGCAGCACTATCTCTCGCGCAGGTGTTGCTGTCGCAACAATGTCAGAGCCACTTACGGCTTCGCGTGGGGTTCGAACAGGCACGACGGTGATTCCGTGCTCTTCCTCGGCCTTCCGGCAAAACGTCGCGAGACGATCATGATCTCGGGCGAAAACCTTTGCTCTTTTGATCTCGCAAACCGAAATGAGCGCGGCCAGTTGGGTTTCGGCCTGTCTTGCAGAGCCTATGAGACCAAAAACAACAGAGTCGCGCTTCGCGAGATGAAGAGCAGCGACAGCGGAGGCTGCGCCTGTCCGCCACCGCCCCAACATGTCAGCAGCCATAACCGAGAGGAGCTTCCTGCTATCTAGATCAAACAGCGCCACCACCCCCTGATGACCGAACTCAGGGCTGCCAACATAGGTCTTGATGCCCATCGCACGCTCTTCGGGAACAACCGCTCCCATGTACTGGAAAGTCCCGGAAGATAGTGCGTGGCGAATTCTTGGGTGTGAATCCCAGCCCGTCTCGCTGCGACATGCTCGATCGAGCTGTCCAACTAGCTCGGACACGCTTCCTCGAATAGCCTCTGCAACATCGTTTTCGGAAAGCCAAAGAACCATACTCGCCACCAATCAGTCCGCGAAAAACCGAGTCGCTTTCGCAACGCCGCTTTGCCAATTCCTCAGCTAGACAAGTATCTTGCCATCTTTTGCGACAACTACCCTGTCGTCTACAACCACAGTCACCTGATCTATGATGCCCTCCAGGCGCAGCGTGCTGTTGACCTCCCCCCGATCGGCGCCATGGCCTATGCCCAGATGCATGGCGCCGTAGCGCTTCTTCTCGCTCCGCATAGCACCAGTAAGGGGCCTACACCGCCTGTTAGTCCCTATGGCGATCTCGCCACCAAGCTTCCAGGTGTTCTCATCGCCATACGTCTCCAGATAATGGCGGACCTCTCTAGCTTCTATGCTGCCGGCAATGTCGACAACCTTGCCATCCTCCACGCGAAGCCGTACAGGATTTCGCCACTGGCCAGCGGGAAAGTGGGCAGTTTGATCCCAGACGATTACGCCATTCGCCGTGCCCGGCTTAGGCTCGACATGCACCTCGCCGAACGGCCACGTCCCTCCCCCAAGCTTGCCATTCTCCGGTTCACGTTGAAACGGCAGCTTGCCCCAGCGTTCAGCCAGCGAACCTGGCTTGTATCCAGATATGTCTGCGACCAAGTCTGTGCCACTTTCTGAGGTGACATGGATCTTGGTGCCGCTGTCGTAAACCGCCCCGACCCTGCGCTGAATCTCGCACATCTCCTCAACTTCGCTCGCAGTCACGTTTCCTCCCCCTTCTATGAGAATCTCCTGGTTCAGCTCCTCCCATAGCCAGATCGGGGTCTTGCCGCGACCACCGCCCTCCGACCGTATGGCGCGAAGCCCAGGGGTGCCGCTGTTCAGGGCGGTGGTTGTGAGCGCTATGACGACATCGGCTTCTTTCGCGGCGGCAATTGCGAGCGGCGAGGGATCAGCGCAATGGTACTCGCGGCGGGGGAACAAGCATAAGAGAGCTTCCGCACCTTTGGAGTGGAGGCCCGCCATTGTGGCTTGCCAGATCAGGGGATCCATCGCATCATCTGTCAGGACCACAAACTTGTCCCCCTCCGTCACGTGAGCGAGGGGATACTCCAATGATTTCATGAGGCTGATGAGCCTGGTCGTATGTGCTCCATAGCGTGAGATCATTTCCATGGTCGAGTCATCCTATCTACGTAAATGAGTCGAAAGAGTGCTCTTTCGACTCTCGTGCCAATAACTGCATTTACTTGTCGCTCTTCGAGAGAGAGATCTTCATCGAGCCACGTGAGTACTGAACCGATTTCAGAGATGGCTGCTTGGAAAGTTCCTTTATCAAAGAAATCAATGGCGACCTGTTTGGGTTCCAGGTTATGGGGGTCCGGTACTTGCGGAAATTGCTGTACGCTGCGGGGTTCAGAAATAGAAAGAGCAGCAAATCCTCGTCTGACTCGAAAGGTCCGTGCTCAGCCCTTATCTTTGGCAAAGACGGCTCATCCAGACCTTCAAGAGAATCCAGGAGAGGCTCCCCGTTGACCAGCATGTCTTGGACATTGGGATCGAGCGGATGGATAGGAAGGCCGTAATAGCCTCGGGCGTACAAGCGGACCTCCTCGGGGACCTTTGAATATCGCTTGCCTTCCATGACGTTGAGAACCGCCTGGACGCCCACGAACTGTGAAAACGGCGTCACCATGTGGGGATGGCCAAGCTCAGCTCTCACCCGAGCGGTCTCTTCGAGAACCTCGGAAAGTCGGTGCTCCAACCCCAGGTCCTGAAGCTGCTTCACAAGATTTGAAAACATTCCGCCTGGAATCTGGTGCCCAGCATACTGCTGGTAAAACGCTGGATCGAAGCGAACCTCTTCGGGAATCGGTTTGCCCTCTTCGTGAGCCACCCAGTAAAACCAGTCGTCGATCTCCTCGACCTTTTGCTGGTCTAGAAATATCGGCCTCCCCTCCTCGTGGGCCATGCGCATGACGTCGGCGGTCCATGGCACAGCTTTTCCGTAGGCAAGAGCCCTCGAAGCTGTCCAAACGACATCCACGCCACACCGGATCGCTTCGCGGTAGCAGTCATTTGCGAGACCCGTGATTGTGTGGGAATGAAAGTGCATCTCAGTTTCGCCGATGACCTCTCGTATCGCTGTCACCGCAGTTCTGCAGCGCTCGGGATACATCAAACCCGCGGAGTCCGTGAACACCAAGGCATCGACTTTCAGATCCATGAGTTCCTGTGCTTTCCCAGCGAGGTACTCGTCTGTGTGGGCTGGAGTCAAAGCGAAGCCGACAAGTCCCTTGACCTTGAACCCAAGGCTCTTGGCTCGCTGCACCAGCCAAGCGAGATTTCGGTAGTCATTGAGTCCGTCGAATACCTTGATGCTGTGCATGCCATTGCGCAGCAAAGTCTTTAGAAACAGCTCCTGAACATCGTAGGGCTGGCTCTTCCAACCCCAAAGATTCCGAGCTCTAACGAGACCATCAAGCTGTGTGTGAGGCATTTGCTGATGAAGCAGCCTCATGCGCTCCCAGGGGTCCTCGTAGAGGTACATGGCTGATGTCTCAAAGGACACTCCGGCCATGGCGCACACCTCGTCGAATCCTGCCTCATCGATCACTGGAGCTATTGGCAACATCGATCTCGTCTTCATCCGTGTCGCCCAGAGAGACTGCTGGCCATTGCGGAGCGTCTCGTCCAGGAATCGCAGCGGCTTTTTCGTGGGTTCGGCTCCTTTTGTGGATTCAGCCCGGATGCGCCCAGGGGAAGGCTCGTTGGTTTCAATCACTGACCTCACTCCTCCACCGGCTCGATGACCATGATTGTCTGATCGTTCTGAACAAAGGCCTCGTTCTCGACGAGAATCTCGCGCAGCACTCCTGTGCACGGAGCAGCCACTGGGGTGAAGAGTTTCATTACCTCAACTATTCCAAGTTGCTGACCTTTGCTCACTTCATGCCCTAGCGAGACAAAAGGCGGCGCTCCAGGAGAGGGGGCGCTGTAAAATATCCCCGCCATGGGCGGCTTGACTGGAATTCCGATGGAACTGCGGTCACCGACCGCTTCGACGGTCTCTGCCTCCTCAAACTGGTCCTTTGCCATCCTGCTTGACGCCGCAGAAACCTCGCCGGCGCCAACACTGACTTGGCCGCCCTCGGCCTCTGGTGAGGCGCTTGGATCTGACTCAGCCGAACCGGATCTGGTGATCTTAAGCCGGGCAATGCCCGATTCGATCTCAACCTCCCCCCATTCGCTCTTTTTGACAACATCTAATATCTCCAGCACCTCCTGGAAAGTCAGTCCACCGTTTCCCCATGGCTGTTCCGATGCCAAACCTCGCCTCCTCACAAATCACCTGGGCACCTAACCGACGCCCTGATCGCAACCGTTCTCCTGCACTGCTTGCGCCCTGCCGCTTCAAGCAAGCCGGCATGACATCACAACTCCTCGGCTCCTCAGCCTGCCGCTACTTCAGTGCCGCCATAACAAAGCTTGAGAATCTCCTCTTCGCTCACTTCGGCGCCAATAAGCTCACCAGCTATCCGGCCATCTCGAAGAACGATGATCCGATCGCAGATCATTGGCAGCTCTTCGTACTGGCTCGACGCGATCAAGACTCCTACGCCCGATTCAGCCACCTCTCTTAGGGTGGAGTGGATTTCATTTCGAGCGCCCACGTCAATTCCCGTGCAAGGCTCGTCGATGATTATGAGCCCAGCCGATCTGAGCAAACAGCGTCCGATAAGCGACTTCTGCTGCTGGCCTCCGCTGAACTGATTTAGGGGGCGATCTGGATCCTCGGGAAGAATGCGCATTTTGCTCATCATCTGGGCCACGCTGTGGCGCTCTCTTCGATGCTTGAGCAATCCTCTGGCTTTAAAAGGGGCCAGGTGCCCCATGGTCATGTTCTCACGGACCGTAGCTGCCTGAATCCCACTGGTCAGCTGACGATCTCCGGGAAGCAGAACACCGCCAGAGTCTTTGAATCTCCTGGGATTCACGCCATGGATGTCGCGACCCCCTATTCTAATGCCACCACTGGCTGTTGGATATGCGCCGCTCAGAAGATACGGAACGTCCTCATGCCCGGATCCAAGGAGTCCTGTTATTCCAACAATCTCTCCGCATCGAATCGCAAAGTCAACGCCTTTCACCCTGCCGCCCGCCAAATTCGACACGTTAAGCGCTGGCCCCGAAACCGCGTCGTCGCCCCCAACTGCCTGGCGGGAGGCATTTCTTTTGAGAGCAATTTCAAACTCCTTCTCGTTCTGGCCCGCCATCAAAGCAGCTAGCTCTGGATAGCTCACTTCGCCAGTCGAGTAGGTTCCGACAAGGCTCCCATTTTTCAACGCGGAGAATCTGTGGCTCAGTGCCATGATCTCACGCGGATTATGGCTGACGATGATAACTGTCGTCCCAAGGCTGTGGTTGACATCCCTGATCGTCTCCAAGAACGCGTCGACCGCTCCGGATGGCAGGCTCGAGGTGGGCTCATCAAGTATGAGGATTGACTGGCCCTTGTCGGAGGCTCGTTCGCGAATCTCCTCCAAATCCATCAAGGCCCTGGCAACGCTGATGAGGACCTGAGACGCTGCGCCCAGCTCCTCCACCAAAGCTTTCGGATCGACTCCGACACCTAAAGCTTCAAGGCGCTCGCGAGTCAGCCGAACCTCGTTCCGCCAGTGAATGGCTCCGGAAAAACCACGTCCGAACCGATTCACTCTGAAGTTGTCGACCACGGACATCGAGCCAACCATCCCGACATCCTGATGAACCACCACCAGCGGATAACGCTGTCTCAGTCGCGAAGAGCCGGGGAACTCGACAAGGCTACCGAATAGCTTCATTTCACCACCGGTTGGCATATGACTGCCAGCCAATATCTCCACGAAGGTTGATTTGCCCGAGCCATTGTGGCCCACGATTCCGTGAATCTCCCCCTGTTCTATCCTCAGCGAGAGCCCCGCTAGGGCCTTGACCGCTCCGAAAGTCATTTCCAAGTCGTTGACCTCAAGAGCGGATGCCTTCTCTATGTGCATCCTCCCCCCTCTCTGAACCACGTGGTCACTTGATGCGGACCCAGATTGAGTAGATCAGCTTGGGCCGCACCTGCAATCTTGCTGAGCCAAATCCGCCGGAAGGACAAATGCGTCTGCGCGGACTGATCTCAAAGCAAGCCCTCATCCCACCTGAATAGCCAATTTCAGAGCCATCGGTCTATTCGCTCTCCCCCAAGAATGTTGGCCAATGCTACAGCCACTATCAGGACACCCCCGTCGAAGACCTGAGTGACCCACGACGCCACTGAAAGAACCTCCAAACCAGTGCTCCCAATTGCCAACACGAGGACACCGATGAGCGTCCCGAGCGCATTGAACCTGCCGGTGCGGATCGTCGTAAAACCCAGAAATACCGCCGCGAACACAGGGAGCAGGTAAGGGCCGCCGTAAGTGGCATCCACCGCGGTCGTCTGTCCCAGCATCACCATTCCTGCCAGCCAAGCGCAAAGCGCCGAGAATATGAAGACGCCTGCCCTGATCCTGTTCACGTGAATACCGGCGAGAAATGCAGCTTTTCGACCTTCCCCGACGAAATACATGTTCCGACCCGTCCTGACGAACTCGAAAATCAGCCAAAGGATGACAATCAGTACCAGACCGTAGAAGAACGGCAAGCCAACGCCAAACAAGTGCTTGGTCATTGCATTCGTCAACAGCTTCGAAGGATTGGAGACAGTCTGGGATCCTGTTACTCCAAGGCCCACTCCTGTCGTGAGCGTACCCATCCCGAGTGTGACGATGAAAGACCTGACACGGAGTTTTATGACGAAGAATGCATTCACCACACCGATCAGAAGGGCGGCAAGGAATGAAACCAATATCGCCTCGCCACTTGTGACGCCATGCATATTAGTGATCATCATCACAACAATTGCCGCCGTCAGGCCGAGTGTCCCCCCAAAGCTGAAATCGAACTCGCCAGTCACCAGGACCGCCGTCTCCCCTACTGCAAGAATTATCAAGACGGCGTTGGTGGTCAAAATGGTCTCGATATTGTAGGCGGTGAAGAACGTCGACGGAGCAAGCGCTGAAAAGAGTATGAACAATAGCGGCACCAGAATGGCAACCAGATACCTCTTCAAGAAAGCTCTGACGGTCTCCGATAACCGCTGGTTCCCAGCTGCATGCCCCGCCTGAATGGCGGGGCCGACAGCTTGGGCGGCAGAAGCCTCAGAGGACTGCCCTTTTGAAAGGGCATCCTGCTTGAGAGCGGTGCCTTTCGTGCCCATGATTCTCATCTCTAACCCAGGCCCCACAGCTTCTTGAAGCCCTGAACATAGCTTGTGCCATAGATTGCAGCATCACTGTTTGGATTGGCTCCCTTTAGGGATGCAGCGGTCTCAAGCCTGATAGGCACTGCAGGATTGGTCTCCGGTTGCAGCTTGAGTGCAGCGCGCATTGCCTGGTCAATAGCGGTCCAACCAACCCAGGTGTCGGAAGAGCCAACATCAGCCATAAAGGTGCCATTCTCCACATCGGTCATTGCCGCGCCGATGCTTCCCTGAGTCGTTATGATCTTGACCGACTTTCCGGCGGGCGAGCTCTTCAGCGCAGCAGTCACGAATGGGGTCATGCCGTCGAACACCGGGACCAAGTAGTTCAGGTTTGGATGCGCGACCAGCATCGAGTTGATTGTCGGCGTCAAAGAGGTGACCCAGTTGCCTGGGTTCACGTTCTGGATCGCCGCAATCTTGCAACTCGGACAGTACTTTGCCAGGCCAGCCTGGAATGTCTTTTCAACCGCAGGCGATCCAGCAATCTCATCTGCCGAAAGAAAACCAATCTGAGCATTCTTGGGCCCGTTCAACGCAACCAGCTGCGCAAGCACGGTACCCTCAGACGCCGGCTGCATCGCGTCTCCGAAGGCAAGAGGCCCACACCCCTGCCCAGGGGCTCCCACCGTGGGAGGAATGTAGTTGGCGCAGACGACAGGTATTCCCGCATTCTTGGCTGCCTGAAGAGGCACCGTCAAAAGAGGCGGAGTGCAGCCCACCGTGATGATGGCAATTGGCTTCTCGTTTATTGCTTGATCGATGAACTGCGTATCAAGCGGAATATCCTCATTTCCTCCGGCTAGCACCGTCACATTTAGGCCCGCTGCTTTCCCTGCTGCAACAGTGGCCGCAGTGGTCTGAGCGGGAGGAGCTGCAGAAGGAGCGCAGTCTACGCTCACTATCTTGCCACCCGCCAGCTTCGATGCGTTGAAAGCCGGCCCAGGCGGTGTGAACTGGGGAACGCTTTCGAGATTCGCAAGACTCGCCTTCAGGCTGGCATTAGAGCTGCTGGCGCTTGTGGTCGTTGGACCGCCAGACGTCGTGGAAGTGCTCACCGAGCTGGAACTCGAGCTTCCACATGCTGCCGCCAGAAGTGCAACGGAAACAAGAGGAACAGCCAGAAGGCCATGTGAAAGGCTCTTCCTGCGATTCCATGCCCGTTTTGCCACAGTCTTCATCTCGAAGTCAGCGCTCTTGGCTGCTTCGCTCGAAACATTAGAGTTTCGAAATTTGAGTTTCATATGCTTCCCCCTCAAAGGTCGCGTGTTTTGCGTTTCCAAGTATCTCAGGCGTGAGCTTGTTAGTAGCGGGCAGACCCATTCGATCCTGTTCAACGGCTCAGGGGCGGATTCCCCACTACAAAAAGTTCCGCGATTCTGACTTTGACTGTTTCTCTTTCGATATCCTTCCTATTCTCATCCCCCAATCTGACAATCTCTCCCTAGCGCGTCAGAGAGCTGCCCTAAATCGAAATGCCAAACAACGCGCAAGCATTATCCAGTAAGATCTTCTTCCTCGAGCTCTCGCGAATCGGCAGCTCTGCAAACTCTGTCAGCCAGCGGTCGGGATCTAGAACGGGCCAGTCGGAACCGAAGAGGACCCGGTCTTGGAGTATGGTGTCTGCGTAGTGCACTAGCTGCTCTGGAAAGTACTTGGGAGCCCATCCGCTCAGGTCTATGTATACGTTGCTCTTGTGCCTTGCCACAGCAAGGCTCTCCTCCTGCCACGGCCAGGATGGGTGGGCGGCGATGATCTTCAGCTGGGGAAAATCTGCTGCCACGTCGTCTAGGTACGGGATGGGGCGGGTGT
>JAJZBG010000049.1 GCA_021799035.1 Actinomycetes bacterium | reverse complement strand
TCAGACCAGAGACTAATGCGTGCTGACGGTTCAGTTGACATAACGTTACATGGAGGTCTCTCCGATTCCAGACCAAAATCTGGAAATTCGCGGTTTCTTGGAGAGTCTGTTTCAGATTAAATCTGGATGTAAAAGGGGGCAGGAATGAGCGACACTCAGACTGACTTGGTTATTGAACAGGTTTTCGGCGAGAGAGGGCGAGTGGGGCTAATCGCCCCGTCGACGTGTGAAAGAGCAGCGAAAGACTTCTACCAGGTCGTCCCAGACGATATCGGGCTCCTCATTGCGAGTCTATCTGTTGCGAAAATTGCCAGCAGCGATGTGGACCAGGCTCTGGTTGGAATGGATAATGCAGCCAAACAGTTAGCAGAAACTGGCGCAGACATAATATTTTCCGCTGGAATACCGCTGGTCTTACAAGGCGGTATCGAAGCTGACAGAGATCTCCAGGCGAGGATAGAGTCCGTTTCTGGACTGCCTTCGATGACGGATCTGTGTGCAGCAATTGATGCTATTGCGGCTGTCAATGCCTCTCGCATCGTTCTGATTACGCCTTTTGACCAGGTCACCACCGATCGAATCGCCGAAGTACTTTCAGATACTGGTATCAAAGTACTTGCATCACGCGGTGCAGGGATGATGAGACAGCGTGAGTATGCAATGCTAAAGAACGGCGCATTTGCGATGATGGCTAAAGATCTAGTGGCATCGTCAACTGGAGTGGAAGCGGTATATATTCCGTGCGGACGAATCGGCGACATCCGCCTGACTGAGCAGATTGAGGAAGATTGCGGGTGCCCCGTGATAACTGCAAATGGCTTGTTCATCTGGTGGGCTCTTAAGGCCCTGGCGGCAGACTGCTCAATTGATGATTATGGCCAGCTGTTGAAGTTGCTTTAGATGACCTTAGAGCTGTGCCTGCTCGTGCCCAAAGGAGGTCCCTCGGCCAACGTGCCAACGGGCATTTCTAGGGGATGATAGCAACCTTGATTGGTGTTACACCGCCGATTTCTCTTGCCGCGGTTCTGAGCGCTTCGTCGGCAAGTTCTAGCGGAAAGGTATGAGTTATGATCTTCTCGAAAGCAAAGTGATTACGTTCAACAAGCTTTATACTACGGCGCAATGCGTTGGAGTCGTAAGTGAATACCCCTTGGAACCTTATCTCTTTGTAAAGGATCCGATCTAGAAGCAGTGGAGTCTGTGTCTTGTCTCCGGTGATTCCCGCGTTAATGACTGTTCCACCTTTCTTTACGATTTCCAGGGAGTCTCTGACTGCTGAGCCACTCCCTGTTACGTCGACGACCACATCTGCGAGGTCTCCTTTGGTGATCTCGTGAATGCGACCAATCAAGTCCTCCTTGTTGACGTCTATGACTTCGTCCGCTCCGAACTGTTTTGCAAGTAAAAATCCTTTCACGTCTTCTGAAAGCCCTGTTGCAATGACAGGGTTGGCGCCAGCTTCTTTTGCAACAGCTACAGATGCGAGTCCAATTGGGCCAACTCCTTGTACCACCACCGAATCTCCAAGCCTTGTTCCTCCTTGGATCACCGTCCATTGGATTGCGTTGGATATCGCCACTCCGATCAGCGTTGCAAGCGAGGGAGAAACGGAGTCGCTTACTCTGTGCAAGATGGAACCGGGAGATAGATACATGTACTGGCCAAATGAGCCCCATAAGTGGGGAGGTTCATTTGCGGATCTGCTGGTTCCATAGCCAATTCGATTTTCGCAGAACTTGTAGTTTCCTGAAACGCAGGTTCTACAAAATCCGCATCTCACCCTTGGCTCGACAATGACTCGGTCACCTTCGGTGACCTGCCAGCGTGCGGACGCAGCCTTTCCGATCTTTGACACTCTTCCGACGATCTCATGGCCGAGTATCAAGGGGTAGGGTGCCGAAATCACGTTGCCTTGGTAGCGTTCCACATCCGTGTGGCATATCCCTGCCATCTCGACCTTGAGAAGCCCGTCGTCGTCACATATGTCGGGGGAGATGAACTCACGGATGGAAATCCGTCTCGGGGCTTCGAGAATTGCGCTGTAGACCTTTCCCGGCATTGATGCTACCTCCAGAAACGACGTGACACCGGCCTTTGGTCGCACAATAGCAGACTTGCTCAGCTTCCACAGGGGAAACGGGCAGCATGGCATTAGCAAGACAGCCATTTGGATGAGGGCAGCGTATGCAGTGGCTTTCTGAGTTCCTTGGTGGCGTAATGCCTTGTTAACACAAAGGTGCCGATTCGGAAACATTGCCCTCATTAGTTTGGCGCCATGAACACTGTTTGATCCAGTGAGGTTGAACTGGTCAGGAGCTGTCAGTTGTCAAAGGAGGGCCAATGAACACCGAAAAGAAGGTTGGAGCCAGTACCGTCTCAGAGCTTTTTCCAACCGAGATATTGCCAGCCGAGGCGATTGCAGTCTCACTTAGGGCTGGTGAGATTTTGGTTATCGAGGATGTGGAAGGAACCCAGGTTGGTGACTTGGTCGTCTTCTTGGGTGAGGATTTCACAGAGAGGTTCTCTCCGGGAAACACGAGGAAGCTTAATCAGGCCTGGCTGATCTCGGAGGGCGATTTGCTTTACAGCACGAAATGCCGACCACTGATGCGAATCATTGAAGACACGGTTGGCCGGAACGACCTGCTCTTTTCGTCCTGCAGTCCATATGACTATCCGATTCGATTTGGCGTTGACGGTCATGCGAGCTGCTTAGAGGCGCTCGCAGAGGTGCTGGCTCCGTTCGATATTCCCGAGTACTTGATTCCGGACCCGTTCAACGTGTTCCAGAACACGGCCCTCGATACCGCATCTGGAGCGATTGACACCGTAGTCCCGCTCTCAAAGCCGGGCGGGACAATGAGGCTAAGGGCTGAGGTCGACTGTCTAGTCGCCCTCAGTGCCTGCCCGCAAGATCTGAATCCATGCAATGGTGGGACGCCAACGCCTCTGAAAGTCGAGGTTTCCGGCCCGCAATGGATCCGAGAACTCGACGGGAGGGAAGGGTGATCATGGTAGTCGATGCTACGCCAGTAAGGGATGGCCTGGCAGATCGTGACTTTGCGCATCAGCCCGAAATATCTGATCGGTCACATGGTCCAGGTGATGCACGGAGCACTAGCTCGGTCTCCAATGTGTGGCAGCTGGCAACAAGAATGCCGGTCTTATCGTGGCTCTCGTCAATAGTGACTGTGTTGGCGATCTGGCAGATAGCAGCCCAACTCATCGTGAGGCGTCCCAGCGTATTTCCCGGCCTGACCGAAATTGTCGGGGCTGGGCTCGCATTGGCGGGCAAGGGCTTTGGAGGCCAGACACTCATGAGCGATGTGCTCGCGAGTGTTGCTCGCATAGGGATCGGATTTGCTCTTGCAGTGCTTCTCGGGGTTCTCATCGGCTTTCTGATGACAGTGAGCCGCTTGTTCTCACGCTTGATCGACCCTTGGCTGCAGTTCGTAAGGCCGATCCCTCCACTTGCATACATACCCCTGCTGATCGTATGGTTTGGAATTGGTGCAACGCCCAAAATCTTGACGATCGTGATCGGTACTATCCCCGTAATTATTCTCGGAACAATCGGTGGTGCCAAAGCGGTTCCTCTCGACATGGTTCGCGCTGCCCAGTGTCTTGGTGCCTCACGAACCCAGGTGCTGAGGCACGTAATCTTCAAAGCCGCGCTACCCGAGATTTTTACCTCGATGAGGACAGGCATCGGAATTGCTTGGACTTATCTCGTGGCGGCGGAACTGATTGCGGCACGGTCCGGTCTCGGTTGGCTTGTGCAGAACGCGGCACAATCACTTTCTGTATCGACTGTGCTCGCTGCAATCGTAATCATTGGTGCTCTCGGTTATGTGATGGACACCCTGATTCGAATCGTTGAAAACCTTCTAGTTCCATGGAAAGGGAAATTGTAAATGAGACTTCGCCTGTCTGGTGTGAGAAGGTCAAGACTAGTGAGATCGGCATCGCTTTTCGCGCTGGTACCTTCAGTGCTCGCTGCCTGCGGTTCCAGCTCGTCAGTGTCCAGCTCGTCATCCTCGCCAGCTTCAAGTGTGCCAGCATCCAGCGCGCAGACTACGGTTACAATTGGCTACCAAAATCTCGGAGCTGATCCGCAGGCGGTTGTTGAGGCACAAAACCTATTTCAGAAGTACATTCATGCCAAAGTGAAGCTTCGTGAATTCGCCTCTGGTCCGGATGCCCTTCCAGCCTTGGCATCAGGTGCAATCCAGTTCATGACCGGCCTCGGAAACCCCCCGGTTGCCACCGCGATACTGCACGGCTTGCCTGTCAAGGTCATTTGGACACAAGAACGCTACACGTCCGACGAGGGACTGGTGGTGCCCAAAGGCTCCCCGATCCACAGTTTGAAAGATCTGAGCGGTGTTTCGGTTGCTGTGGTGCTCGGCTCGACTTCCACCCTTGCCCTGAGTGCAGGTCTGGCCGCCGCCGGGATCAATCAGAACTCTGTGCATCTTGTCAATATGACGCCGCCTGCAATTCAGTCCGCCTGGTCTACCGGGAGCCTGAAGGCCGCCTATACGTGGGATCCATTTTTCGACTACATGGTAGAGCACGGCGGCCGGGTGATCATGACAGACGGTCAGGTCTCCAGCATCGCTCCCATTTTCAACCTGACTGTAGTCAACTCTCGGTGGGCAGCTAACCATGCCGCGTTAGTGCGGGATTTTGTGAGAGCGGAAGAAGCAGGGGTTCAGGCCTATCAGTCAGCACCCACTAAGGCGATTGCGGACATGGCAAAGGTGACCGGCATATCGACGGGTCTTGCACAGAGGGAGATGCAGGGCTATGAGATCTATGACCTCAAGGCTCAGGTCAGCTCTTCGGGAATGGGAGAGGGTGGAAGCGAGAAAACCTCCCTGGTGGTGAAAGGGCTTGACCTCGCAGCTAAACAGCTGATTGCTTCAGGCAGCGCGGCGGGTCCAGTTCCGAACATGACCAATTTCGTCGATCCAAGCTACGCTGCAGCGGTTCTCGGGAAGGCTCAGGGATGACTGTTACCTGCGAAGATGTGAGTATGGTTTACCGACCGTCGGGGAGAGGCCAGGCAATTCAAGCGCTCGATCACATTACTTTGACAGTCCGAGAGCACGAATTCGTGGCAATCGTTGGTCCGAGCGGTTGTGGAAAGTCGACGTTATTGAAGCTGATTTCTGGTTTCGAGCGCCCAACCGCTGGAAAAATTAGCGTAAACGGTGAGGTGGTGACGGGTCCAGGTGCAGATAGAGCCATGGTCTTCCAGCATCCCGCACTTTATCCGTGGCTTACTGTAGCGGAGAATGTAGCCTTTGGCCTGAAACTCAAGGGAGTCTCTCGGCGTGACATCAATCGGCGTGTTGACTATTTCTTGGAGCGCATCGGACTTCTGGCATTTAGAGAAGCAAGGCCCTACGAGTTGTCTGGAGGCATGCAACAGAGAGTTGCGATAGCCAGGGCCCTCATCGTGGAGCCATCGATAGTGCTCATGGATGAACCGTTCGGGGCACTTGACGCCCAAACACGCGGCAGCATGCAGGACTTTCTTCTCGAACTTTGGAACGACATGAAAGCGGCTGTTGTGTTTGTCACGCACGATGTCACAGAGGCGATTCTCCTGGGTGACAGGATTGTTGTAATGGATCCGCATCCTGGCACAATTCGACATCAGGAGATGATTTCGCTCGATCGTCCGAGACAGACGAGCATCGAGTTCTCTGACACTTTTGCTTCGGTTCGAAGACATATGGCCGAGCTGAGTTCTTGGTCAACAACGGGGAAGTCGGCAAGTTGAGGGGGGGCGGGGCGAAAGGAGTTCGGCTGCTAGGTCTTGGTGGGACTATATCTATGTCAGATGGTGCGGGGGGTGCAAAGCCCGCGCTACGAGCCGGCGAGATTGCCAGACCACATCGGAAGATTACTTCCTCGGTTGATGTGTCATTCCTTGGGGGTTCGGAGATAGATTTTTCGGTCCTGGTGCGTTTAGTGGCAGAGCTGGATCTCGCTGTATCGGATGGTGTGGCAGGCGTAGTCATAACCGTTGGAACTGATGCAGTTGAGGAAACAGCGGCCTGGGTAGCCTGCAGTGGACCGTGGGGAATTCCGATTGTTATCACGGGCAGCATGCTCCCAGGAAAGCGCTTGGGATCTGACGGAGTAGCGAATTTGGCGGACTCCGTCGAAGTCGCACTTGATCAAAGAGCTACAGAACCAGTTGTGGTCTTCGGTGGGCGCATCTATTTGGCTCATGAAGTCATGAAGGTTTCAGGTCTCGAGAGGATGGCATTCGATGCACCAGGTCACGGACCAATTGGTGTGGTCCTGCCAGCTGGCTCAGACTGGTATCGGCCGCCTTCGCCCTGGGAGTATATGCTTGGACGTCCTGGCTCCGAGTTTCCCGTCATCCCTATCATTGTTGCCTCGCTCGGAGATGATGGCTCGCTAATCGGATTTGGTTCGAGAATAAGCGACATTCTTGTCATCGCAGGGAACGGTGCGGGCAACTTGCCTCCTCCTCAAGCACGTGCGGCGATTCATGCTGCTAGCCAGGGGAAGCTGGTGGTTGTCACCAGTCGCGCACCTGACTCGAGGGCCGGGCCGGTATACGGGTATCCCGGAGGATCGGCGACACTCGTGAATCACGACGTCATAGTGGTCTCCGACCTCACTCCGCATCGCGCCCGAATTGTGTTGGAAATTGGATATTCCCAGGGACGCTCGCTGGAAGGTCTCCGTGAGCTGTTGAAAAGGCCAGCCTTGGGGTGACTTGCTTCAAGGGAGGTCCTCCAATGCGTCATTAGGGTTGGAAGGATTTCGCTGAGCTTGGTGCGGACCCTGCCTCAACCTTTGGCTAAATCTGACGATATCCAGCAGAAGGATTTTGAACATTTGTTGACTTTAGGTGGAGTGATGAGATTCGAGTCCCCAAAGATGAAGATGAAAAGAACACATGGAAAGATTGGCCGCGCCTACTTTGGCAGTCGTTCAGATGCAGCCAGATGGGTGAGAGACAGCCTCAGAATCCAGATAATCGAACGATCTGAAGGCGCTCTTCTAGCGCGTGGGGACTCTCTTCCTTCAGAAGATTGTCTTTGTGCGACTTTCGGGGTCAGTCGCAACGCAATCCGCGAATCTCTTGATCTTCTCCGGCAAGAAGGGCTTGTCGAGCGTATTCCGGGAGTGGGCACAATCTTGAAAAGTAGCAAGATATGCCAGCGTCTCGATCGCCTGAAAGGCCTGAGCGAGTCTTTGGAAGGGTCTCAGCTTTCTGTGACCAACGGGATTCTGGCTGGTAGAGACGTTTCGGCGAATTCGTTTGTCGCCCAGAAGTTAGGAGTTCCCGAAGGGACTCCCGTCGTCTTTGTTGAACGGCTTCGTATCGTGGACGGAACTGCATTTTCTCTCGATGACAGCTACGTTCGTACAGATGTCGTTCAGGATCTCTTGGGGGCTGACCTCTTGAACAGGGATTTGTTCTCGCTTCTAGAAGAACTTCAACAAGCATCGCTGGGGTGGGCCGAAATCAAGACCGAGGCGGTGGCAGCCGATGAGTCCACCGCTGAGATCTTATGTGTCGACGTGGGTTCACCACTGCTATTGGTTCATCGGATGGTCTATCTCGACGATGGTACCCCTCTGGATCTGGAGGTTGTTCGCTATCGAGGAGATCGCTCCTATCTGTGCTCCACGTTACGAAGGAATTTCTTGCAGATGTGACCTTCGTGGCAGACAAAAGTGACAATAAAAGGCCGTGGCGTCAAGCGATGCGATACGCGCTGTGGGCATGGCCCACAGATGCTCACTTGGGAAAGGCCTGGGTTAACTGCTCTGATGCAGTTTGAGAGGAGAGGCAAAATCATGGTTAACCACAGGCTGTTCAGAGATAGGCTTGAAAGCTCCTAACAGATGTTCGCCTGGAATATCGAGCTATTTGCAGCCTTGGCGTCCTCCTTTGCGGCGGTTCTGGTAGGTTCTGGTGGAGACATCCTGTTCATGTCGAGCGTAACGCTCCTGGGCTCACTCTTTCTCCACCACAACCAAGGTTCCTTCTACCTTGGTACGTGGGTTGCAGCACAGGGTATTGTCGCGACTCTGGTCGGCGGGGTCGCATATTGGCGGTTGGTTGAGATCCGATCAAAGGATATGGGGCGGAGCATGGCTGTTGTTGCTGCTGGTTCCATTACTGGATCGGTCACGGCGTACTTCTTGCCGAGCGCAGTGCTTCATGTGGTTCTTGCGGTGGCGATCAAAGCTGGGGTAGGTCAAGTCTTTTTGGGAAAGGTTGAGGAACTTGGGGCCTGTGCTGGCGAAGCTCCTCAGGTAGGCAAGGTTGCACTGTTCGCGCTGTTTGCAACAGCCGTCTTGACAGGCGGGCTCGGAATTGGAGGGGGTTTCCTGTTTCTAGTGGTGCTGGCGAGGGTTGGCCTTTCTTTTCGCCAGGTTAAAGGCTATACACTTATCTTGACATGCACAAATCTCGTGACGTCGTTCATTTTGCATTCAGTGCCGCATCGACCAGCCTGAATGGAGTGGCTGCCGCAGTGGTTGGCGCGCTCGCAGGGAGTCTTTTGGCCGCGGCTTTGATCAGACGCACGAACGACCAGGTTGCCTTTTGGGGACTGCGCACTCTGCTCGTGGGGTCGGCTGTGATGTCATGGGTGTCAGTGGGGTTATTCCGGTTTTTCTAGGAGGTTTTCGTCAGCGGAACCGAAACGGTTCTTTGACGTGAGCAAAAAGAAGTAATTACCGGCGAGCAGGATGATCACGACGTGTTATAGTCTTGCGCAGGCGTTCTATAAAATAGTGTGAACCTCCCCGCTTCTTTTTCTTTCCCCCGCACGAGTTCACGCTAGGAGGTTGGGGGCTCGCTTCACTTGGGGTTTGTATTTTGAAACGGGGACGTTCTGAACAGATGGCTATGTCGATCGATATTGCGCGGAGGGGGCACGTTCAATGGCCGATTCTCTGGGAGAAAAGTTCGAAGATCACTGTTGGCGAGATGTAGTTTCCGAGGAGACTCTCGAGGTGTATCGGCCCTATGTTCGCGACGTTTGCATAAAGGGCACAGCGGCACTTTTATCCATTGATCTGTTTGCGAGTGTATTTCCGAGCGGGCCGATGTCGTTGCTGGAGGCGATCAGGGAGAATCCAAAATCATGTGGGCCGTATGCATGGGAAGCGAAACCGAAGATAAAGAGGCTGATAGACCTTGCCAGAAATGCCGGGTGGCCCATAATCCAAACGACTTCAGATCGGCTTCTGGTGCCCGAGGATGGCAACCGCAGGGCGACAAATCGGGATGAGAGTGCACTTTCGCTAACTCAGATAAAGAGCGATTTCGCCATTGATGACTACTTTGATGTCAGACAGGAAGATCGAATTGTCTACAAAGGGCGTGCTAGCGCCTTCTTTGCCACAGATCTCGCTGACTATCTGAAATCAAAGGAGATAGAGACTGTGGTCATCTGTGGCGAGAGTACCAGCGGCTGTGTGAGGTCGTCGGCCGTAGATGGTTTTGCGCATGGCTTCCATGTGGTCGTTGTCGAGGACTGCGTGTTCGACCGGCACCTTCTCAGCCACAAGATAAGCCTTTTCGACCTTCACCACAAATATGCCGATGTCATACCCTTGGAGGAGCTGAATGTCTGAGAGAAAGCCACATCTGTCGATAAGGCCCGATACTGGTAACGCGATCAAAGCGTCCAGGGGGATCGACAATACTGACTGGAGTCTGCCAGGTGGAGCGAGGATTGCCGTTTGGGTGGTTGTCAACATTGAAGATTTCGATCTCCATTACCCCATCGATGGTGGAGAGTCTGTGCCTGATTACAGGGAGTACGCGATTCGCGAATATGGGAATAGGGCTGGTATGGCCCGAATCCTAGCCGAGATGGATCGCTTCAATGTCAGGGGTACCGGTGCAGTCAACGCCGCATTTGCACGCAACTTCCCACATTGGATGAAAGAGTGCGCAGATCGTGACTGGGACATGATGGGCCATGGAGACTATAACAACAGAAAGATGCACAGCTACACGCCCGATGAGGAAAAAGAGCTAATTACGAGCATTCTTGAAGATGTGGAACGTGCCTGGGGCAAGAGGCCGGTGGGATGGCTGAGTCCGGGTCTACAGCAAAGCGAGCACACTTTGAGCGAGCTTGCGGCAAACGGGGTCACTTATGTGGCCGATTTCGTGGCAGATGACCGTCCGTACGAGATTCCTATTGGAACTTCGAAGCTGATCTCCGTCCCTTATTCCATGGACATCAACGACAAGGGTGCTTACGGCCGTGCCTGCCTGACTCCTGAAGGTTTCAGGGATATGATCATCTCGCAGTTCGATGAGCTATACGCCGATGGCGAAGAGAGCCCAGTGACTATGGTGATTGCGATCCATCCGTATCTCACCGGACTTCCGTATCGAATCAAAGGCTTTCGGGGAGCTCTTGAATATATTTCCGCCCAGGATGGAGTTTGGTGGGCGACTGGAGCCGAAATAGCCAATCAATTCAGATCGAGCCAGAGGCGCTGACTCAAGCCCATTAGCTTCTCGACATTATCGGCATTCTTACGATAATTTCCTCCGCGCGGCCAAAGCCTGCGGTCGAGCGAACAGTGCCAGTGAGCTTCCACTGCGGCCAGTTGCAGGCTCTGTATGAATCAAGACATTCCGCGATATTCATGAATTATTTATTTTTATAATATAAATAATTTTGATTGGTAAACTATTTGACGGACTGTGTAGTTGCGTTCTTGCAGCCAGGAGAAAGATTCGAACACGCCAGATGTTCGAGCTGGTCATGCAGCCTGTAATCGGGGTGGTGTTGTGGCGTTTGCAATTGAAGCGGTGGAGCTTGTAAAGGTTTTCAAGGGCGGCGTAAGAGCCGTTGACGGGCTCAATCTTGAAGTTGAGGCAGGAACTGTCTTTGGCTTGCTTGGTCCGAATGGGGCGGGAAAGACCACGGTTGTTAGAATCCTGACGACAGTCTTCCTTCCAGATGCCGGAAGGGCCTCAGTTCTCGGTCACGATGTTGTCTCCCAAGCAGAGGCGGTTCGGGCAAATATTGGGTTAGCAGGACAGTTCGCGGCCGTCGATGAAAACCTTACCGGTCTCGAGAATCTTAGGATGATTGGACAGCTCACTCGCCTTGGGAGGAAGAGGGCTGTTTCTCGGGCCAATGATCTATTGGAGCTGTTTGAACTCACTGACGCCGCTAAGAGAATGGCCAAGACCTATTCGGGTGGCATGCGTCGTCGCCTTGATCTTGCTGCCGCCCTGCTGCACTCTCCATCAGTGCTGTTTCTGGATGAGCCGACCACCGGGCTAGACCCCTATTCGCGCCAGGCTCTTTGGAACGTGATTGAGGAATTGGTAAACGAGGGTACCACAGTGCTTTTGACGACCCAATATCTCGAAGAGGCTGACAGGCTGGCGAAAGTGATCGCGGTTGTAGACCATGGAAGTGTGATTGCCAAAGGCACTCCATCGGAACTCAAGTCGATGTTGGGAGCCACGTTGATTGATCTGGAGATGTCAACTAACGAAGACGCCGATCGGGTTAGAAAGTTGCTGAGTGAGAAAACCGGAAAGCAGGCAAGACTTGTCGGTGCTGGTGTCGAGATTTCCTTGGACAGGGGCCCCGCGCAGGTTCGTGAGCTGTTGGACATGATGGACTCCGCAGATCTCATGCCAGTTCGACTGAATCTTCGAGAGCCAAGCCTTGACGACGTTTTTCTGACCCTCACCGGCCGTATCGCAGAAGAGGGTCCCAAGGAAGGTATGGAATGAGCACTATCGCGAAGATGCATCCAGAGGCTGTTGCACAGCGTGGGTTGAGAAGGTTTTTCTCTGACATGTTGGTGGTGACAGAGCGAAATCTAATCGCACTTGTCCGGCTTCCCCAGTCCCTGTTCTTTTCGAGCATCCAGCCGATCATGTTTGTATTGCTCTTCAGGTACGTGTTTGGTGGAGCGATAAACGTCCCTGGCCACTCGTATGTAGATTTCCTCATGCCCGGTATCTTTCTTCAGACCGTGGCCTTTGGCTCTGTTGGCACGTCAATCGGACTTGCCGAAGACCTTCACAAAGGACTTATCGAAAGGTTTAGGTCACTCCCTATGGCTAGGTCGGCGGTTCTAGCTGGTAGAACATTTGCAGATCTCATCCGAAATATCGGAGTTCTAATTCTCATCACTCTCGTAGGTCTTCTTGTGGGATTTCGAATCCAAGCTGGAATCTTTGCCTTCTTGGGGGGCCTGCTACTTATACTTCTTTTTGCCTATGCGCTTTCCTGGGGATTTTCGATCATCGGCCTCTTGGCCCCTAATACTGAGACCGCGCAGGTGATGTCGTTTCCGCTACTGTTTCCTTTGACATTCGCATCATCTGCCTTCGTCCCCGTTCAGTCAATGCCGGGTTGGCTGCAAGGGTTTGCCGCAAACCAGCCGTTTTCCGTCCTTGTCGACGCAATGCGCGCGCTTTCTAATGGTGGACCGACTGAAGGCTATGTTGTCAAAGCGCTGATATGGTCTTTTGGAATCCTCATAGCACTTGCACCATTTGCTGCCCGAAGATTTCGGAACAGTTTCTGAAAGCGCCCTTGAGCGTCTGCTTTTCCTGCATGGCAGTATTGCATCTTTGAGTGGATTGGCCTAGTAGATGAGAATTTTCTCAAGTATCAAGGCTTGTTGTAACGCGAACGTTTTGTGTGACGATATCTCCCTATGAATTACGTCGACCACAGAGTGGGAGACAGCGAGAGCGTCCCTGATTCGGTTTGCAGTCATCGCTGCATGATTACGGGCCGAACAGGGACTTTGTGGTGGCTGTTCCCAGCTTCTAAATCGAAGCTGTGGCCAGATTCTGTGATGGGAGATTATATGAAAACCAAACCTTTTAGCCGCAAGGTTCTGGGAGTGGGTCTATCCACTGCTGCTCTGGCCGGCACCTCATTGGCAGCAGCCACAGGCGCGTTGCCAATGCAGCTTCAGGACTTCCATGGCATCTTTTCTGCCTCGTCAAGTGGCAGTGTCACCCTTCCAAGTCCAAATCTTGACTTTGATGTGACGCCAGGATACATCTTTGGGTTGTGCACCGCATATTTGAATAATGCCTCAGGCACCACAACGACAACTGCACCGACCAC
>JAJZBG010000048.1 GCA_021799035.1 Actinomycetes bacterium | reverse complement strand
CACGGGTCCGTGTAATCGTCGAACGCCTGGTTCGATATCGAAACCAGGCTGAAACTATCGGCCCATGTAAGCCCTAAAACCAATCCTTCGCACAGCTTGTCGGCAGAACCTAGCAATACCTTTGGTCTAAGAAGCTCATCTTGAGGCAGTGTCCCTTAGCTGGCCAAAATGCTGCAACCTCATTATGGAATATCTACCAAAAGGCGGGAAACGGGGCGCAGACAGTCAGCAAATACCGTCTGTCAAAAAATCTGTATTTTAAAGAAGATGAGGGGGATATGAAGATCAACCATCGTGGCAAAATCAGCTCGTGCGACAAGGACGAACTGCACGCCGAACCAGCAACATCAGGTTCTAAAGCGACAACAAGACTCCAATCCAAGAAGTTCAGCCTTGTTGTATCACTCGCTTTGGGGGCAACCATCCTTTCAGCTTGCGGCGGTTCGAGTAGCGCTTCAAGCACGTCGACGACCGCTGCATCAAGCTCAAGTTCCAGCTCCTCCTCAAGCGCTGGCTCTAGTGCATCGTCAACACTCGCATCCCAGTTGAAGTCGTTGGAAGCAGTACCTTCGTTCAAGGCTCCCGGGCCATCGCTCAACGCCTCCAAGCTCTCAGGGAAGACGGTTGCAGTCATAGATGGAGATCCTGCCGCGGGTCCAGTCATCGATGCCGCAAACGGCATAACCGCCGCAGCCAAGGTTGCCGGACTGAACCTGAAACTCCTCAATGGGCAAAACGCCAGCACCTCGACATACATCCAACTTCTTGATGAAGCCATTGCTCTTAAGCCTGTCGCAATAATCACTTTGGCCGTTGCACCAGCTCTGGTTAAACCTCAACTTCAGCAAGCGAAGAAAGACGGAATACCAGTAGTTGTTGGACTGCAGCAGTGGCATGCCAGTCCAAATCGCCCCGACTACTTCGGATTCGTCACGCAACCTGGGGCAGAGGAAGGCACCTTGCTGGCAGAGCAGATCGCAGCCGACGGACCCAAGAACGCAACAGTGGGTTTCATTACCTCGAACGTGATCAACCTTTCGCTGCAGATCTACAACTCGTTCAAGACCGCGTTGGCGAAATACTGCCCGGGTTGCAAGATCGTCGACACCCAAAACGTTGATCCATCAAACTGGGTCAGTTCACTCACTTCTACGGCAAGTTCGATACTTTCCGCCAATCCGAATCTCAACTATCTGATTCCGGTTTTCGATGGAATGACACCTTTCATCGTGTCTGCTCTCGGAGCAGCCAGCGGACACTCGGTGAAAGTAATTACTACTCAAGGGAGTACCGGAGCTGCCATTAAGGAGCTGCAAAATGGTACATTCACCTCAGACATCGGTGCGTCCGGCATCTGGGAGGGTTGGGCTATGGTCGACCAAGCCCTACGCGCCGGCCTGAATATGTCGCCAGAATCAAATACGACGCTGCCGGTTCGGGTGTTAAACAAATCCGACCTTTCTGGGGTCAATCCCAATAGTGACGCTGCAGTTTATGGCACAAGCTACGTCTCGGGCTTCAAGAAACTCTGGGGTCTCGGTTAGCGGGCTGCCCAGCCTGTCGAGCTTCGAGCTGGACGGGCTGGGCTGAAGAGTTCGCTTCTTCAAATGCTGGATTCATAGACTTTTCGTGGGGCAAGATAGGTCCATAGAAAACGACACGTCGAACCAAAAGCAAATCCAATCGAAGCATCGGAATTGTGCATTGACACCAATCCGAAATGCAACCACAACACCAGGAAGGCAAGAGAATGAGCCGCGTAGGCGTCGACATTGGAGGGACTTTTACTGACGTTGTCTGGATGGATTCAAGCGGTGACATCCACTTTGACAAGGCATTTTCCACACCAAATTTTCTTTACAAGGGAGTTATGGAAGGGGTGGGATACCTTGTCGAACGTGGAAGAAATCCTCAGGAGTGGCTGAAGGAGATCGACCGGTTTGCCCATGGCACGACCGCCTCCACCAACGCTCTGATTGAACGCAAAGGGGCCAAGGTTGGCCTTGTGACAACCCGTGGATTCGAGGACACCCTGATCATTGGCAGAGCCACCGTTGCAAGAACTGGGGGCCTGCCCCTACATCAGGCGATGGACTTCATCTACACTGAGCCTCCCACTCCCCTCGTTCCAAGAGAACTCGTTCGAGGAGTGAACGAGCGAGTCACGGCAGATGGCAGAGTTCTTGTGGCACCCGATCCATCGGATGTGAAGACTTTGCTCACACAATTACTGGAAATGGGAATCGAGAGTCTGGCTGTCGTCCTACTGTGGTCGTTTCGAAATTCCGCACATGAACAGCTGGTACGGGACATTGCCAAAGAACTCTCACCGACACTACACGTGAGCCTGTCGTCAGTGATAGCTCCCCATATCGGGGAGTTTGAACGCATGGTTACCACGGTTGCAAACGCATACGTAGCTCCTATCTCGCGCCAATACCTGGACAGACTTGGAACAAGCCTGTCGTCAACCGGTTTTCGTAAAACTCTTCATGTTATGACTGCGACCGGTGGAACCATCCTTCCGGCGGATGTCGAAAACATGGCAGTTTCGCTCATAAATTCAGGTCCAGTCGGAGGGCTCATTGCAGCAAGACACCTAGGTGAGAGCCTTGGATGGAACAACCTCATAACGGTAGACATGGGAGGGACGAGCTTTGACGTGGGAGTCATAGCAAACGGCAGGTTTGAGATCGAGGAGAGCCCGTTCCTAGCACATGGCCTTCCGTCCAAGCTTCCAGCAGTAAAGATCGTGACAATCGGGGCCGGAGGCGGAAGCATCGCATGGACAGATGGCCACCGACTTTACGTAGGCCCTGAGAGTGCTGGATCCGAACCGGGACCTGCGTGCTACGGACGAGGCGGTACGCAACCCACCGTCACAGATGCTCTGGTCGTCATGGGAATCCTGCACCCTCAGCGCTTCTTCTCAGGTCGTTGCGAACTCGACAGTGTGGCAGCTCTCTCGGCCATCGACAAATTTGTGGCCGCTCCGCTAGGTCTCGACGTTCATGAAGCAGCTGACGGAATCTACAAGGTTGTCACTTCAAAGATGGCGGATCTGATTAGAAAGGCATCGGTTGAACAAGGAAACGATCCTCGCAACTTCAGGCTGTGCGCATACGGCGGTGCAGCTGGAGCGCATGCCGCATTACTGATGGAGCAGCTTGGAATCCCAGCCGTGATAATTCCCTATGCTGCTTCAGTATTCTCAGCTCTGGGGATTTCGCTATCTGATATCCTCTACAGCGCAAGCAAGTCTTTCCCCCTCACCGTAGCGCCAACTGATTCCTTCTCGTCGTCGGTGAAAGAAGCATTTGAAGATCTCACAAGTCAAGTCCAACTAAACATAGCCGACTCTGGAATCGAACTCAGCAACTTCGTTTTTGCCTATGAACTGGACGTCCGCTATAAGGGCCAGATCAACTCCGTGAGAGTTAACTGGAATCGCCCCTCGCTTGCGGTTGAGGAGATCCCACAACTCCGGCTGGCGTTCCATAACCTCTATGAGCGCAGGTTTGGCAAGGGAAGCACACACGAAAATGCTGGACTTGAGTTGATAGGTTTCCGGCTCTATGCCCTGTCACCTCAACCCAAGCCAGGACTGCAGCATGTCGATTTCCCAAGTGAATTGCTCAAGACCGAGAGCCGACAGGTCTTTTCTAGAGAGCATGGATGGATGCCAGCAAGAGTGATCTCCTTTGACTCACTTCCAGCTGAACAAGCTTTGCTGGGTCCAGCAATAATTGAGCGTCGCGACACTACAGTTTGGACGCCAGCTGGATTCTCAGCAATGCGAGACACCTTTGGCAACATCATCCTCTCACGTCAGGGGGCGCAATATGAAGATTGACCCGATCACATTCGAAGTATTGAAGCATCGGCTTTGGCAGATAAATGACGAGCAGGCGATTGCAATCAAGACAATCTCTGCCTCACCGATAGTTGTCGAAGGAAACGACTTCAATGTGGGAATTTTCACTTCCGACGGGCGCCTGGTGACCTCTGGTTTCGGATCCACAGTGCATGTTGGCACAATGGGGACCGCGATTCAAGGAATCATGTTGAATGCAGGGGCAATACGACAAGGCGACATCTGGCTGACAAACGACCCCTTTCTCGGAGCACTTCACCAAAATGACGTCGTAGTGGCAAGCCCTCTCTACCTTGAGGATGAGCTTGTGCTCTGGACAGCCAATGTCCTCCATCATCCCGATGTCGGTGGAATTGATGAAGGAAGCTTTTGCATAAATGCCAGAAACCTCTATCAGGAACCCCCTAGGTATCTCATGAAAATTGTAGATCAGGGCGAATGGAGCCCGGGTGCTGAACGGACGTTTGTCACCAATTCCAGGTTGCCAGATTCCGTCTCTCTAGACCTGCGGGCACAAGTAGCGTCAATTAACGTAGCGCAAATCCGTTTGATCGAACTGATCCAAGAGGTTGGCTGGCCCACAATACAGACGGTTATGGAAGAATCAATCTCCGTAGCAGAAGCCCAGCTGAGAGATCGGTTGAGGACGATTCCGGACGGAGTCTTCACCGGAACTGCCTATATGGACGGGGACAGAGTTGGGTCAGAGAGGGTCTCCAAAGTCACGGTGACTCTTACAAAGACAGGCGACAATCTTCACTTTGACTACACCGGGAGCGATCCCCAAGTAGATGCAGCCGTCAATTGTACCGAGGCGGCCTGTTGGGCCGGAACAGCAGTACCTATCTACTCATTCATCTACGGTGGCGAAATCGACTGGAATGACTCGCTGAGAAATTGCGTGAGCATGACTTCGCCACCGGGCACCGTTGTGAATGCCAGCTTTCCCGCACCTGTAAGCATCTCTACCGTCGGATTTCGCTGGCTTGTAACGGTTGCGGCTTGTCAGGCAGTCGCCAAAATGCTGGCCGCATCACCTGAATTCCGAGACAGAGCATGCATGTCTTGGAACGTCTCCAGCCACTGCATCAATCTCTTCGCTGAAGTTGTCGGAAAGCGAGTGGGTGCCCTTCTGTCTGACCACAGAGCGGGAGGTGCTGCTGCAAGGCCATTTGCGGATGGACTCAGCTTCGCGGGAAATGTCACATCATTCTCGAGCAGCATGGGCAACATCGAAGACACAGAGTGGAAGTTGCCAGTGGTATACCTTTTCAGGCGCCAACTTGCTGACTCTGGAGGTGCCGGCCGATGGAGAGGTGGCCTCACAGCTGAGTCGGCCCTGATGCCATACGAAGTTGACTCGATCATCTACAAGGTGACGAATACGGCGGGAACAGATCAAACCAATGCATTGGGGCTCTGGGGTGGCTACCCTGGCGCAGGGTCTCAAACGACAGTCGTCCGAAACAGCTCGGTCTACGAACATATAAATCGGGGGGGAATTCCGATGGATATGTCAGACTGGGGTGGAGAGCTAGTCAGCCTGCCATCAAAGGCAGACGGGATTCTCAAACGCGGCGACATCCTCCATTTCTATCCGCCCGGAGGGGGCGGCTGGGGTGACCCGCTCGACCGAGAGGAAATCCTGGTTGCAGAAGATGTGAAAGGCGGCCGAGTCTCGCACTCGATGGCCGCAAAACTCTACGGAGTCAACCTTGACTCCACGGGCAAGCCCGATCCGGAAAAGACACTCCACATGAGGGAGACTGCTAGACGCGAACGCGGCACGGCATCCGAGGCGACATGGCCCCTAAATGACCGCTATCACACTCTCACGGGAACCGAAGACTCCGTATCGATTTCAGTCGGGGCATACGGAGAAGTCACCAATTCAGGCTTGCTGAGCTGTGCCAGATGCGGCACAGCGTGGTTCGGCAACGAGTCTGCGCGAATTATCCTGGCGAGTGGACCCCTTTCGCTAGCTGGGCCGTGGCGGGCAGTGCGATGGGGTGGGAACAGTCAGCGTTTCTCACTTTTCATGGTTTCTTGCCCCGGGTGCCACACTTTGATTCACGTGGAGGAACGACTCACTGCAGAAGTCGGACACGGTCAAACACACACTGAAAAATTCAACTAGGTACAGGAGATTGGAATGAGACTTGAAGACAAGGTGGCCTTGATCACCGGAGCGGGACGAAACATCGGGGAGGCTACAGCTCGTGCGTTTGCAGACGAAGGTGCTCGGGTGGTAGTCGTAGACAACGATGCAGAGAGAGCGAACAAGGTTGCTGACTCGATCAACAAGGATAAGCCGGGTAGTGCCATTTACAAAGTCGTTGACGTCTCCTCGACAAGTGAAGTCAAACAAATGGTAGATGAAATTGTCGCACAGTTCGGCAGAATTGACATACTTGTAAACAACGTTGCGATCTCAGACCATTCCACAATTCTTGAACTCTCTGAAGCTGAGTGGGATGGTGTGATAGCGGTGTCTCTCAAGAGCGTCTTCAACTGCGGCCAAGCGGTCGCCCGAAAAATGGTCGAGCAAGGGGAGGGCGGCTGCATTGTCAACCTTGGATCTACTTCCGGACACAGAGGTCGCTCGAACGCCACCGCCTATACCGCTGCAAAGGCTGGGATCCTCAATCTGACAAGATCGATGGCCATCCAGCTGTCGCCGTACAAAATCAGGGTTAATTCTGTTACCCCCAATAGGGTCGGGTCACCGGTTGGCATGGACGAAGAGAGAACAGACAAGGATGTCAGCAATCTGATAGGTCGTCACGGAATTCCTGTAGATGTGGCCAAAGCGATCGTGTTCATGGTAAGCGATGATGCCAGTTTCATAACAGCAGCAGACCTGCTCGTCGATGGAGGCGCATTCGCAATGAGCGAGCCGTGATGATTTCCGGCCTCACCATTTTCTTGGCCACAGAAGTGGCAGACATGGTTGCAGTGCGCCGCTTTCAACCGTCGTGATCACAATCCGTTTAGGAGAAAGACCTAGGTGCATTGACTTTTCCCATTACACGATCTATGCTCAACTTTCTAAAGTGGAATAGTGTTCCATCCAGTCTCTCGGCGGGTCGGGCTGCGAGGGTGCTGGTTCGTGGCTCAGGGGGGACAGTGCCATGGACGATTTGAAGGAGACAGTTGAAGCGCCAGGATATTCAAACGAAGAGCCCGGCATGGCCGAGCCGAGTTCGAATGGCTCTGGCCAGGAACTGTCTAGTGGTTCCCAAAAGAAGGTAATCGCCGTAGCCATATCGGTTGTCTCGGTGATAGTCGGCATAGTGCTCTGGCAGATCATCGGAGAATACTTCGTAGGGAACTCGTTGTTCCTTGCCACTCCCTTGCAGACTATATCTGGCATAAGGGAGATGTGGACATCGGGAGGGCTCCAAGAAGACCTCATTGTCAGTGGTCAGGAGGCCTTGTATGGTTTCCTTATTGGCTCTGCTGCTGGCATCTTCATTGGAACGATCATTGCAAAGAATCGTGCAGCAAAGAGAGTCCTCACACCATATATATCTGGGTTCTACGCTACGCCGATAATCGCCCTTGCTCCAATCCTGATCCTTTGGTTCGGGCTTGGAATCTGGTCAAAAGTCCTCGTCGTGATCAGCCTTGTGATTTTCCCGCAGATCATCAATACAGAAGCAGGGATCAGGACAACTGATGAAACGCTGAGAGACGTGGCACGGTCCTATGGTGGCAGCACAATTCAGATTTTCCGCAAGGTTGAGCTTTGGTGGGCACTTCCGTACATCCTCGCTGGGCTCAGGCTTGGCATTGGCCGAGCGCTCATTGGAGTAGTTGTGGGCGAGCTTTTTGGAGCAAAAGCCGGGCTCGGTTTGGCAATCTTCAACGCGCAATCTGAATTCAATATGCCTCAGCTCTTCGCTGGAGTGGCAATCTTCGCAGTTTCAGGAATTTTCTTCACTTACTTGCTCACAGTACTGGAAAGGGCCCTTACTCCGTGGGCAAGCACACGCGCATAACCAGTCGTTCGACAACTGACAATTGGGGGTAGGTGCCTTGATAGGCGTTTCTGTTCAGGGTGTAAACAAGCGATTCGGAGGAATCCAGGTTCTCAAAGATGTGAGCTTCACCGCGAATGAAGGCCAGTTCGTCACGATTGTGGGACCCAGCGGATGCGGCAAAACTACTCTTCTGCGGATAATCGACGGTCTGGAAAAAGCTGACTCTGGAGATGTGCGGATTGACGGCAGGCCTGTGTCAGGGCCGGCGCGCGAGTGTGCATTTGTCTTCCAAGCCGACTCGCTGATGCCCTGGCGAACGGTATGGGACAACTGCAAGTTCGGTTTGGAACTTAGAAAAATCGATGTTCAAGCCAATAAAGGCCGGATTCAAGAGCTACTCAACTTGGTTGGTCTTAGAGGATTTGAAAAGCATTACCCAAGGCAGCTCTCCGGAGGCATGAGGCAGAGGGTAAATCTGGCGCGAGCACTAGTTGTCGACCCGGATGTCCTGCTCATGGATGAACCGTTCGCAGCACTTGATGCCCAGACACGGGAGATTATGCAAAAGGAGCTTCTCCGGATCTGGGCCGATCAGCGCAAGACGGTGGTTTTTATCACGCACCAACTTGACGAAGCAGTCTACTTGGCGGATCGGGTGCTGGTGATGGGACGAAAACCGGGGGTAATCGCCGATGAGATCACGGTGCCATTCGAACGGCCAAGGGAATTGTCCATCAAGCGAACTGAAGAGTTCGGAAAATTGGTGGAGCGGATCTGGGGAACCATTGAGGGGGTAATCCGAGAAACAGGGGGAATTTGACCATTCGATGGGCTCCTCCAGAGAACCTGAGATTGCTAACGTCTCAGGGCTAAGACTTCAGGCGCTTGCCGCCTGAATTTGGGAGAGGAGATAGTTGTGACACTGAATTTCGATGCTCGAAAGAAGCATCGGGTAATTTCTTTGCCTGTCGCGGGCCTGATGACGCTGGGGCTCATACTCGCCGCATGCGGCTCGAGCAATAGCTCAGCCTCGACAAAGTCGAGCAGTTCGGGTCCTGCCACCACGTCCGGATCATCAAGCGCCAGCACTACGGCGGCGCCAAACTACGGAACCCTAACCTTTTCTCAGGTAGGGCCCGACGCTGGAAAATGGCCGATCTACGCCGCCCAAAGCGAAGGATTCTTCAAGAAGGCAGGAATCACTCTGGATACATCGGTTAGCCACAGCAGCCCAACCGGCGTTCAAGAAGTGATCTCCAATGCTGTTAATATTGCTGAGGTAGGCGATACCGATGCCATCTCCGGAGCGAATGGCGGCGGGGCTGTTGAGCTGGTTGCAGGAGAAGAGAACAACCCTCCATACACAATCAACGTGGCAAAGGGAATCACCTCGATCGCACAGCTCAAAGGTAAGAAGGTATCTGTCGCGGCACCGACGAACATAACCAAGCTCTACTGGAATGCTGTTGCTGAGGGGAATGGCCTGAAGCCCACCGACTTCACCTATGTTTACTCGCCTACAACCGGAGATAGGTACGCCGCCCTGACGGGAGGCGTAGTGCAGGCCGCAATGCTTCTACCTCCCCTCACGTTCCAGGCCGAAGCAAATGGCTACAACTCCATAGCCAACGTGGGCAAGTACCTGCCTTACCCATTTACGGCTTTCGCAGTGAATCCCAACTGGGCAAAGGCTCACAGCGCAGAGCTGGTGGCCTTCCTCAAGGCTTACCTTGAGGGCGTGAAGTGGCTCTACGACCCTGCAAACAAGGCCGCAGCAATCCAAATCCTTATGAAGGTGACCAACACGACCCAGTCAGCAGCCGACCAGTCCTACACGTTCTTCGTGAGCCAACTGAAAACCTGGCCCACCAACGGGTCACTCTCCACAAGCGAGATGGCAAAAGTGGCGCAATCGATGGTTGGGCTTGGCGCATTCAAGCAGGCGCCTCCAACGAGCAAGTTCATGGACATGAGCTACATCCAGCAAGCAGCTTCAGAGCTGGGAATCAGCTAGAAGCTCAACCGGAGACAATCTAGGCCGCCGTCTGCCCAGAGAGCGGACGGCGGCAACGCCTACACCAGTGTGCAGAAATGTGCAAAGAAGGCGAGAGATTCACCGGTCTTTTTGACACCAACACTGAGGAGGTACGCATGAGGTACGCCGAAGAGCTGCGTTATGGCACGAGTGTGGGCGATTGGCGGCAGGGAATCGACGTCGAGCGATTGAGGACTGAACGCCAAGCCAAAGCCCGGAAAGGACTGCGGGACCACGATGTAGCAGCCTTTCTTGCTGCCAGACCTGAAAACACCCGGTACTTGACTGGTCTTCGAGGACCAGAATTTCAACCGGCGCTCTGGTACACTCTGTTTCCCGCAGAGGGCGATCCTGTAGTTTTTCACCATGCCGGATGGCTTCCGACCTATCCTAACGAGGCTCCATGGATCAAAGAGTGGAGGCTCGCACGCGCATGGTTGAGCCGTGGCCCTGGCGAAGAAGTATCACGCCTCGAAGCAGAGCGGTTCGCAAAAGAGATAAAGCAGGAGCTTGAACAGAAGGGCATCCAGAACGAGAAACTCGCTGTGGTGGGTTTTGATGGGCTGGCCCAGCAGGCGCTTAGAGATGCGGGAATCACTGTGGTCGACGGTTGGCCAATTATGCTCGACGTCACCAAGACAAAGACTGAAGATGAGATCAACTGCCTCAAAATGGCATTTGCCGCCACGGATGCAGCATGGTACAAAGCTTGGGAGCTCCTAAAGCCTGGTGCGCTCGATATAGAGGTCTCTGCCGAGGCAATGCTAGCTGCTCACAAAGCCGGGGCTGAGGAGATCCCTACGGGCCATCTCAGAAGCGGGGTGCTCTCTTTTGACCGCGGATTCGCTGGAACTGGAAGGATCATCAATTTTGGAGATCTCGTGTACGGATCCTTTTGCCAGGTTAAGTACATGGGATACAACACCTGCTACTACAGAACCTTCTCGGTGGGAAAAGAGCCCGATGCTCGTGCAAAGTCCTGGTACAGCCAGCTAGTCGAACGGCTCAACAATGTGATTGACGCTATCAAGCCTGGAGGCTCAACTGCTGATGCGGCGAGTCATTTTCCACCCGCGTCGCGGTGGGGATACAAGGAAGAGGCTGAGCTCCTGACGCTTGAGATTGGCCATGGCATCGGCCTGTTCAACTATGGATACCCGATAATCAACAGACAATGGTCACTCGAGCATCCCCAGGAGTTCGAAGTAGGTATGACCTTGGCCGTGGAAGGGCGCGAAGGGATTCCTGGTGAAGGAGGAGTCCGTCTTGAAGATGCGGTGGTCATCACAGAAAATGGCGCCGAATTGATCGATCGCTGGCCAAGAGACGAGATCCTGGTGGCGCCCCATGGCTGATACCTCAAGTAGCTCTGGCGGACCGTTGAGTGTAAACCTAGAGGGAAAAGTGGCAGTGGTGATTGGAGGTGCGGGCGCGATTGGCTCCGCGATTGCGACCGGTCTTTCCAATGGTGGCGCAACTGTAGCAATAGCAGACGCCTCAAACTCAACGGAAGAGGTCTGGAATCGAATCCAAAAGGAAACCGGCGGAAATGGCGGACCGCTGAAGGTAGATCTGACCAAGGCAGACGAGATCGAGTCATGCTTTGCGAAGGTCAAGGAGGAGTTCGGTTCAGCAGACATCATGGTCCACGCAGCAGGAATCTATGTCCGAAGAAGCCTCCTCGAAATGTCAGCGGAGGACTGGGACCGAACTCTGGACATAAACATGCGCAGCTTCTTTCTGTGCACCAAGGCCGCTGTTCAGCAGATGATGGCCAAAGGAGAGGGAAGGATAATCGGTATCACTTCGGGCATGGGCGTAGCAGGTCGAGCCAAAAGCTCTTCCTATTCGGCTTCAAAGGCTGCCATGATCGTCTTTGCAAAGTCGATTGCGATGGAACTAGCAGACACGGCAATCACGATAAATTGCGTAGGTCCAGGCATCACTGATAGTCCGCTCATGCGCAATGCCAATACCGAAGAGGAGATCCGTCAATCAGAAGCACGACTGGGGCGGCCCATAGGTTCTCCGGAAAATGTAGTTGGACCGATTCTCTATCTGCTTAGTGACGCCACCAAGACGGTAAGTGGGACCACTGTGTGGATGCGAGTGCCAGGCTAGCCATGTATGCCGCGTCGATTCCACTGGGCCATTGGTGCTGGAATAATGCCTTTATACGTATGCCGCCAGAGAAGGAGCTGATATGTAATTTTCAAATGCCAAACTAATTACGCAGTTCCGGAATCTTGCACTGAACTCGAACATCTATAGGTACTTCTTCCTTCGATTTGCGGCAACATCGCTTTTAGCCATATCAATTCTGCCGTGTAGTGACTTAGGTCACGATGCTGTGCTAGCGTTGACTCCGGAACTCGACGCCCTGGACGAGCGGTCTGCCTAAGTGGACAATGCCACCGCCGTCGACGAAGTGTCACCATCGTGACTCGATTGGGTATTTCATGTGATTTGCCCCTTGGTCATGACTTTCTCCAGCCGCTCACGCTGGAATGTTTGCAACTTAGAGAAGAAACCAAGCTGCCTGTACTCAAAGATCAGGCTTATGCAAAGGGGGTCGTTAGATGGTAACTGGAGCTGGCAAAGAAAACTGGATGGAGGGAAAGTCTCAGCTGTTCCGCAAGCGCTTGGAAAGGCGTGAAGCGGACCAGTTGCGGCGCAAGCAGGGGCGTAGAGCCATCAAAGGCTCGGAGGTCTCTCTGGACTACGAGGACCAAAATGGGCTCTGGCAAGGAGGGCTAGTATCTCAGGACTTGGGATTCGACAACCGCATTATCGAAGTCGACTGCCACATTTATCCTCCGAAGACCCATTCGGTCACCCATAAGCACAATGAGGCGATCATCATCGTGCTGCGAGGCAAGGGCTACAGCTACATAGATGAAGAGAAGATTGAATGGGAGCCAGGTGACACCATGTACATCCCTGCGGGAGCATGGCACCAGCACTGGGTCCTTTCCGAGGAGCCAGCAATGGTCATAGCTATAAAGCCGCTTCCGTTGCAGGAATACCTTGGAGAGATGAACATCATCTACAAGGGTGACGAGCCCACTTTCAACCATGACTACCGACCTGGCAGCTTCCTGGATGAGCTCAAGAAGGTGGGGACCGAGCTCATATAAACGTTTTCGGCCGACGTCAGCACATAAGCTTCCCGTCGGCCGGCTTCAAAACCGGGTTGAAGATAGATTTTCATTCTTCACAAGTGTGCCTTGCGTGCCGTAGTAGCACTGGATTACGGAGTGCCGAACAGCTTTGCGTTCGGTGAGAACTTCGCCCCCACGAAGAGCAAGGCACACTCCCCCCTTTTTCTAACCTTCGGTGTTCTGCGTTTGGCATGCGTGACGCTCTAATTGAAGCCGCCTGAAAGAGCGCGCTGGACATCTTACGAAATATTTTTCACGTATTTTTCTTCCTACGTATATTCTCACCTGCTAGTTTTTGGCCACACCCCGCCAAAGCCGGAAAATTGGCAAACATGTCCTTGACTGGGTTTGGAGTTGAGAGTATAAATGGAACATTGTTCCGAACTGGGGGGCGTGATGAGCAATAATTGGACCATCGGCATCGATATCGGG
>JAJZBG010000047.1 GCA_021799035.1 Actinomycetes bacterium | reverse complement strand
GTGGCATGGATATCCAAATCAACCTTTGCGGCCTGTGCAATTGTGTTTCCGAGCGCGAGATTTTGTCGGTCCGCGATAGCCAGAATGCATATGAAAACTGGCCGGTTCCACGGTCACCCGCCCGCCATCTGAGGATGAACGACGATATGGTCGCCGTCTTTCAAGACGGTCTCACGACTTGGAGATACCTCGTTGTTGAGCATCACGACATAGTGGCGGGCTGCGAGTCCGTGTTCGGATAGGAAATCTTCGAGCGTCGTTCCCGATTCCAGGTCGAACTCTTGAGTGCCGCCTGGGAGGACTTTTGCCAACTCCCCGCGAAGCCTCAGTGTGATATGGGGCATGTTATGATGCGCGCTGTCACTACCAGCCGGCGGGGATGCCGTACTGCATCTCCACCAGGTGGAGAATCCCAAGTTTTTCGATCTTCTTCTTTGGGGCCATGAGATTGAGCTGGACCAAGCCCGGCAGCCTTCCTATCTCCAGGGCTCCGGATATTGTCGCGCGATTGCGCACCTCGTCGACGGTCATCTCGAGGAGACTGGACGCCCTGTGGACTGCGTTGTCCGAGGCGGCGTTGATGAATGGTCCGGAGCCAAGGAATTGCATGGGCAGGACCGGGCCTTCGAGGATCGTGAAATTCTGTTCGGCGAGAGTCTTCCCGCGGAGAACCTCGTCGGCAGTGAACGGGCGAAGCAGAAATGGCAGATCTTCAACCGGCGGAAGGAGCATTGGGCCGTCGAGCTTGAGGCCTTTTATAACTTCGACGCGCACGACAATCCTTGCTGCGACATCAGTCGAGTGCACAGCAAGCTCCCCATCTCCGATCATTGCGTGCACGTCTCCCGCGTAGATGCCGGCTCCGTCGACCTTGGAGGGCACAATGAGGATGCTTCCCTCCCGCACAGAGTCGACATCCATGTGCACATCCGTCCTTTGCTCAAGCTCTTCCTCTGTAAGCGCGAATTCGTGTTCCGCTCCTAACAGAAACGAGCCGAAATCTCCGCAGTTGTGAGAACTTGGAATGTCGATCGAGGGTATTGAGCCGAGGTTGCCTGCGGATAGACGGCATCTTGTCATGGTGCCGACTAGATCTGCTTTTGCGAGAGTGACAACTGGATGCTGGTGGGCGTGCTCGTGGATTCCCATCCACCTCTTCCCGTCATGAGCGATTTCCGCTGCCCTATCCTTTGTGACGGTGACTCCAACGGTGCGCTCATCGTCGAAAGCCATTGTGTAGCCTTCAACCATGTGGAAAGGGATCACCTCGCTGTGGCAGGCCTTGCAGCGGATTGAAGATTCTCCGATCCCGTCCACGTAGGTGTCCGGGTAGAGGAAGTGGCGGCCTGCATCCCTGCAGGTCGGGCAGATACCGGCGATGAACGGGTCCGAGATGTACCTTCCATCCCAGGGTGCGCTAGTGCCCGAGGAGGTTGCGGCGGAGAGCTGCTCTATCTTTTCGATGTGGAGCGCAACTGCGTCTCCCACCTTGGCGCCCTCCACTCGCACAGGAAGGGTCACTTCGTGTCCGCTTCTGAGGCTTGGGGTGATCATGGCTCCCCAGCAGCCAGGAACTGTTATATATTCAATTCGACCACCGTTGGCCACTGGACCCAGCATCTCATTGCTGGGTCCAACAACATCGGTGTATCTGTCTACGAGAACGTGGGACGATGTCTTTTCAGGCATGAGAGTTGCCATGGGAACTACCTCCTGGATCAGACTTCTTTCTGGAGGATCCAGCATTGGAGCGAAAGGATGAAAGCCTGATTCATCCAGAAAATATCACCCGTGCATCTTGTTGTCGATGGTATATTTCCGGGTGGCAACCTGAGAAGTGTCGTAATTGCGGTCAGACAGCATGTTTATCTGAAATGTCGTGGAATCCTTCGAAATGAGCCAGGGACTGCAACGCCTTTTTCTCCGGACGGTGCATCTGTGTCCGAAGAGTCATGCGTTTCATGTCCGACCAGCGTTTCGACTGGTCGGACATGAAAGCCAACGCAAGGTTTCGCTAGCCTATGACATTTGTGATCCGCAGGGCAGCTGCAATCAAGGCATTGGCGACAGCCTTGCTTATCTTCTTGCCGGACTGCGCTCGGACTTCATTGACAAAGCCCCGAAGGACTGACTTGGCACCGCTTGGGTTGCCGGAGTTGAGATCTGAAAGCGCTACCTGAATTTTGCTTGAGAGGCTTTTCCCAGGTCCAACGCCTATCACAGAAGATTCCAGGTTTTGAAGCTGGCTCTTCGCGCCAAGAACATCAATGGTGAAGCTCGTCGTCACAGTGCTGGGAGTATCTTCGGAATCTGTAACCGAACAGGTCACCGTGGTCGTGCCTACCGGAAATACTGAACCAGATGGTTGTGAGCATGTAGCCACCGGCAGAGTTGCGTCATCTGGATCGCTCACCACAGGCTGCGAATAGTTGACCGCTGCGCCCGATGGGCTTGTGGCATTCACCGTCAGGTTTGAAGGCGACGCGATGGCCAGGTCGGTGTCTTTGACCGTGACGGTGAAGCTCGTCGTCACAGTGCTGGGAGTATCTTCGGAGTCTGTAACCGAACAGGTCACCGTGGTCGTGCCTACTGGAAATACTGAACCAGATGGTTGTGAGCATGTAGCCACCGGCAGGGTAGCGTCACCTGGGTCGCTCACCACAGGCAGGGAGTAGTTGACCGCCGCACCTGAAGAGCTTGTGGCGTTCACCGTCAGGTTTGCCGGCGAAGTCATAGATAAATCGGAATCAATTACAGGAGTCAGCACGGAAATTGATCGCAGCGCCTCATTCGTTATGTAAACGGCGTGCGTAGTCGTATTCACGGCCAAGCCATCAGGGTCACTGTAGACAGTGAAATCCGAAGCAACAAGAGTGTTGGTGGCTCCATTAATCACATAGAGAGGACGTGCAAATTCGCTTGCCACATATACGGTATCGATGGTGGGATCAACCGCCACTCTTCCTGGTCCGTAAAGTTGAAGAGTCGAAGTCACCTGATTGGTGGCTCCATTGATGGCTACAAGGCCAACAGAATCCGTGGCATATACAGTGTTTGTAACGGGGTCAACCGCCAAGTTCCTGGCGCCGGGCAAGTTGATGGAGGCTCTCACCTGAAAGGTGATTGCATCTATCGCGTAAATTGTTCCTGTCAAGCTGCTTGCCGCATACAAGGTATTTGTGGCGGGGTCAACTGCCATGGGCCCTGGTTCGATGACGTGGATAGTCGACTCCACCTGGTTATTGGCTGCTTTCACCGCCGAGATTGTGTTCGAATATGTGTTTGACGCAAAGACCGTGTTTGTTGCCTGGTCGACTGTCACGTGTGAAACACCAGCCATGGGAATGGTCTGAACAGGACTGTTGGTGGCTCCATTGATGGCTACAAGGCCAGAATAATCCGTGACATATACGGTGTTTGTTCCAGTATCGACCGCGACACTTGTAGGCACCCCCGGCAATGCAATGGTGGAAGTCACAGTGTTGGTGGCTCCATTTATCACTTCAAGATCAGCCGAAAAGTTGCTTGTCACATATACGGTGTTTGTGGTCGCGTTGACTGCCGCCTTGAGAGGGAGGATGCTTGTTTGAAGCGTAGAAGTTATGGGATACGTTGTCGCGGCCAACGCTGTTGCCGTTCCAAGAAAGCTCGGTAAGACCACTGCGAGAGAAGCTGCACTTGCGACCATTGCCCACCTGCGACTCCTCGCCATTGCTGAGCCATTTTTCGAGTTTTGAAGAGCGGTCGGGATTCTTGATCGGGGAGGAGCTTCAGCTCGGAGCGATCGAAGAGATAGACGAAGACCAAGATACTTCGTCCCGTTTGGGTGTTTTTTCATTTATAGGATCTTCCTTTTGGGGCGCTTCGCTTTGTGTCACCTGATTGTAACGAAGCATTTGGGTTGCATCCCGGAATAAATGAGATTGATCGCCACGGCCAACTCTGCACGAAGCCGCCATCTTCAGCATTTTCTCAGTAAGGAAAATTGGCTCATCCCAAAGTGGAGAGATTTGCACACTGACAGGGCCTGATGCGCCCATCCTGAGAAGGTCAAAGAGCGGAGGGAGTGGGATTCGAACCCACGGTGCCTTGCGACACGACGGTTTTCAAGACCGTTCGATTCGTCCGCTCTCGCATCCCTCCGGCAGCCATACTAGCAGTAATCGTCAGTGTTCGATTCTTGCGAGCAGCGCGTTGAGCCAGTCTTCTGCACGCGCTGAGCGTTCCTTGATGTCGTCGGCCTTTCCGGTGGCGTTGGCACCTGCAGCCGGGTAGGAGCCTATGAGTTTGATCTCAGGGAGATTTCTGTGCAACTCCGAGAGAGTATCGGCAACGACTGGGTCTTCGATGTGGCCTTCTAAGTCGATCACGAAGCAGTATTGGCCGAGGCCGGTCTTCGACGGGCGCGACTCCAGCTTCGTCAGGTTGATGTTCCTGGCTGAGAACTGGGCCAGTATTGAGATCAGGGAGCCAGGCCTGTCGGAGAGCTGAAAACAGACAACTGTGGTCTTGTCGTGACCGCTTCTTGGCGCGAGATGGTCCTTGTTCAAAAGGAAAAAGCGTGTCTGATTTCCTGCATGGTCCTCAACGTGCTCACCAATGATCTCAAGGTCGTAAAGCTCCGCCGAAACCGATGGAGCGAGAGCCGCAGCAGTGGCATCACCGCTTTCGGCCACCATCCTTGCAGCATCCGAGGTGGAGTTGGTCGCGATGACTTCCGCTTCGGGAAGGTTGGCGGCAATGAACCCGCGGCACTGTGCAAGGGCGTGGGGAAACGAAAGCACCTTGTTGATCTGGTCTAGCGTCGTCCCTTTCGCTGCCATGAGGTTGAGATGCACGTCATAGACGACCTCCCTGATGACAAAGAGATCGTAGTCGAATATCAAAGGATCGATCGTGGCCGACACGGTGCCCTCGATTGAGTTTTCAGCAGCCACGAAGGCAAAGTCAACCTCTCTCTTGTCCACTGCTTCCATGACCGAAGCCCAACTCGGATAGGGGATCAACTGGGCTGCCGCAAGGTCTGGCTGAGATCTGAGTGCCTCTTCGGTGAAGGTGCCCCTCGGCCCAAGATATGCGATCGTGGATTTTGAGAAGTCTTTCATCTGCCCGGTCCATTCTTACATTGCCACATTGGTAGTAAAGCTTACGCAGATCAGCGGTAAAGGGTTTCGATGTGCGATCTTGGACGACATTGCATCAGCTAGCCTTTAGCTAATCGGCGAAATGGGTGAGCACATTGGATCGTTCAAGTCTTGAGATTCTCATCAAAAGATTCGAGTCTGGGGATATCTCTCAAAAAGAGCTAATAAAGCGTTTGGAGTCTGGCTTCCTTTTAGACCTGGGGTATGCACGCCTCGACACCCACAGATCACTCCGGCAAGGGTTTCCAGAGGTCATCTACGGCCCGGGAAAGACACCTGAGCAGGTGGCAAGAATCATTGAAGCATTGTTGGCTCAAGAAAAGAGCTCCACTCTTTTTCTCAGCAGGGCGACTACCGTTCAGCTCGATGCGGTTCGACAGGTAGCTCCTGAGCCGGAAGCGTTCTATCATGGCGTCAGTCTGGCAGATTCCGGCTACTTCAGTGCAGTCTGGAATCCTGCTCCCCAGCGTGAGGGAGCGAGCGTCTGCGTGATAACCGGCGGAACCGCGGATCTCACCGTTGCCACAGAGGTTACGGCAGTCCTCTACGCGTTTGGGGTGAAGTCCGACTTGATTCCCGATTGCGGCGTGGCTGGAATCCACCGATTGCTGGAGCAGATAGAAAGGGTGAGGAGCGCCGACGTTGTCGTCGTGGTGGCTGGCATGGAGGGCGCTATCGCCTCGGTCGTTGGAGGATTGGTTGGCTCGCCGGTCATCTGTGTCCCCACCAGCACCGGATACGGAGCGTCTCTCGCGGGGGTCACTGCGCTTCTGTCGATGCTTTCTAGTTGCACACCGGGCCTTAGCGTTGTTGGAATCGACAACGGCTTTGGGGCGGCGGTCAGCGCGATTAGAATTCTGGACTATGGCTCGAGTCGCCTGGATTAATCCAACCTCTGGCATAAGCGGGGACATGTGCCTTGCCGCGATGGTCGATCTGGGTGCAGATCCCCTCCAGATCGTGGAAGCTCTTGAAACCATAGAGGCTTTGAGTGGATTCAGTCTTGAGTTTCACAACGTGAAGCGAGGCGGACTGCGGGCTCTTCTTGCTCAGGTGAAGCTGGCTGAAACGAGCGAGCATCGCGGGCTTGGAGAGATCAACTCAATAATCGATGAGTCGGGGCTGACCCAGTCGCAGAAGGAGTTGTCCAAAGAGATCTTTTTCAACCTTGCGCAGGCTGAAGCCAAGGTTCACGGAGTAGCCCCCGAGCGGGTCGAGCTTCACGAGGTCGGTTCGCTCGACTCCATTCTCGACATCTGCGGTTTCGCCATAGCCAAAGAGCTGTTGGGATTGGATCAGGTCTATGTCTCACCGCCAGCTCTGGGCAGGGGGGTAACCAGCGGCTCTCACGGTGTCCTTTCGGTGCCAGCTCCTGCTGTGCTGCAGCTTCTGGTGGGCAAAGAGGCGTATGGCGGCTCGTCGGAGTTTGAGCTCACCACCCCGACAGGCGCAGCGATTATAGCTACTGCGGCAATTCCGTGCGAGGAGATGCCGCGAATGACCATCAGCGGGGTTGGCTGCGGCGCAGGCGTCAAGGACCCGGTTGACTATCCCAATGTCGTTCAAATGGTGGTCGGCTCGCTGGATTTCGAGGAGCAGGAAGCTCCAGAACTGCCTGGGCATTTCGAGCAGATACTGGAGCTTACCACCAATCTCGATGACATCTCAGGCGAGCTCAGCGGTTACCTGATCTCTGCGCTGATCTCGAGGGGAGCTATCGACGCCTTTCTCACTCCCGCACTCGTGAAGAAGGATCGTCCAGGAGTGGTGCTCACAGTGGTGATCCGTCCAAGCGACGTGGTTCGGATTTCGACAGAGATCTTCTCGCTCACTGGGACGCTTGGAATAAGGTCCATCGCCAAGCAGCGCTACGTCTTGGACAGGGAGTTCTTCGAGATAAACCTTCTCGGCGAGAAGGTTTCGGTCAAAGCCGGCCCCTATCGGTCAAAGGTGGAATTCAGCCATCTTGCAAGCCTTTCCGAGAAGTACAACATACCGATCTTGCAGCTGGAGGCGATGGCTCAGGTTGAAATCGAAAAATTAATGGGTGCCGGTTAGCTAGATTGTTCTTGACAAGTTGCTGAGGGCATCTCAAAGAATAGGTGGTTGAAAGTGGAGTTCAGACAGCTTGGCAACAGTGGCTTGACAGTTTCAGTTGTGGGCCTTGGATGCAACAACTTTGGAGTCCGCTGCGACGCTGACCAAAGTGAGAAAGTCATAAATGCCGCGCTTGACAACGGCATCACCTTCTTCGATACAGCAGACATCTATGGGGGGCGCGGAGGATCGGAGACGATCTTGGGGAACGTGCTGAGACATCGAAGGGACCAGGTGATACTGGCCTCGAAGTTCGGCATGGACATGGGCGCTCCGTACAAGGCGCGTGGCTCGCGCAAATACATTCGCCACGCAATCGAAGCCTCGTTGGACAGGCTCCAAACCGACTACTTGGATCTCTATCAGTTCCATCAGCCTGATCCCCTGACTCCGATCGAAGAGACTCTCGATGCTATGGACGAGCTGGTGAAAGAAGGCAAGGTTCGCTATATCGGCTGTTCGAATTTTGCCGGATGGCAGATCGCAGAGGCAGAGATGCTTTCGCGGATCAAGGGAACCGAGCGTTTCATTTCCGCGCAGAACCATTACTCGCTTTTGGAGCACCAGATCGAGAAAGAGGTCATCCCCGCCTGTGTCAAGTTCGGCATCGGCATGCTTCCCTATTATCCTCTCGCCTCGGGACTTCTGACAGGCAAGTTCCGCCGGGGCGAGGAGCCGCCATCTGGCACGCGGATGGCGGGCCGGCGCGAAGAATTCGAGAGGGCAAACTGGTACGTGATCGAGGCGCTCTCCGATCTTGCGAAATCAGTCGGGGGAACGCTTTTGGATGTCGCCATCGCGGCCCTTGCTGCAAAGCCTTCAGTCTCATCGGTCATCGCTGGCGCGACGCGTCCAGAGCAGGTTGAAGCAAACGTCAAGGCAATAGAGCTGAAGCTGAGCGAGGATGACCTGAGCAAGGTCCGTGAGATCACCGGAGCTGCGCTCTGATTGTCCGCTCCGGCCATGCCGACTGCCGCACGAGGCAACTTTGCAAGAATTTTTAATCATTTCACTAAGAGTTCATCTGGTCTTTATCTGCTTGTAACGCAAGTGATCTAGAAATGTATTCATGGTTTTCACGCGCAATGAAGAGACGATCCGTTCCGAGCCCTCAGTCGAGCTCGCCTTGGATCCGAGACTTGCAGTGAGAGCCAAGAGGTCTCCAGAAAAGAGCGCTATCGAGGCCGCTGCAATGGCGGGCTTGTCACCAAATGCGCTCTACCCGTGCAATGCCACCGATCCCCCTTCGGAGCTGCGCCGCTAGCCCACGGCGCAGCAGGCATTGCTTTCCATTGCCCGCTTTGACCCAGTTGGGTCTTTCCTTGAGCACTCGAATCATCTAAGGTTTGATCTAGGGAACCTCATATCCACGGGTGGTTGCTATGGCTGAACTACTCAGTCACGAGGAGATCGAAGAGGAGCTTAAAACCCTTGATCCGTCATGGTCTGGCTCCATGGTGGGCCTGAAGAGGGTGATCCAATTTTCGACCTTTCCCGAAGCGGTGCACTTTGTGAACCTGCTTGCGCCAGAGTGCGAGGCTGTCAACCATCACCCTGACATCTTTATCAGATGGAGAACGGTGACCCTGGCGCTCTCGACGCACAGTGCCAAAGGAGTGACATCTGCCGATATAGATCTTGCCCGGGTCATCGACTATCTCGCAGCATCCCAGGCTTAGCGGCCCATTCAGCATTCTGGCTCCAATGCGATCCTTTTGTCATTTCGAAAGGCCCTGGACTTCTATGTGGTTTCTTTGGTTTAATTGCTGGTAGGAAGCTCAACAAGAATCTGCAACGGTAAGAACAGGCAACATGATCCGGAACTTCTCGGCCGAAGGTGGCACTGAGAGCGCGTGTTCTCAGGAAAGCGGTGAGGCGTATGTCTTGGACGAGCGGACTGAGTGAACCGAAAAAGAGGTTCCCGTTTCTGACTGCTCTGGCTGCCTGCGTGATCTTTCTCGCTACTGGATTTGCAACGAGATTATCTGCCGGGTTCGATTCCGCGCCTCGGCTCCCACTTCCGCAAACGGGCGGCATCTCTGCTGCTCCGTCTCCGCGGACAGCCGCATCTAAGCCAGTGCCGATCCTTCCTCTCCAGTTCATCTCCTCAGACCCATGGAACGGTGCGGAAGGGATAGCTCCCGATACCGACATCGAGGTCGTCTTTTCAGTGCCACTGTCTGGTATGACGCCGACGCCGACGTTATCTCCTGCGGTCAGAGGTGTGTGGCGCCAGCTCAAGCCCGGGACCCTCACGTTTTTGCCTGAAGCGTCCTTCACTCCTTATGCCACAGAAAAGGTGACCATTCCCGGTGGGGAAAATGGGATCATGGGTTCTAACGGACAGACTCTTGGTGCAAGCCAGACATTTTCGTTCACTATCGAACCGGGATCGACTCTGAGGCTGCAGCAACTTCTGGCCCAGCTCTATTACCTTCCTCTAGAATTTGTGCCGCAGGATCAATCAGCCGTCCCTCCTGACCAGCTCGCGATGCCACAACCGGGCAGCTTCGCCTGGCGATGGACGACTCTCCCAGCATCTCTGACATCACTTTGGACGCCTGGGAGCATGGACGTGATAACCAAAGGCGCGGTAATGCGCTTCGAAGATCAGACGGGTCTGGCTACCGATGGTATTGCTGGACCAAGCGTGTGGTCTGCTTTGGTTGAAGCTGCACAGTCGAACAGTGTCGATCCCGATTCCTACGATAACGTTGTGGTTTCAACCGCACTTCCCCAGACCGTGACGGTCTACAGCGATGGCGTGCCTGTGATGAAGACATTGGCAAATACAGGTGTAGCTGCAGCGCCGACTGTCGTAGGGACGTTCCCAGTCTATCTGCGGTACCGCTCTACCACCATGGCTGGCACAAATCCGGACGGCACTCACTACAACGATCCCGGCATCCCATGGGTTAGCTATTTCAATGGTGGGCAGGCGTTGCACGGCTTCATCAGACCTGGGTATGGGTACCCCCAGAGCGTGGGTTGCGTGGAGATGCCCATTGACGCCGCCGCAAAAGTCTGGCCTCTCACCCCCATTGGTACCCTTGTAACGGTTCTCTGACCTTTTGGTGTTCGCTGGCTCACTAAAAATATTGCCAGTTGGCCACAGATGGTTGGATCTTTCCAGCGGGCCCAGAGCCGAAAAGCTTGAGCAGGTTTCCGGTAATCCTGCGCACCATTCTTGCCGGACAACCCTCTTGCGACGCAGGCGAGCAGCTGGATAGAGCGTGAATCCAGTTGTTTGTCCCACTGTCAAAGACCCCTCCCCCGCTTTTCGGGTCGGTGTAGTAGGTCATATCCGAATACACGCCCCCTCTTGGCGGGAGGTTGGTCTGGACCTGTTCTAGCGGCAAGGGAGAGTGGGATAAGATTTGAAGGTTCTTCGGATGGGAAAAGCTTGGTACGAAGGAGTCAAAATCCGAAGCGATTACCCCAGGTATAGACTGCCCATTTTCCAGTCCAGTCCCACTAAAGATCCATGAGCTGGCGTCGGAGACTACAAAGCTCTTGGGGGTGACGCCGTTCAGAAGGTATCCGCCGTAGCTCTCCCCAACGAAATTCGTCTCAGGCCAGCTGGCTGGAGGAGAAGACCAGGTGTTTCCGGTGACTTCAAGAGGGTTGCCGGAACGGTACAACGGGTCTTTGTAGGAGTTCCTGTAGTCCACAACCTCGCGCAGGCCTCCTAGCGGAGATGACTGCAACCGTACGTGTCGCAACATTGCGCTGGCTCCGAAGAACACGACGTTTAGGCCATTGGTATGATTGGCGTTTTCGACCGCAGTCCGCTCTCTTAGCGACCAGCACTCATCGTGGCCAAGGGAGAGCAGAGCTTTGTGGCCGGCGAGAAGGGTTGGATGCTGTACAACGGTTTGGTCGGTCCAGTAGGTCACGTCCAGGCCGTGCTTCTCAGCCCAATAGACGAGCGGGTACTCATTTCCCAAAAAGTCGGCGGCACCGTTGCCGTATGCGTAAGGGCGGTCAAAAGATACGACCCGCGCCCGAGAGCAGAGCGGGTAATGGTTCGTAGGGCATGCTCCTTGCCCTACGTAGAAGTCGTAACCCCCATAAGGATTCCACGCTTGCCAGGTGAGAACGTCGTTCTTGATCACGTATGCCGCTTTGCTGGCGGGATTCCAGACAGTAAGAGGTATGTAGCTTTGTTGGCCCGAGTCTCCCACCAGCTTGAAGAGGTAGTCCCCTTGAACAAAGGCACTGGTGAGCTTGACCTGAAGAGACTGAGCCCAGTTGTCGCAACTGACCATGTTAACGGGCTTGGCCAAAGTGCAGCTGGGCTGCCTTGTGCCAGTCAAAGTGCTGGATTTCCAGATCAGCCTTCCACCAGTCCCTCCGTAGTAGCCCATGCGGTAGGCAAAGACCTGGTAGGTCGTCGCGATGGTCGACACATAAAGGGTCACTGTCTGGCCATCCTGGGCGTAGGTCTGGTTGGCAAACCCGCTTATCGCGTTTGGTGCAGAGTTTCCCGTGATCTTCCAAGAGGTTGTGCCCGGGAGCTTATTCTGGTTGATCACCCAGGCGGCCTTGACCCCGTCAATCCCTTGGAGTGTGGCCGGAGTCGGTTGCGGAGCCTTCGAAATGGGAGCCAGGGATGCAGATGGGCGAACTGCCGATGCAACATGTTTGACTGTTTCGAAGGTATTACCCTTGTGAACGACTAGAGCTACCGCTGCAACCGCCAGCACTATTCCAAGGACAGCGCTCAACCAGATTGCCATCGGGTGAGACCTTGTCTTTGAACCGCGTCTGTCGCGCATAGCTGCGCCCCCATGATTCTATGGGTCGTTCCTAGTGCTGCAAAAGGTCAAACTACTCCTGGGAGGCCGTTCCCACGGGTCAATGCCCAACCTGTGGCTTAGGATATTTTCAGAAAACCGTCGAGGGCAACGATAGAATTTTCGAGATTCACTGAGCTTTAATCCAGGGCGCCAATTTGGTTTCGGTCCGGGAAAATGCGCTGCCAGCCTGCAGATTCAGGCTGGATTTCCGGCCGCAATCTATAGGCCTGGGGGCCTGGGAACACTCACCGGCGCTTACGAGCAGATCTGAAAGTGATAAGAGGATGATGAATAAGATGGGGGTGAAATCCCAGCTAGATCTCTGTAAGATCAATTGTTACCAAAGTCACTGGGAATAGACAAAAGCGAGCGGTGCCATGGCGTCAAGGCGTAAGAAAGTTGGGTCTCGGAAAAGGTTTCCTGTCCTTGCGCTGTTTGTCGTCCTCGCTGCTGCGGCCGCTGCTGGGATTGGGATCACCGTCTCCAACAAGATGGCAGCTGCTAATCAGCCTTCCGCCCCTTCGGCTCAGCAGGTAACCACCACCACCATCCCCCCGCCGCTTGAGTTCGTATCCTCTTCAGTTGTTGAAGGCGCAACTCGCGTCGCTCCGGATGAAACAATCTCGCTGAGTTTTTCAGCGCCGGTTTCGCCGTCTTCTGCAATGCCGACCTTCTCTCCCCTCGTTCAGGGATCATGGACACAGAATCAGCCAGGTGTGCTGACCTTCACCCCGACCCAATCGTTTGTTCCCTACACCAAAGAGGTCCTAACCATACCGGGTGGCCAGTCTGGAGTCCTCAGTGCGCAGGGCCAGCCGCTAGCTGGTTCGCAGACCATATCTTTCACTGTCGCTCCAGGGTCGGTCTTGAGGCTTCAGCAACTCCTGGCCGAGTTGGGCTACTTGCCCCTGAATTTCGCGCCGCAGAACTCGACAGCTGTTCCTTTGAACCAGATGGCGCTCCCTGAATCTGGCTCGTTTACTTGGAAGTGGTCGGCACTGCCAGCGTCTCTCACCTCCCTCTGGGCCCCGGGCACGATGAACGTGGTCACCAAGGGTGCCGTTATGCAGTTCGAGAATCAGAATGGACTCTCTGCAGACGGCATCGCGGGTCCTGCAGTCTGGTCGCACCTCCTGGCGGCGGTGGTCGCAGGCAAGACTGACAGCGCTCCATATGACTATGTCACTGTGACTAAAGCGCTTCCAGAGCATGTGACCGTATATAGCAACGGGACAGCCGCCTACACCACGCTGGCAAATACTGGAGTCCCAGCCGCTCAGACCGTCAATGGCACATTTCCCGTCTACCTTCGATACAGGTCGACGACCATGAAGGGCGTAAATCCCAATGGCACCACTTACGATGACCATAACGTTCCGTGGGTGAGCTACTTCAATGGCAGCCAGGGTCTCCATGGTTTCATAAGGCCCGGCTACGGGTATCCACAGAGCGACGGTTGCGTAGAGATGCCCATTGCCAATGCCGCAAAGGTGTGGCCTCTCACGCCGATCGGGACTCTTGTCACCGTGGAGTAACAGAAGGTTATTGG
>JAJZBG010000011.1:17023-62695 GCA_021799035.1 Actinomycetes bacterium | reverse complement strand
ACCCGTACTTCTGGGTGCCGCCGACTGGGAGAACCGAGACAGCCACCGGCGCCGCAACCGTCCCGGACACGCTACCGGTGCCCACCCATCAGGGGGACACCGGTAGGCTTTTCACGGCAAATCGTGGAGGTGGCGGGAATTGAACCCGCGTCCTTCAGTTTCTCAGTAGGGCTTCTCCGAGCGCAGATAGAGAAGAATTGTCGGCCTCGAATGACCCCTATCAGTCTTCCGCAGGCTTATCCCAAAAAGTTGTCCAGTGGCCGCCCTTGGGCTAAACGGCCAAAGCAAGTCTCACTTTTCGTCGCTCAGATTCACTCCATGAGACCGAGAGTGGCCGAACGTTGCCTACTTATTAAGCGGCAAGGGCGAGTTGTGACTCGTCGTTTATTTTATGTTTCCGGCTCTTTTACGTGGCTCCGGAGACCACGGCTCGCTTCTCCTACCTCGACGACCAAAGTCGAAGCCTGTCACCCCCGTATGGTAATCCAATCAATTAATTCTACAGCATTAGAGGCAACGCTCTATCGTCTACGGGCTCCCGCAAGCTCCCTTGCGATTTCTCTGCTCGCGTCGCGTTGGGCGATCGCAGAGCGCTTGTCATAGCTCTTGCGACCTTTTGCCAGGGCAATCTCCATTTTTGCTCGGCCATTTTTGAGATATATCGACAGGGGCACTATCGTCAGGGACTGCAGCTTTGTACGAACTGCCAGCTCATCTATCTCATCCTTGTGCAGGAGAAGCTTCTTTGGCCTATCGGGATCATGTGAGCCAAATCCGTGGGCAAAATCATAGGGAGGAATATGGGCCTGGTATACCCAGGCTTCCCCGTTGTCGATTCTGACGAAGCTATCCCTGAGCTGGGCCTTTCCAAGCCTCACCGACTTGATTTCAGACCCTTTGAGCTCGATCCCAGCCTCGAAGGTCTGAATGATCTCGTAATCGTATCGAGCTTTACGGTTTTGCGAAACTATCTTGATGCCGGTTGTGCCCGGTTGCTTAGCTGCTTTGAGTTTTTTGGCTACCATGTGTCTTCCATCAAGCTAACCTGCCAAGGGTGCTTACTATTTCGCAAATCTACCTTGACCAGATGATCGCTCATGCAATTCGCGAATACCCACTTGAAGCATGCGGCCTCATATCCGGGGAAAACGACACGGTAAAGGGCTTCTATCGTACCAGAAATGACGCTGCATCTGCCCGAATCTATACAGTGAATCCGCTTGACTACCTAAAGGCCGATAGAGATGCCGAGGCAAATAGCGTATCAATCATTGGAGTCATGCATTCTCACACGCATTCTGAAGCATATCCTTCGCCTACTGATGTTGCTCAAGCTCCAGACCCGAGTTGGCACTACATCCTTGTGTCATTGAAGCACAAAGATCCGATTCTCCGGTCATTTACTATCGTTGATGGGAACATAGTAGAAGAGTCTGTTGTTAGGCTTAATTGCTAGAATAATAATCGATTAAGTCAACTTTCAGGAGGAGCCGTGGCAATTGAAGTTCGCCTACCAACAGTGCTTCGAGCTGCAGCGAGCGGCCAAGCCAACGTAACCGTTGAGGGCGAGACCATTGGTGAGATACTGAAAGCTCTCGCTGACAGCTACCCAGGTCTTGGAAGTCAGGTCCTTTCTTCCGACGGTTCTTTGCACAGGTTTGTAAACGTATACCTCAATGACGACGATGTGAGGTACCTTGACAAACTTGACACGAAGGTCATAGAGGGTGACGTCGTGTCAATACTTCCGGCAGTAGCTGGCGGTTCTTTTTAGCGACTCTTGTTAATTTTCGTCTCTTCAGATTTGTTTTAGTTAGAGAAAGATATTTCTATGGCGGTGTATTCCAGTATTTTGGACACGATCGGCAAGACCCCGATAGTGGACGTGAGCCAGCTCAGCCCAAACCCGAGAGTGAGGATTCTGGCAAAGCTTGAGGGGCAGAATCCCGGTGGTTCAGTTAAGGACCGAATAGCGCTCGCCATGATTGAAGATGCGGAGAAGTCTGGACTGCTTCAGCCGGGACAGACATTGTTGGAACCTTCGTCCGGCAACACTGGGATCGGACTTGCGATGGTGTGCAAAGTCAAGGGATACCACCTTAAGATTGTGCTGCCGTCTAACGTGTCAATAGAGCGGAAGCAGCTACTTCAACTCTGGGGGGCAGAGATAATCGAATCGCCAGGTTCTGAAGGGTCCAATGGGGCGGTGAAGATGGCGCGTGCCATGGCCGAGGAGCATCCGGAGTACGTATTTCTCTACCAGTATGCCAATCCTGCGAATCCGAGGGCTCACTATGAGACAACCGGTCCCGAGATTTGGGAGGATGTTCCCGAAATTACGCACTTTATTGCAGGCCTTGGAACCTCAGGAACCCTAATGGGCGTTGGCCATTATTTGAAGGAGAAGAACCCAAACGTTCAAGTATGGGCAATTGAGCCTCCTTCTGGTGAGATGGTAGACGGGTTGCGGAATCTCGATGACGGCTACATACCTCCAGTATTTCTCGATAACGATGGAGAGCACCTTCTTGACCGAAAGACAGTGGTCGGTCCTAAAGAGTCGATCGAGTGGACAAGAAGAATGACGGAGGCGGGGCTGTTCGTTGGGATCTCGTCAGGCGCAATAATGGCTGGCGCAGTGAAGTGCGCAAAGTCTATAGACGAGGGGACGATAGTCACGATTGTCTGTGATGGAGGTTGGAAATACCTCTCCACGGGCGCTTGGACCGATGATATCGACCAGGTGACAGAGCGGGCCAAGAAGATAATTTACTTCTAGTTGCCGGCAACTCAGCGTCAACCCTATAGATCTTTGGACCTTGCCTCTAGGTCTTTGCGATTCCGTGGTTAGACTGGCGAAGTGGATCCTCGGCCTATTGGTATCTTCGATAGCGGCTTTGGCGGGCTGTCCATCGTGCGGGCGCTAGTTGACCTTGTTCCAAATGAGTCGCTCGTCTATCTCGGTGATTCCGCACGGTATCCGTACGGCCCTCGTCGCCCCGAGGAGATCGTGAGATTTTCCCATCAAATAGCTGAATACTTGATCTCAATCTATAACGTGAAGATGCTGATAGTCGCCTGTAACACGGCCTCGTCAGTGGCGCTTGACTCCTTGCGAGCTAAATTCACACTGCCCATAGTCGGCGTAATAGGAGCTGGGGCGCGTTCAGCAGTGGCTGCCTCTCAGGCAGGCCGCTTGGGAGTCATAGGGACAGTCGGTACCATCGCTTCTGGGGCATACCAAAAGGAAGTCGCAGGCCTGGATCCGACTATCGATCTGACTTGTGCGGCGTGTCCCGGACTTGTGGAATTTGTCGAGGCGGGGGAAACTGACTCGGAGCAGGTTAGAGTGCTGGCAGCTAGGCTGCTGTATCCTATTACCGCAGCCAAGGTTGATACACTCTTGTTGGGGTGTACCCACTACCCGTTTCTGGCCAGGGTCATTCAAGACGTTGTCGGGAGAGACGTGGTGCTGATATCCTCTGCTGAGGAGACTGCATTTGAGGTCAGAGAACTCCTGTCGACGTCTGGAGTTTCTGCACCGGAAGGTTCGGCGGGAAATTACGTCTTCTTGTCATCCGGAGATCCCGAAAGGTTCAAGGAGTTGGGTCACAGGTTCCTTGGTCCTGAGCTCGAAGATGCGAAACAAGTGGTTTGGAAAGGAAGTCTTTGGTGAGACGCGACGGCAGGCAAGTGGATGAGATCAGGACTTGCACATTTGAACGGGACTACACCGAAATGGCCCTGGGATCAGTATTGGTGAGCATGGGAAGGACCAGAGTCCTCTGCACCGTCTCCTTGGACGAAAAAGTTCCACCTTGGCTCCGTGGAACAGGCAAAGGCTGGATCACTGCAGAGTACTCACTGCTGCCTGGATCGTCTCCAGAAAGGGTGAGCAGGGAAGCAGTTAGAGGAAGACAGAGCGGGCGTACCCAAGAAATTCAGCGGCTTATTGGCAGGTCCATAAGGGCAGTGGTCGACTTGAACGCACTAGGAGAAAAGCAGCTAATAGTCGACTGTGACGTTCTTCAAGCAGATGGAGGCACGAGAACCGCCTCGATCTGCGGCGCTTATGTCGCACTAGCCGACGCTGTCTCGCGGATGGAACAGGCCTACAGAGTTGGTCCAAATGTGCTTCTAGCCTACTGCGCGGCTGTTTCGGTGGGCATTGTCGAGGGAGGCGTTCTTCTTGACCTGGACTATTCGGAAGACGTGAGGGCGGAGGTCGACATGAATGTCGTGATGACGTCGGATGGTCATTTTGTCGAGGTTCAAGGAACCGCTGAAAATTCTCCGTATACTAAATCTCAGCTTGACGACATGCTCTCACTTGCAGAGCACGGCATAGCAGAAATCCTCGAGGTTCAATCGAAGGCCCTCTCCACTCTGGCATCGCCTAAGCCAGAGCTGTTCAGGAACTGAGCGTTGACGGGGATTGTGGTCGCTACGACAAATGTGGGCAAGGGCAGAGAGTTTCAAGAAATCCTTGGCAGCGTCGCTGAAGTCATCATCCCCGACAATCTTCCTCTTGTCGAAGAGAACGGGGCTACGCTTGCAGAAAATGCCTATAGGAAGGCACGGAGTGCTGCAGACTTTCTGGGTACCGTTGTGGTGGCCGATGATTCTGGGCTGTTTGTGACCGCCTTGGGTGGAGCGCCGGGCGTGCATTCTGCGCGCTTTTCCGGTCCTCAAGGCGATGATGCTTCAAACAGGGCAAAATTGCTCGAGGTGCTTGGAAATGCAACGGACCGATCGGCCTATTTTGAAACCGTTCTTTGCGTTTATTCGCCGTCGGATTCGGTCGGCGAGGCCAGGTACTTTCATGGGCGATGCGACGGATATATCACTGAAAAGGAAAGTGGAACTCACGGCTTCGGTTACGATCCCGTTTTTGTGCCAGCCGAAGGCGACGGTAGGACATTTGGAGAGATGACCTCTGGCGAGAAGGCAGCTTTATCCCACCGCGCTCGAGCGATTTCAAAATTCAAAGCATTTCTGGCTGAAGGGTCTCAGTAACTGCTTCCAAGTCACAGGAACTCTTTAGCTTCTTTCTAGCTAGTGCTAAAGGTGGGCGACTTAGATGTTCTGAAAAGCTCGGCATGACTTGAAGGAGTAGTTCATGATGCGAAAGAGGTTACTGCTCGGCTCGGCGGGTCTGGCAGCAGCCACAGCGGTGGGATTCGGAGCGTTTACCGTGACGTCGGGCGGCTCCTCTCTCGCCTCGAACTCCGTGCCAACTTCGAAGGTAGCGTCGTCGACGAATACTACACCAAATGTACCGGCTAGTGGAGCGACACGGCGTCCTCATTGGCGAATGGGCCGGAGGATGGGTCGTTCCGTTTATTCCGAGGTCGTTGTCAAGCAATCGGACGGCAGTTACAAGACCATCATCTCGGTGGTTGGAAGTCTCAAGTCGATTTCTTCGAACTCAATTACAGTTGTCCGGCCAGATACGGGAGCGACGATCACTGCAGCGATAACTTCCACCACGAGATTTGGAAATACGACAGAATCTGCTTTGGCGTCTGATATCAGTACAGGAACCGCAGTAACCGTAAGACTCACAGAGACAGCCAACAATGCAGTCTCCATAAGTGTACCCCCACCCCCGGGTACCCGCCCTAAGCCTGGTGCAGGCCGTTTCGGAGGCCCTTTCCCACCTCCTAATGGAACGGCCTCTAGCTCTTCTTCCGCCAGTGCTTAGATAGTCCCCTGCACGGGGCAAAATCTCCCTGTAGGAGAAAGCCGAGAGAACGCTTCTCAGGAAGGCCGAGCCTGAGGAGCGTTTTCTCTATTTAAGTGGCCATTGAGGTGGAGATCACTGTGGGATTTTGGAGTGCGGACGGAGAGACTCGAACTCTCATGCCTTTCGGCGCTAGGACCTAAACCTAGTGCGTATGCCAATTTCGCCACGCCCGCGCTTCGCCAGAGAAAGTGGCTTTATGGAGAAGAATCCTACCTGAGATTGCACTCAGTTCTGTTCAGTCGATTTCCATGCCAGCGTTGTTCACCTCTAGAGCGCTGCAATCCAATCTCATAGAACTGCACCATTTTCGGCTCTTCCATGGCACGGTCAAATTTGGGCTGGCAATCGATTTGCGGCGAGGACCATAATCAGTGCAGCCGCTGCTGCCATGATGCCTGCGTATCCGTATGACCAGCTGGGTCCCAACTGATAGAGGAGGCCCATGACTAGATTTCCGACGAAGAGGCCAACGCTTCTCGAGGAAGAAAGGGCTCCAAAGCTCCGCCCTGAACCAATTTTCTCAGACATCACTGCGACCAGGGACGGTTCAAGCGTTTCAATTATTCCAAGTGCAAATCCCAGAACTGCCATTCCAAGGAGGTACTCCAGGGTTCCGAGCTTGTAATGGATGTCAAGGATGAGAACAGCAGCACCTAGTGCAGACGAGAGGTAGCCATAGAGGCCGAGATTCACGAAACGGCGGAAAAGCGTGCCTCCGAGCCGTCTTGCCAGGAGGTAGCCAGTGGCAGCAGAAAAGCCTTGAAATACTAGGAATGCTGCTATCCCGAGCACGTTTGATCCTGTCTTCTGGGCGACTGTGAGGACGGGGAATCCAATGCTGTAGAAGGTGAAGCCGTAAAGGGCTGTAGAGAGGAATATTGCCTTTGCCCCAGCTGAGTGTCGTGGCGCGGCATTCTTGGGAGTTGCTGGAGAAGAAGCGCTCCGATCGTGTGCGATTGAAGGCCTTCTTCCGGTGGTAGCCCGTGTCAACATTAAGGACGAGACGACAAGTGGCACTATCGTGAATAGGAAGAGCAGTCTGAAAGGCGCACCATGTTTAAGGGCTATCATCACCAAAATTGCCGCTGCCGCTGCTCCGCCGACATCAAGGGCGTGTAGAAACCCGAAAATTCGGACCCTGAATTCATCGGCCGGGACTGCCTCGTTGAGCATAACCCTTCTCGATGGGCTCCTCAGATTACGTGCCCACCAGCCGCCGCTCAGAAGCCCAATTGCCCAGGCTGGGTTGGCGAATAGGGCCGAAAGAGAGAGTAGCGGGATCAGGCAGTTTCCTATTATGGCAAGTCTGCGGTGTCCGATTCGATCCCCCAATCTCGCACCGACAAGAGAGAAGACGGCACCGCCACCGTAGCTCAATGCCATGGCCAAGCCGTATTCCCATACGGGTTCGTGCATATCCAAGACGAGAAAAAGTGGAAATGCGGCGAGCACGGACTGGTATCCGAGGTCAGCAAAGAATGCTGACAGCGAAATTGACCAGACATCTTTGGTGCGCCAGTTCTGCTGCAGGTTGATAGAGCTTTCCCTCTCGGATATCCCCATTTTCCCAGTGTACTTCTGTGACCAGTTCTTTATGTTGCAGCTTGGCCGCGCTGCAAAAAGGCTTGGAAGACTAGAGGCGCGGTGGAACAGGTCATGTGCGTTTGGCTCCGGCAGCGTGCTGGAGTAGGGGCGAAATTGGGCGGCGCCTTTCACTGGGAAAGGGTAAGTTTTTTCACTTCCTGGTAGGGTGTTTGTATGTCAAATTCACAGCTCAACTTTGGTCAAGAAGCGATCATGCAGCTTCAGGGGGGCGACAGGAGTTCAGACCTGTTTCAGCGGCTTCTCAAGGAAAGAATCGTATTCCTTGGCACGCAGGTCGATCAAAACTCCGCTAATTCAATCTGTGCTCAGCTGCTCCTTCTTGAAGCCGAAGACCCAAACAAGGATATAGCGCTGTATATAAACTCTCCTGGCGGCTCGGTTACTGATGGTCTGGCCATCTACGACACGATGCAGTACGTGAGCTGTGACGTAGCCACGATTTGCTTGGGAATGGCAGCTTCAATGGGCCAGTTCCTTCTATGTGCGGGAGCTCCTGGCAAGCGCTATGCGCTCCCGCATTCGAGAATTCTCATGCACCAGCCTTCAGCGCAGGCGCAGGGACAGGCGGCGGACATTGCTATTCAGGCAGAGCAGATTGGCTATCTGAAGAGGATGCTTGCGGAGCGCATCGCCATGCACACCGGTCAGTCAGTCGACACCATAATTGCAGACTCTGACAGAGACCGCTGGTTTACTGCTGAACAGGCAAAAGAGTATGGATTCATCGATCAAGTGATTTCTAGGTCGTCTTCAGCACATATCGAGACCAAAGGATAGGGTCCTTCGAATCCTATGGGAGGCATCCGCCTATGATGTACGTAGGGTGCAGGGCTTTGTTATCACCTAGCGAACTGTAATTCTTTGGGAAGGAAATGCGTTGTTGGATCAGACCAACAGCCTGCCCGATAAGAAGATCATTGCATCACGCGTAGAAGATCTTCCAATTCGGGTGGTTAGTCCGAAAATTGACATTCTTACCCGTATTCGTAATATCTGGGTATTCCGGGAGCTCTTGGTTTCGATGGTGCGCAAGGAATTGCGCATCAAGTACAAGAACTCGGTACTGGGCTTCGTCTGGTCTCTTCTGAACCCCGCACTCTACCTTGTCATTTACTACATAGTTTTCCAGAAGATTCTCAAGAACAACGTTCCGCTGTTTGCAATCTTTCTGCTGTGTGGACTTTTGGTCTGGAACTTCTTTTCAAACGCACTTTCATCCGCGACCACGACGATCGTGAACAATGCCGGGATTGTCAAAAAGGTTGCATTTCCAAGAGAGATCCTAGCTCTGGCATCAGTTGGCGCCGCCTTCGTCTTCTTCCTTTTGCAGGCTATCGTGCTTGTTCTGGCGCTCCTGATCTTCCAAGTAGTTCCCGCGGTGACCTATATCTGGCTCATACCGTTCTCTCTCGTGGCCTTAGTGCTTTTCGCGAGTGCACTTTCTGTAGCACTATCGGCTATCAACGTCTATCTTCGTGATACCCAGCATCTATTAGAGCTGGTTCTGCTCGCATGGTTCTGGGCGACGCCAATCGTCTACCCGTTTCAAGAACTCGGGGTACGTCTTTCCCAGAAGCATTTGCTTTGGCTATATTTTGTGAATCCGGTCACTGTGATAGTTCTCACTTTTCAGCGTGCTCTATATGCAATCCTTGGTGATTCGTCCGGCCCGATTCTGCCGAACTATTCGCCGATGTGGTATGCGGTGCAGATCCTGATTGTGATTGCCGTCAGCGCAATTCTCTTTGTCGGTGCCTTGGCGCTTTTTGGACGCCTCGAGGGCAACTTTGCTGAGGAGCTCTAGCATTGCCGGCCGCTATCGAAATAGATGACGTTTCGAAGCATTTTCGCTTGTATCACGAGAAGTACACCTCTCTAAAAGAGAGGGTGATTCACCTGAACAAGATCCCTTTCGAGGAGTTTTGGGCCCTGAAAGACATCAGCTTTGATGTCGATTGGGGTGAGACGGTTGGGCTTGTGGGCCACAATGGATCGGGCAAGTCAACTCTTCTAAAATGCATTGCCGCGATCTTGCAGCCAACTTCAGGGGAGATCAGGGTCAGGGGTAGGGTAGCCGCAATGCTCGAGCTTGGTGCGGGGTTCCATCCCGAGCTTTCGGGGAGGGAAAACATTTATCTCAATGCAGCGCTCTTGGGGGTTGCAAAGAAGGATGTAGATCTCAGGTTTGACGACATTGTTGAGTTTTCAGAATTGGGGCCCTTCATCGATAATCAAGTGAGGTACTACTCTTCGGGAATGTACACGCGCTTGGGATTTGCGGTAGCTGTCAACGTGGATCCTGACATTCTTCTTGTTGATGAGGTCCTTGCAGTGGGAGACGAGAATTTTCAACGTAAGTGTTTCGACAAAGTGGAGGAGTTCCAGAAGGAAGGTCGGACAATTGTCTTCGTTTCCCATTCCCCCGAGATAGTCAGAAGAGTATGTGACAGGGCATATGTGCTCGATCACGGCATGATTGTCGGTGAAGGAACGGCACCCGAAGCAATTTCGATACTTCGCGAGTATCAAGCTAAAGGTTCCGGGCTGGCTTCGATGATTGCCTCCATGCATGAAGGTGAAGGTGACCCGAACCACCCAGACAATCCGTCGCTTACTCTAATTGGCGATCCGGAGGAGAGGGTGACGGTTGGCCAGATATCGGTATCTTTTCCCTCTGCTCCAGGAACGGGATATCTTAGTCCTGGTGACCCCATGACAGTGAAGGTTTCGTACGAAGCGACACGGCGCATCTCGGGTGTGATTGTAGGCATACAGCTCTTTGACCAAAAGGGGGACTTGGTATTTGGCACCGATTCGGACCTTATGGGGCTCGAGCCGTTGGATGTGGATACCCAAGGTGAACTCGAGTTCAACTTCCCAACCGTTCCAGTTTCTGACGGGTTGTTTTCTGTCGCTGTAGGTTTCACGTCAGCCAAGGATCAGCACATATATGACTGGCAGAACCAGGATCTAGCCTTTAAGGTGATCTCGATGGGCAAGAGCAGCGGGTATATGAAGCTTGATCCTAGGCTGGTCCAGAACGGCGAGGCAGTTCCGTACCGGCCGTGAATACCTCGTTTAGGAACTTTCCCATCTTTTCGGCGATTATTTCCCATCGGTAGTTGGATTCGAGGTAGTGCTTCCCATTGCTTCCGAGTGAGACCCGAACGCTTGAATCTGCCAGGAGCCTATTCAGCTGCGCTTCAAACTCGGCGAAGTCGGAAAATGCGAATCCCCCTTTGGACTCTTTGACGTGATCGGTAGTCACCTGGCACTGCGAATTGACTATCACCGGCTTACAAAGCGACCAGGCTTCGAAAAGCACCAAAGAGAAGGATTCGAATGCCGATGGGTTGACTAGGCCCACGCACTCATTGAGCAGTGACCATTTGAGGTCGTCGTCAACTGGCCCTAGAGAAGTGATGTCAGGAAATTCGATCGGCTTGGTCGTGACTGGACCCGCGAATATCAGCTTCAAAGGACCAGGATTTCTCCTCTTGTATTCGGCAAACAGTTCGGAAAGGAGGGTGGCCCCTTTCAGCTGATCGACTCTGCCCAAGGTCAGGAGGAATGGCTCGCCATTGAGTTTGGGCAGTCGGCTAGAAAGTGGTTGTATCGGCTTGGCGCGCGCTTCAATTCCGAGCCCAGCCCTCAAGCGTGGCTTGTCTGCTACGTGCATTACCGAATCAACGAACCTCTCTTCTGCCTTGGACTGGAACATCAAAGCCTTGGCAGAGCGGAAGACCGACTGGAAGATTGGGAGGTAGGCCGGCGGTTCGTCATGTGCAGCGGGAATAAGCACGGATCGCTCTCGAACCATGAAAATTCCCCGAACTATTGGGTGATAGAGGTAGGGGAAGAACAGAACGACGTCTGCCCTGGTTCTGCCTATCGACTCAAGAAGTGAATGCGAGACTGGTCCTTGCGAGTCGATCCATCTGTTACATTCTTCATTCGTGGCAGATGCGGGATATTTTAGGAGCCTTCCAGAAAAAGTGGAAAAGTCTGTGGTCCTGCCTCTGTCGACCTCGCATCTCACCACTTTGATTCCGTTGATCAGTTCAGTCTTTGCTGGGAAATGGTTTGCCCAGGTGTCGGTGTCAAGTGCTGTGGTTGTAAGCACCTCGACATTCAAGCCGAGTTTTTGAGCCAGATTCTCTGCCATCATCCTTGCCGCGTGCTCGGCTCCGCCTATCACTTCCTCACCATATCTTGGCGTCACGAAAGCAACGCTGTTGATGGCAGTCAACTTGCAACCTCGGCCTCTGCCAGCGATGGCTCGAGAATTGCGAGCGCCTTGTAAAGCTTTTGGCGGGATGCCTGCAGGCTGAGCTGTTCCAGGCGGTTACTCATCTGATGCCTCAGGTATCTTCTCAACTCCTCGTCGGTTGATATGCGGCGCATTGCAACAGCCGAAGTCACGGGATCGTTGCGCTTTGTCAGGATTCCAGCGCCTTCAAGGGTTTCGGCAATTGCGGAACTGTCGTAGGCTGCTATCGGAAGATCGTTGTACATGGCTTCGAGCAGAGGTACGCAAAATCCCTCGTGTTCGGATAGGCAGACCAGAGCGTCTGAACCTTTGTAGTAGGAAGAAAGCTCTTCTGCAGACACCCCCATGGCAAAGTTTACGTTCTCGTTCACTCCCAGCTCGCGGGCAACATTTTTTAGCATCTTGAAGTATTCCTTGGAGAAGGGCCGACCGACAAGGTGGAGTACTGCATCTTCAGAGTACATTTTGTTGTATGCGCTGAGGGCGGCGATGAGATTGTGCTGCGCTTTGTTGGGCACGAGCCTTCCCACAAATAGAAAGTTGGCCCTTCCTCTTTGGCGATTCTCGTGGAGTGCCTGGTCCACATTGCTGTCCGAGCCTGACGCGAATATCGATGGGTCGAGGAGAATTGGCACCACTTCCGACCTCCCGTACCCCAGTTCTATCAGTTCTTCCTGGTTGTACTTGGAGACTGGCAAGGCAAGTGAAGCACGGGGTGCAAGGCGGGACAGCTGGGCTCGAGCCCAGATCTGACCGGTTGCAGCCACTTGGTCCCATTTCTCGAAGAAATGGGCCGGAGTTATGTTGTGGTAGACAACGACAATGGTCTCGTTGCGAGATGAGAGAAAGTCTGCAATCGCCGATGGGGCTGCTAGATGGTAGATGACAATGTCGTCATGTCTGTGGTCCTTCGCGTAGCTAGTGAAACGTGTCGCTCCAGCGATCTGGTTCTTTTTTACCTCCTCAACGTATATCTTGGTCTCAATCCCTTTGGCTTCGAGCGCTTTTCCTATCATCATCGCATGCATTCCTGTTGCGTCTCCGGGCACCAGCGATGGCACGAACTGAAGGATTCTTCTCATAGGTGGGCTGCCATTTCCGGTATTAGTTGTGAAAGGGCATCGAGGTTCTCGGATCTTGCCGCTTCTGGAGAGTACCTTTGCAATGTCTTTCTCGAGCTTGAGATCAACTGCTCTCGGAGCGCGGAATTCGTTTCGACAAGAGAGACAGCTGCTGCAACATGAATCGGCTCTTTGGAGGAGAGCAAGATGCCTGCTCGACCCAAGGTCTCGGGGATGGCACTTGATGCGAAGGCTACGACTGGCAGGGATCGTGCTAGCGCCTCTATCACGGGGAATCCGAAGCCTTCATGGTCAGAGAGGCAGACGAATACTGTTGCGCGCCGATACTGCTCCTCCAGTTCCAGATCGTCGATCGGGCCGGTGACGGTGACCTTGTCCTTTAGATCTAATTCATCTAGAAGATTGTGGAGGGAGTCTGCATAGTTTTGAGACGACACTGAGCCGACAAGCGTCAATCGAGCTGAAGGGTCCCATCCTTCCAAGTAAGCGCTGAAAGCCCTCACGATGTCGTGCTGAGCCTTGTTGGGCGCGAGCCTGCCGACAAAGAGCCATCTGGAGCTGCTTTGATGCCGGCGAGCCAAATCGTGCATTTGTTGGGGAAGAGGGATGAAGGGTGATGCCACCAGGGAATTCTCGGTTATCCCTTCCTGTTTCAAGCACCACCTGTTGTATTCGGACACCGAGATTGCGCCAATAGCCCTGTCTTTGAGCACCGATAGTTGCTTGATGCCTCCGCCTACGACGATTCCCACCCCGGAATCCCATCTACCAAGAATTTCCTTGGGCGTTATGTTGTGAAAATTGATGACCACCGGTTCCAGCCTGTTCATGAGATGGCGGACAATTGGCGAACCAGTAGATGCCTGGTAGATGACGTATCTTGACGAGCTGTCTTTTTGGCGGGCAAACTCTCTGAATGGCTTGGCTTTGCCACCGAGCTCGCCCTTTATTTCGTCCGCATATATTTCGGACTCGATTCCAATCGATCGGATGAGTTCTTGGAGCTTCAGGGTGTGATGGCCTATCGCATCTCTTGGCGCAAGAGAGGGAAGGATTTGGTCAATGCGGAATGCCCGGCTGCCAGGGATCATGGTCTCGCTGCGCTGTCTTTGGCATGTTCACCCTGCTTCAGGCCAGATATCAGATTGGAGTTGCCCATCTTGGTGACCGATATGGAGGAAAAGCCAAGGCGACTAAATACGAATTGCCACGTTTCAGCGGCAAAGGGTCTTCCTGGAGCGACATCTCTCTGGACGGCTAGATCCGGGCTGGAATCGAAAAAGACAGGGTCAATACTCAAAACTGCCAGCACGCCGCTCGGACAAAGGGTGCGGCCTGCTTCGGTTGCCAGGTCGAGCTTTTCATTTGCCGGGAGCAGATCGATGGAGCCTTGAAGCAGGATTCCGGACAAGGCGCCGTTTGAGATTTCCTCGAAATGCTCTCTTAATTCCTGCCATCTCAGATCAAGATGTGGCGCGAATGGCTTTTCGAGATCATCGCCGAAACTGTCAATTCCGTAGCAGTCCACGCCGCTCTCTCTGAGCCGAGCTACCAGGTAGCCGTCACCGCAGTCTGCTACGAGCACGCGAGACGTGTGTTGGCCCATCAGCTGCAGCACGGGCCCGTCCGTTTCTCTCATGTCTGGATAGCAAGGTTTCAGGAACTCCCCACCAGAGCGGACTTCAGCTCTAGAATCAGCAGACTTCTCGAGTTTGGTCACTCTCGCATCGAAGACGTAGAGCAATCTCATGAGATTGGTGGAGAAGTTGTTTAGTTGCTGGGCCAGATAGTTCAAGTACCAGGCCTGAGTCATCCTTAGAAGCTTTTTGAGCCGTGCCACTCCTGGTTTTTGAGAAGCGATAGGAACGTCGATGTCGAAGTAAGCTGCTCGGTCAGACGAGCGGAGAAGCGCTTCGAAGTCCCGCCTGGAGTTCCCAGCACCGGGAGGAACAAGCTGTTCAAATATCGTTTTCAGACGCCTCTCGAAAGCCGGAGGGAATGCTCCTTGGGAGCGCTTGCTCTTAACCTCCGCTTCGATCTCCATTTCGATCCTGGCGATGTAATCCGCCGTTTCGGAGTCAATAGGGGGCCGTGATTCAGACTCTGCACGACGTGACGAGCCATTCAAAAAGTCGATGTCATGTTCACCTTCAGAACCCGGCTTTTTCGGCTCGTCTGACCACTGGCTCATTTTGCTGCATCCTTTTGTGATTGTTGTTCAAAGGCTAGCTGCAAAGGGATCTTCAACCATCAGCGATGCGTGCTGACGTCCACGCGAGCAAGATACTTCACTACTGGGCATAATCTACGAATAAATTCAGCATTACGAGTGGAGTCGAAATTGAAATCAGTTGACCACTTTGAGTGTGTTTAGAAGTCACAATGAGCATGGGCTAGGTAATTTCATTCTTGCGTTCTCAGGAAAAACGTGCAGCTCGCTTTTTAATGCGTGATGTGATGGACAGAGGTCCAGTAAAAGTAATAAAGTGTATGAAATTACACCCCGGTGAATTGCATTGTTGAAAATTGCAATGTTGGAATTGTCAATGTGGTATTGGCTGTGCCTACTTTGTCTGAGATAGTCCCATGGATGGGGAGGAGCGGTGCGAATGGAATCGCATCTTATTATTAGAGCGCTGATTGGAGCCAGGGGATGAAGTGGGGACGAAATGAGGATTCCCCTAATTGCAGCAGAGCTGTGAGTTCTATTTTCAGTGCGAAGCTCATCAGGATCGTCGTTGGGTCTCTGGCCGTGGTTATGCCGACGATTTGGATCGCGAACCCATCGCCCGCTTACGCGCTTTCGACTGGCACGCTTACTATCTCCGGACATGGATGGGGCCATGGCCGCGGTGGCGGCCAATGGGGAGCTTTCGGTTATGCAGTTGAAGGCGGATGGTCAGCGAATCAAATTTTGCAACACTACTTTTCCAACGCCACCATCTCGACCGTGCCCAACCAGAACATTCGGGTGGTCATGACGGAAAATGACAACAATCCGATAATTGTCACCGACGCCTCGCCATTCACTGTTGGGTCGACTGCTTTCGCCCCCGGGTCCACCGCCCAAATCACGCGGCTTAGCACAGGTCTGTGGCAGATAAACACTCTGAAGCCCGGAACGGGCAGTGGCTGTGCTTTGACTTCTGCAGTTTGGACTCCTGGGCCCAGCGTTGCTGAGGCACAGGCTGTTGCTTCACCTGATACCACTGTCTACTCGAGCGAGACCGAATCTAACGCACTGGAACTGTGCATGCCCGCACGGTCCATCTTCTTGAGGGGCCAGATCGTGGCGGCTGACTACGAAGGCAGCCCTCGCACAGTCAACGTTGTCGATGTCGAGGACTACCTGCGAGGAGTGGTGCCGTCTGAATCGCCATCCATCTGGGGTACTCTCGGCCCTATCTCACCTCTGCCTACCAGTCCACAGATTGGTGCGAAGCCAGCCGGCTTCCAATCTCTCATGGTGCAGGCTGTGGAGGCCAGATCGTATGCTCTCTCATCGCTGGGCGAGTACGCCTCTTCGCCGGGTGGACCCAGCTATGCCGATATCTGCGACAGCACTCAGTGCCAGGTCTATCTGGGAATGAACAACGAGAGCGCCATCACCGACGAGGCGATTCAGGCAACGGCTGGCGAAGTCCTGAGAATGAACGGCACAAATGCGATTGCAAGGACGGAATACTCGGCGTCGACTGGTGGCTATACAGCTGGCGGGACATTCCCCGCGGTTATTGACCAATACGACAACGTCTGCATACCGTATGCCTGCAATCCGAACCATGACTGGACCACGACACTGCCTATAGCAAACATCGAGACAATGTACCCCACGCTAGGAACGCTTACCCAGATTCAGGTGACCGCCCGAAATGGGCTGGGCAGCATGGGGGGTCGTGTGATCTCTATGAATTTGATTGGAACAGGAGGGACGATCCCACTCGCTGGATTCACATTCCAGGAAGATTTCGGCCTGAATTCGGACTGGTTCTCGTTCTCCGGCCCGATAGCAATCAGCAATAACTCTCCGGGGCAATCAGGTTCGACGACCGCTGCTCCTGCCACGGGTCCCGGGAATGGGTACCTGATCGACAATGCGGTGGGTGCAGTAGAGAGTTTCGGTGACGCCGTCAGTTCCGGCTCTATGGCGGGGAAATACCTCTACAAGCCGCTAGTTGGCATGGCTTCAACGCCAGACGGCAGGGGCTACTGGATGGTTGCTTCTGACGGTGGCGTGTTCACCTTTGGAGATGCGACTTTCTATGGCTCCATGGGCGGGAAGCCAATTTCTGCGCCGATTGTCGCTATGGCGGCAACACCTGATGGCAAGGGCTATTGGCTTCTGGGAGCGGACGGTGCAATATATCCTTTCGGTGATGCGGTCAACTATGGCTCCATGGCAGGAAAGCATCTGAATAAGCCCATGGTTGGGATGTGGCCCACCTCAGACGGCAGGGGCTACTGGCTCGTTGCCTCTGACGGGGGGATCTTCACCTTTGGAGATGCGACTTTCTATGGCTCCATGGGCGGGAAGCCGCTCAACAAGCCGGTTAATGGAATGGCGGCGACGCCAGACGGCAGGGGCTACTGGCTCGTTGCCTCTGACGGGGGGATCTTCACCTTTGGAGATGCGACTTTCTATGGCTCGCTCGGAGCAAAGCCCATTGGCAACGGGGCTTGGGCCACGTCGTTTTCTGCCACGAAGGACGGCTTGGGATACTACATTCTCGATTCTCTAGGACGTGTGTACACGTTTGGAGATGCCAAGTATTTCGGCGATCCCAACCATTCTGCTGGCTGGCAGCCTGTCACATACGCTGGCATCACCGTGACCCCATAGGACGGGCTTCTGGAAAATCAGAAAGGCAGCCTTCGATTTATTGACCTGGGAAGGTGTCTGAGAGCAAAGATGATGGGCCTAAACGATTGAGGGACCCAGATTATCTCTTTGCCAAGCTCGATTCCTCTCAGTGCGGCCAGAGCAACCTTATCTGGCGTTGTTGACATTGGAACGCTCTTTGCTGACTCAGTCATTTTGGTCTTGACGAAGCCAGGCCTGACGACGGTGATCTGAATGGGCGTATTCCAAAGCGCATCGGAGAAGCCCAAGGCAAACGCATCCAGGCCTGCTTTTGAGGAGCCATAAATGAAGTTGGATCGGCGGACTTTTGCGCCAGCCACGGAGGAGAGAACAAGGATCGATCCAAATCCCTGCTTTTTCATCCTTTCAACTGTGGCAGTCAGCGCCACTGCTGGACCTGTGAAATTGGTTGTAAGAACCTTGGACACTGAGGCCGGGTCCATCTCGTCGGACGGTTGATCCCCAAGGACTCCGGCGGCGATGATCAAAAGATCGACCGTCGGCACTATGGACATGGCAAGCTCGGTCTGGGCGGCAACTTGGGCAAGATCAGTCGCATCAAAGGTAGCTACTTGAACCTCGATTTTCCCAAGATCGCTGACCATGGAGGCGCGCTGGTGAAGAGTGGTTTGATTTGGCCCTGCTAAGACCACCTTTTCCAAGCGGTGTCTTGCGAGTTCTTTTAGAATTGCGAAGGCAATATCAGAGTTACCGCCTAGCACAACGACGTTTTGAGGCTTCTTGAAGGAGTCATTCAATGGTCTGTTTCCTTGAACTCATGCAGGCCTATATTCCTAGGCGTCTCGAAAGGTCGGATTTGATGATTCTAGATGGGTCAATCGAGTTGACTATTTCCCTGAATTCGTCTATCTGCCGATACATCTCGTTAAGGTGGCTTTTCGAGACCCGCGCGTCTTTAGCTAAGTACACGCGACCCCCGGCCTCCATCACCATTGCGTCCAACTGATCGAAGAGTCCAGGCAAGCTTGCAGCTCCTATCGGCAGATCGAGTGCCAGAGTCCACCCTTCCATGGGGAAAGACATTAGCCCATTATTGGAGCTGCCGAAGCGCTTTAGAACCGTCAGAAAGGAGCCCGCTCTTTTTCGCGATAGCAGTTCGAGGGAGTCTTTGATGACGTCCTCTTTTCCGAACGGGACAACGAACTGGTACTGCACGAATCCATTGGGACCGTATATGCGGTTCCAGTTGTCCACGGAGTCAAGGGGATGAAAGAAAGACGCTGCATGATGGATCGCACCCACCTCTTTTCGCGGCGCCTTCCGGTACCAGAGCTCGTTGAAAACTCTTATCGTAACCGAGTTCAGGATTCCTGACGGGAAGATATCAGGAGCAGAAAAGAGAGTCTTTGGTTTGAACTCCAGTGGATCTTTGAGTTGCTGGCCAGAGAGCTCGTCGAGCCGGGCATGATCGCCCCTGGTGAGCACTGCTCTACCCAGAGAGGCGCCTCGTGCAAGCGAATCGATCCATGCCACCGAATAACGGTACTTGTGATCTTCGTCTTCCATGAGCGACATTACTTCATCTATATTTCTGGTTCGGTTTGTGTCCACCTTCATATAGACGGATTCGACGGGAATGAGCTGCAGCGTGGCATTCAAGATCACCCCTGTGAGTCCCATTCCTCCACAGGTGGCGTAGAACAGCTTTTCGTTTTCTTCCCTGCTGAGGGTGACAACACCGCTTGGCGTCGCCAGATCCAGTGAGACCACGTGGTCTGTAAACGAGCCATCTTTATGATGGTTCTTGCCGTGAACGTCACAGGCGATGGCTCCACCAACGGTCACATGGCGTGTGCCTGGAGTAACCGGGACAAAGAATCCTGCACTGGCGAACTCCCTCATTATTTGATCAAGGGTGGCACCGGCCTCAATCTTGAGTGTGCCGCTGGCGCTCCCGAAATGCAGAACTTGATTCCAAATAGTTGCGTCGATGAAGGAGCCTCCGGAGAGTTGAGCAGCATCGTTGTAACTTCTCCCAAGTCCGCGAGCGACAACCCCTGATGCTGACAGGGCTTTTAGCATTGCTGGCCAGTCCGAGTTTATCGGGAGCTCCAGCTTAGAACTCATGCCTGGGTTGGTCCTTCCCCAGCCTGTCAGAATCTTGGTGTTCTCTGTAGCCAATAGTCCTCACCGCTCCTGGTGGATCGTAAACTGCCTGTTGTTAAATTTGGTTCCTACCTGCTGATGTAAATCCCAACTACAAGCACGGATATCCAGAGTGCGCCAGCAATCTGTAGAAATCTATCAGACATGAGGACGTCTTCTGGGGCACCTCCATGCCCTTGCTCTACCAAGAGCGCGTAGCGCAGTATCGCTGCTACAAAGAAGAGAATGGAACTCTCGATCCAAATGGCACCCTTGGGTGCGGAGGCACCCTTTTCAAATGCCCACAAGCAGTATGCCGTTATCGCCACTCCCGATGAGAGTGTGCGGGCGTAGTTGAGAAATTCAACTGGATACTTGCCTAGGGACGCTCTGTGGCTGGACGCATCCTTTCCCAGAAGCTCCGCTTCTGCATATCGCTTTCCCACCACTATGAAAAGGGAGCTGAATGCAGCCACGATCACGAACCAGTTTGAAAGAGGCACGTGATCGGCGACTCCCCCGGCAATGGCCCGAAGCAGAAAACCCATGGCCACAACCAGTATGTCGATGATGGGCTCATGTTTTAAAAAGTTGGAGTATGCCACATTCATTGCGAGGTAGATGCAGATGAGTAGGCCCAGCCCACTTGTGGCGTAAATGAACGATATTGCAATACCTGCAGCGGACGCCACCACGGCGAGAATAATGGCCAATGATAATGGAACTTCGCCGGACGCGATCGGCCTTCGAGACTTCTTTGGATGGGACCGGTCTCTCTCGACATCTACTACGTCATTGAAAAGGTATACGCCAGATGCTACGAGAGTGAAAGCCACAAATGCTGCTATGGACGGCTTTAAGATTTTCGCGTCCGAAATCGATCCGGCTGCTATTGGTGCCGCGAACACAAGAAGATTCTTGACCCACTGCTTTGGCCGCACCGACACAAAAAGTGCGTGGGCTAGGCTGCGTCGGGGTTTGGATGATGCTATGGCACGCTCCATCTTTACCATGCAAACTCAGGTTTCCTGTTCGGGTTCATTTTCCACTGACTCTGATTGGCACAAAATTGATGCCTTGCTCCACCTTAGCGAGTAATTGGCGAATCACACAGATGATTGTGGATTTGCGGAAGAGCAACCTTTTGTCTCGCAGAAATGGTAATGCTCAATCCCCTCAAGAACTCCAAGCGCGTAGCTCGATTTTGCAAAGTAGATCTGATGGTGACCGCGCAGATGTTCGATCTCGGGACTATAGTTTCCCACTACGACTCCCAGGGTCCGTCCTTCCAGCATCTCCTCGTCGTTCCCAGAATCACCTGCAACAAGGATCTTTTCGAGTGGCAGGCTCCACTTGTATGACAGATAGCGTATCGCTCGCCCTTTAGACGCCCGTATGGGGAGAACGTCAAGGAATTCATTGTGAGAGTAGATGAGGTTTGCCCGGAGGCCATGAGATGCAAGCAGGTTGGCGATCTCTTCCACCGGTGGCATGGCGGAACTGGTATTGTAAGAGAGCTTGAACTCTCGCTGCTTTTCTCTTGGCTGAAGGGACAGGCCTGGCACTTCTTTGAGCACGATAGCTGTGTCCTCTCTGCGCCATGAGTAATGGATGTGAGTGGCCCATCCGGGATCGGGCAGAAGTTTTGGACCGTAGTGGATCTCGCTTCCCACCGAACTTATGATCACCTCCGGCGTAGGCACGCTGTTCTCTCTGAGAACTGCCAGCGCCTCTTCGAGCGAGCGCCCGGTAGCGACCGCAAAAATCGTCCCTTTTTGGTGCAGGCTGATCCATTCGAGCAGCTTTTTCAGTGCCGCTCTGTCACCGATTAGGACATTGTCGATATCAAGGGCAAGCATTCGGTTCGCGCGCAAGAGTGGCGGCTTTGCAAGCAGCTCGATGCGGTGCCTAGTTGACTTGCGGTTGCCTCTGACTATCTGGCGCACCTCCTTGAGATACTTTCTAACATGAGCATCCCAGGCATAGTGGTTTTTCACTCCAGATACCCCATTTTTGGCCCATTGGCGCCACTTGGGCCCAGAGGTGACCACCGAGAGGAGCGCTTCGGACAGTGCGTCACGATTCAAAGTTTCAACGAGCAGTCCATTGCGGCAGTGGCGGATGATGTCGACGGGGCCGCCATCGTCCGGAGCGACGATTGGCACGCCGCTGGCTGCCGCTTCAAGAAGAGTGAGGCCAAATGCCTCAGTGATGGCCGAGTTTACAAACACCCCTCTTCTTTTGGCGGCAAGCCTGAAAAGATCAGGAACCTCGTCGGGCTGGTGGTGCTTGGGCATTGACACCTTCCCATTAAGCCCGTAGTCGTCGATCAATAGGAGCATCTTCGTCAAAATTTCGGCGGCACTTTCCTCCAGATCCGAAATGTGATCTCGGTTGCCGGCAACGACAACGAGATTTGCATGCTTCTGAAGTTCAGGATTCTTGCCATAGGCTTCCACTAGGCCCTCAAGGTTCTTGCGACGATCTGCCCTTGCAATGGTCAGGATCATCGGCTTATTTGGTCTTGTCAAGAAGCGATCGACTTCGGTTTGTATTGCTGGTGCCGGGTGCCAGTCCCGGTCAGGCGGGTGGAACCGTGACAGGTCGAGTCCAGGAGGAATCACCTTGATTCTGTTTGGGCGAGTCCGCTCGTAGAGTCCATATTGCTGCTCGGCCTCTTGGCGCGTGCTGGTAATGACCAGCGCAGCCCGGTCAAGCACCTGCTCTTCAATCTCGATGCGGTGGCTTATCCGAAAATGGCGCTCGATCTGCGAACTGGTCATGCCGCCTTCTAAGAGGTACTGCCGTTTGACCCTACCCAGCGAGTGCCCCGTGTGAATTTGTGGAATGTTGAGGATGCCCGATAGCTGGAGTCCCACATATCCTGCATCGGCATAATGGGTATGGATTACGTCTGGCAGGCGATCTTGTGCTTTGAAGTGCTGAAGCGTTCGGTCTGTAAACTCGTCTAGATATGGCCAGAGCGCTTCCTTGCGGATGTACCGACGGGGCCCGCAGCGAAGCCTTACGATGCGAGAGTTGGGCGACAGCCATTCTTCGTCGATCGCATAGTCACTTGAGATTGCCGGATTCTCGACCTTTCTGGTTAGTAAGTCGACTTTCTCAACTCCCGGATTGTCAGCAAGAGCACGTACCAAATCAAGCACGTAGCCAACCTGCCCACCCGTATCCGGATCGCGTCCAAGCTCTGGCTCTTTGCCTCTAATGAGTCCGTGGACACTAACCATACAAAGGTAAAGACCTTTTTCTTCGATAAGAGTCTCTCCCTAATCGTCGGTTAATTGTTTACTGCTTGGCAGTCATATGACCTTTTGAACTGAGTTATTCACTCAGGAAGCGTTTGTGTTTAAGGTCACTTTAGCAATCACAAGCAGTTGAACGCAAGGGTGACCAGATCAAAATGAAGTCGCATCCTCGCAAATATACCCGTTTGAACTGGGAAAATGCTAGTCATTGCGAAGTGGACCGAAATTCTGTGAAGCTGCCTCCTTCTGGCCGATAGGCCACAATCTGTGGTGATAAGCAGTATCTGTCGTAGGAATCAGGGGGCTGGCGCTGATCCATGACTGCTGTGCGTAGATGTGACTTTTTCAGAGCAAACTCAAGAGTTGAGGGCAGCGCCTTATTTCTTAAGCCGCTGTAATGCGATTTGGACAACGTTTCTCAAGCACGAAAACCTTGGCTTGGAGATGGGCTTGTGTTTTAGGTGCGCGTATCCTTTGACTAGCTCCACTTGCCACTCTAAGATTCACTTAGTTGTACTGAGCAATCTATGTGGGCGCGAGCGTCGTTGCGGCGCAGAACTCTTTAGGCACACAGCTTCAAAGGGAGGGTACGTGAGCCCACTCGCGCTTTCTCGGTGGCAATTCGGCATTACAACGATCTACCATTTCATCTTTGTTCCTCTTACCATCGGATTGGCTTTAGCCCTGGCTATCATGCAGAGCGCCCACTACCGCACGAGGGATCCAAAATACCAGGACATGCTGGACTTCTTTTCACGTTTGTTTGCCATCAACTTCGCAATCGGAGTTGTCACAGGAATTGTTCAGGAGTTTCAGTTCGGAATGAACTGGTCGGATTATTCAATTTTTGTCGGGAACATTTTCGGTGCGCCTTTGGCAATCGAGGGATTGTTGGCATTCTTTCTTGAATCAACATTTCTCGGAATTTGGCTTTTTGGAAAGGACAGGATCTCTGCCCGGCTTCATCTTTTTTCGATCTGGATGGTGAGCATTGGGACCATATTCTCCGCACTTTTCATTTTGGCGGCCAACTCATTCATGCAGCATCCAGTGGGATACACCGTCGACCCAGCCACCCACAGGGCCGTCATGACCGACTTCTTCGCCCTGCTGACCAATCCTGCGTTGTTGACGTCGTTTTTTCATACCATTCTCGCTGCGATCACGACAGCAGCGGCCGTAATCCTGGCAGTCAGCGGGTATCAGCTAGTCAAGCGAGGTCCAAATCCGGCATTTGCCGCGGCAGCAAAATTTGGAATTGTAACATTGTTTCTCTCGATGTTCTTCAACGCATTTGTGGGACATGTGCAGGGTCAGGTGATGACCAAAGAGCAACCGATGAAGATGGCCGCAGCCGAAGCTCTGTACAACACGGAATCGGGTGCGTCATTCTCACTGCTTACCATAGGAAACCTTTCGGGCGTTCCTGTCTTTCAGATCCGGCTTCCTCACCTGCTTTCCGTGCTAGCAACCAACTCGTGGAACGGGGAGGTGGAAGGGATCAACCAGGTCCAGGCCTCCGAAGCCAAGCAGTACGGAGCGGGAAGCTATGTCCCAGCAGTGTGGATAACATACTGGACATTCCGGATCATGGTGGGGGCCGGGATTGTGATGCTCCTATTCTCTGTGGTTGGCCTGTACTACATGTGGAAGAAGACTCTCCTGCGGCAGCGATGGTTTCTTAGAGCGTCAATTTGGGTTGCGGCGCTTCCATTCCTTGCCAACGCCACGGGGTGGATATTTACGGAGATGGGCCGCCAGCCCTGGATAGTCTACGGCCTCTTGAAGACGGCCAGCGGGGTGTCGCAAATCACTTCGGTTTCGGTCTTCATTACTCTTGCAGGCTTCACGCTGATATACACCGTTCTGGCAGCTGTTGACGGAGTCTTGATGTTGCGATTTTCGAAGCGCGACATCTCTGCTCCAGAGCCTGGTGCCGGTCACGAGTCCGAGCTCGTCTACTAGGAGCACACATGGATAGTCCCAGTGCACTTGAGATTTTATGGTTTCTTCTGATTGCAGTCTTGTGGTCTGGCTACTTCTTTCTCGAGGGCTTCGACTTCGGCGTGGGAATGCTGCTCACAGTCATCGGTAGAGCGAATGTGGAGCGCCGAGTGATGATAAATGCGATAGGCCCCACATGGGACGGCAACGAGGTTTGGCTGCTTGTCGCGGGTGGAGCTACGTTTGCGGCCTTCCCAGTTTGGTACGCAACCGTCTTTTCGAGCTTTTACCTCGCCCTTTTTGTGATACTTGCCGCACTGATATTTCGAGGTGTGGCATTTGAGTATCGAGGGAAGATCGATTCACCTCGATGGCGCAGAATTTGGGACTTAGCCATTGTGGCAGGTTCGGCGCTGCCTGCGGTGCTTTGGGGGGTTGCTTTCGGAGACTTTGTGCATGGGGTTCCAATTGATTCAGTCGGAAGATTCACCGGAAACTTCTTTTCGCTCATTACCCCGTATTCGCTATATACCGGAATCACCACGGCGGCGATGTTTGCCGCGCAAGGCTCTCTGTTTCTCACCCTGAAGCTTACAGGCAGACTCCGCTCAAGATCTGGACTCGTGGCCAAGAGGCTTGTGCCAGTTGCAGCAGCTTTAGTCTTCGGCTTTCTGATATGGACGTATCTGAATGCCAGTCATATCCACGACACTGGCATAGTCCCAGGAGTGGTCCCGGTGGCTGCGCTAGTCCTTGCGGTGGCGGCAGTAGTGCTGGCCCAGGAAAACTTTTTTGGGTGGGCGTTCTTGACCTTGGGGGCCAGCGTTGTAACCATCACAATGACGCTTTTTTTGAATCTCTATCCGCGAGTTCTAGTATCGAGCACCTCCAACCGCTACTCGCTGACGATTGCTGGCACTGCCTCTGAACATTACACCCTTGTCGTCATGACGATCGTTGCCTCGGTTTTCACGCCTCTTGTACTCTTCTACCAGTCATGGAGCTACCACGTCTTTAGAAAGAGACTAAGCGTACCCAGCACGTCACAGACCGAAGGCCCCCCTTCGTAGAGGGATTAGAGGTGAAAGTGTTGTTGAGAGATGAAGGAATCACGTTATGGAGTCGCGGCTGAGATGGCTTCTCGCCCATTTGATCCAAGGTTGATTGCGCTTGACTCGGGGTCGATCCTCTTGCTTTTTGTCTCTGCGGCTTTTCAACTTGCAGCTCTTGTTGCCCAAGTTTTCCAGGCGGTCCTTTTCGGAAGGATTGTTGCGCACGTAGTCCTTTCCCATTCTGGGGCAACATATGCAACTCGTCTTCTATCCGAGCTTCTTATCGCATCATTTCTTGTAGCTGCTCTGGGGTATTGCCAGGATCGGGCCCTTGTCCGGATCGCCGGCGGCATGAAGATCAGGCTGCGCGCGCGACTGCTTTCTGCGGCGGGACTTCGGGGACAAAGCGAGAAGAGCAATGAATCGCAGACAGCTTCCCTTCTAGTCTTGACCAAGGGGATGAATGAGATAGAGACATATCTTGTTCGTTTCGTGCCGGCTGCAATCTATGCCGTGATAGCTCCCATCACCGTGATTGTGTACACTTCAATTGAAAATCCTCTAGCCGGCATCACAGAGCTAGTGACTCTAAGTGCCATACCGCCGTTAATGATCATCTTTGGAAGGACCGCGGGTGCCAGGAGTAAGGAGAAGTGGCGCGCACTAGAGCGTCTCTCGTCCCAATTCGTTGAATCTATCCTGGCGATTCCGACTTTGAAAGGGATCAGTGCACTAAGGCGTCAAGAAATACTCATTGGCGATGCTTCCCGCAGGCTGGAGAGAGACACCATGTCCACTCTTTACCTGGCGTTTCTCTCTATCGGGGTGCTTGAAGTTGTGACATCAGTGGCGATAGCTCTTGTTGCTGTCGGCGTCGGCATACGGCTAGCGGACGGTTCAATAGCCGTCGCCCCATCTGTCACTGTTTTGATTCTCGCACCGGTGCTCTACCTATCGATCCGTAGTGCATCTGTTCAATTTCATGCCACCGTTGATGCGAGCATCGCAATGGACTCAATCGTGATGGAGCTCGGCAAGCCTGGCAGGTCGCTGCACAGGGGGACACCGTCTAATGCGTCGTCACGGCCGGGTGGATGCAATGGCGAGCTCGCTGCAGAACATCTAAGTATTGCCAGGGGAGAGCTGCGTCTGGTGCAGGACCTCCAACTTGAGCTTTTCCCTGGCGATAGGCTCTGTGTATGGGGGGAGAGCGGCCGGGGGAAGACCACGGTGCTCAGGGTGCTCGTAGGGTTGGAAAGGCCAATCGATGGGGTGGTGCGCTACTGTGGGCGTGATCCGGGAACCCTCTCGGAGTCCGAACTCTCCCGGTGGGTCTCCTATTTGCCCCAGAATCCGACGTTCTTCGAGGCAACCCTGCGCGATAACATCTTGCTCGGACGTCAGGATCCGGGAAATGGCCGATGGGGGGAGGTTCTAGAGGTTACTTTGCTTCGGGATCTCGTGGACAAGCTTCCCGGAGGGCTAGAGTATCGAATTCCAGAAATCAGCAGTTCCTTGTCGGCTGGACAGCGTCAGCGAGTAGCACTTGCCAGGGCAATCATTTTGCCTCGACCACTCATCGTATTGGACGAACCGACCTCCCATCTTGACGAAGCTACCGAGGCCATGATTTGGAGCAACGTGACAAAGTACTCGGCTGAGAGCCTTGTGGTCTTTGCCACCCATCGCAAGCCACTCCGAGACACGGCATCTGCACTTCTCGACCTGACGACTGAAAGGACGCGGGCGAATCTAGTCGGTGAAACCAGCCATGGCTGAAAGGTTTGGCGCCCATAGGAACAAGGTGATCGGACTTATGATTGGCTCGATCTTGTCGAAAAAGTGGCGTCTAACGAGTTATATCAGTGTCGGAACCTCGCTATACCTTTCGTCGATCGGCTTGATGGCAACTTCCGTGTATTTGATCTCAAAGGCTGCGCTTCGCCCGGCCATTCTGACTCTCGGAGTCTTGATGGCAGGCACAAGGTACTTCGCGTTATCCAAGAGTGCGTCTAGGTACCTGGAGCGGGTAGTCTCCCATTCGGCTGTCCTGGGTGGGTTGACCCATCTACGCATCGCTGTGTTCCGCGCTCTGGCTCCCATGTTCCCTCAAGAGACCACTCGCTTCAGCTCCGGGGAGATCATTGGGAAGGTCTCATCATCAATGGATGACGTTCAGAATCTCCTGCTGAGGCTGCTTGGACCTTTGGTACTCCTAGTGGCAACTGCATTGTCATTGTTGCTATTTGGATTGATCGTGCAACCTCAAGCGGGGATAGTCCTATTTTCAGTTTTGGCCGTCTTCGCCATTTCTGGAGCAACCGCGTTGGCAGGGTTCGGCATGGCAGCCGCCCACAAGCATTACCTCGCACGAGTATCATTTGAGAAGGAGGGCGAAGAGGTTCTCCGCTCCTCCGAGGAGCTCTTTCTTGCAGGTAGGCTTGGCTCACGGCTGCATAGGCTCGGCGAACTTTCGGAGCAGCTCGAGACTTGCGACACGCGAAGGCTCAAACGAGCGGCAAATTACAATGGCCTTGCCTTGTTCGCTGCACAGGCGGTCTTCGTGGCGGTATGCTATCTGTCAGTTAAAGCGGCCGAACGGGGTGAGATCAGCGTGCTCCTGGTTGCAGTGATGCCCGTGGTGGCGCTTGCGGCATTTGAGATTGTGCAACCAGTAGTGCAAGGCTCAACTTTGGCGCCCTGGTATTTGCAGAGCATCGAGGAGCTTCCCGTCGAAGGTTCTGAATCTGACGTGAAGGATTGCATGCCAACCGGCAAGGCAATTGAAATCAGTTTTTCCGGGGTCATTCTCAAGCGAGGTCCCGTTGCGGAAATCGGACCCTTGAATTTCCGGATCCCTTCCGGTTCGAAGTGCGCCATCGTTGGGGAGTCAGGGTCTGGAAAGACTTCAGTGGCGTACGCAATGCTCGGGTGCATCAGTCCTTGTGCGGGGCAAGTGTCGCTGGTTGCTCCTGGCCTTAGACATCCCAGCCCTGTTGACGAGATTGGATTCTTGCCGGAGCGTCCTGCAGTTCTCGAGTCCTCTCTTCGCTCGAATCTTGCTCTGGCAAACTTGAACGCACAGGAATCTCAGTTGGTTGAGGCCCTTGGAAAGGTTTCGCTGGATTACCTGCTTGACCGTCCAGAAGGTCTCGATCAGCTTCTTGGGGGCTTCGGCGTCCAGCTTTCAGGTGGTGAATGCCAGCGGCTGGGCTTGGCGCGCCTGCTTCTCGGGGGCTTCGGCACGGTGATTCTGGATGAACCCACCGCTTCTCTCGATGAGAAAACGTCGAGACAGGTTGTCGAAGCGGTATTCAATGCTTTTGGAGGAAAAACAGTTGTCATGATAACCCATGATCGCTCTTTGGAAGCGTACTTCGACCAGGTCATCGAAATCAGCTAGCAGCTCTCGCTGCAGTTTTAATGGGACAGCCCAGTTCGGTTTTGGAGAAAATCATCCATGTACAATCGACGGCTGCGCCAGGTGCACCGTGTTGTGCAGATTTCCCTCACCAAGATGTCGCAATGTACTTGGTTTCGGTGTATTCCAGCACTCCCTCGTGCCCTCCTTCGCGGCCAAGTCCACTTTGCTTCACGCCTCCAAATGGCGCAGCAGGATCGGATACGAGTCCACGGTTGAGGCCAATCATGCCGCATTCCAGCCTCTCTGCCATGCGCATGCCTCGTTTCAGATCTCCCGTGTAAAGGTACGAGACAAGCCCGTAGTCGGTGTCATTTGCCAAGGCAACCACCTCATCTTCCGACTCGAACGGTACGATCGGAGCCACTGGCCCAAAGATCTCCTCTTTGAGGATTTCTGACCCAGGCGGGACTTCTCCCAGAACAGTGGCTTGGAAGAAGTAGCCTTTTCGGTCAATGGCGTTTCCGCCAAGCCGTATCTTCGCGCCGCTTCCGACAGCCTCTCCGACAAGCGACTGGACTTTCTTTATTGCTGGAGCGTTGATCAGAGGACCCAGTTGGGTATCTTCCTCCAGCCCGGGCCCGATTCTTAGCGCACTCATGGCTTCAGACAGCTTGCGGACGAATTCCTCGGCGGCAGGAGCCTGAACGTAAAATCGGTTTGCCGCAGTGCATGCCTCGCCCCCATTTCTCATCTTGGCAAGCATGGCACCAGAGACTGCTGCATCCAGATCTGCGTCAGCAAACACTATGAATGGCGCGTTGCCTCCCAGCTCCATCGAAGCGCTGATTATGTTATCCGACGCCTCGGCAAGAAGAGTCCGCCCTACCTCCGTTGATCCCGTGAAGGAGAGCTTTCTCACTCTCGGATCGTGGAGAATATTTGACACGACCTTGGAGGAATGGCTGGAGGGGATTATGTTGACCACGCCAGCGGGGACTCCGGCCTCCTCGAGAATCTGGCCCAGCATCAGAGCTGTGAGGGGGGTGTCTGAAGCAGGCTTGAGTATGACGGAGCATCCTGCAGCCAGCGCAGGCCCGATCTTGCGGGTGGCCATTGCGGCCGGGAAGTTCCAGGGTGTGACAAGCACTGCCACTCCAATGGCCTTCCTCATCACGATGATCTCGTTTGACCCGCTCGGTGCGCGACTAATTGAGCCGGAGATGCGTACCGCCTCTTCTGAATACCACCTGAAAAATTCGGCTGCATAGGCTACCTCGCTTCTTGCATCGCTGATCGTCTTTCCGTTTTCAAGCACCATGACTCGGGCGATCTCTTCCGACCTGGACCTCATGATCTCGAAGGCCTTGCGGAGAACCTCGCCGCGCTCTCTTGGGGCTGCTGATTCCCACTTGGGCTGTGCTTCATATGCGGCCGCAACGGCGTCGCGCGCGTCGTCGACGTTTGCATTGGCTACCTGGGCCAGCAACTCAGTCGTTGCCGGATCGATTACAGAGATGGAACTGGAATCGTTCGATTCTCTCCACACCCCTCCGATGAGAAGCTTGGTGGGGATGTTGCTTGGAAGCTCCGTGACATGCATTTCAACCTCACTTTCGCGTACCAGCCACAATGCGCACGGGCAGTGTGTGCAGCCATGAAATTGAAGTCAGCGGTGCACACAGAATCCTGCCGAAATGCCATTGGCGGAGAACGCGATGTTCTCTTGTGATTCCGATTGAAGAAGAGGCTTGGCCAGCGATCCTCAGACACCAACAAGCCTAGCCGACCAACGTCCATCTATAAAGGCCAGGGGGCATCAAAGAGAACTGTGAACTGCCACCGTAATAATGCCATCCAGCATGCAAACGTATGTGCCATTGTTGTTGATGTTCACTTGCCTGAATGGGCACACCGGGTCGGGTTGGGAATTTGATCTTGGTGGACTTGGAAGCCAGCTCTTCAGCGCAAAGGATCCGCACGGCTACTCCAGCTTGCTAGGTTGGTTTTGCAGCCCTTCGTGGTAGGCTCTATTTAGTTGTATTACTCAACAAAGTGCACCGCGCCCGACTTCTCTGGACGCCTTCAAAACTGAGTATTGCCTCTAACTGATAGGTTTATCGGCGTGGCAATACTGGCGCAACGAGTGCTGCATTTTCGGCGTTGCGTAAGAAGCAACTTTTCAGTCTCGGCGGGGCGCGGATGATAGTCTTCGGCTGGAGCCATGCGAATGCCTTGAAGATTCCCGTGGTGGCGGGTTGAGGTGGCGATCCTGCCGTCGACTTATTCACTTGGTTTGAGACGCCTAGGTCAGGGGATGTCTGGTAATGGATGGTCGCGGTTTGGAGATAGTTGGCGAGTGGCTGCAGCTGGCGGCAATTGGAAGCCCTGTCTCGATCAGCAGGCCTGATTGCTCGACACCAACTGCAAATGCAGCTTGTGCTCGTTGGGTAATGGCAGTCTGCTCACCCCCACACGGGTGTCGCGACTCTGTTTTGCGTCATGTGCCGTCTTCAAGTCGCGTAGTTGAAGCTTCGCCAATTCGTCTGCAGGCAGATTGGCACCGCGCCCGGCCCCAGTATGCGCCTTATTCCGGGCATTTCTAGATGTCGAGTAATGTGCGAAAATGAATTAATTCAAAGGGTTTGTAAATGAAATTTCAGATTTCAAGATGAGCGAAGGGATCATCAGCGATCAGGTTGAGCCTGGGAGCGTCCCATCCGACCAGTCAGAGACGGGCAGGTCCGTGGATGCAGCTTCACAGAGTGATTCTCGGCTGGGCAGGATGCGCGCGAAAGCGATGTCAAACACTTTCGAATCCCTCAAGATTCGCGATTTCAGGGTTCTGTGGTTCGGATTCATGGGTTCCTGGACTGGCATGCAGTTTCAGCAGGTTGCAAGGGGTTTTCTGGCGTACCGCCTGACTGGGAGCGCTTTTGCCATAGGAATCGTCACCTTGGCCACCGGCCTTCCGAGGATAGTCCTCTCGCCTGTTGGCGGTTATCTTGCCGATAGGTTCAGCAAGAGAGACGTAATTGTATGGACGAGTGTGCCAATGACATTGCTCAGTGTCTTGACAGGCGTTTTGTACATCGAGCATTTGCTTACGATTTCATGGCTGGTTATCCTGGGTTTCCTCCAAGGAGTCTGCTTCGGGTTCTTGATGCCTGCACGCCAAGCCTATGCTCCGCAGGTCGTGGGAACCGGCCATTTGCTTCCGAATGCGGTAGCCCTTAACAATGCGGGAATGAACATGACCCGTGTCGCTGGACCAGCGATCGCCGGGCTTCTCATCGCGACACCGCATTTTGGATTATCCGGCACATTCTTTGCGATAGCCGCGTGCTGGCTGTGGGTTACTTTGTCCACGCTCAGGGTCCATAACCACGGGAGCCCATCGGGGCCGAGGAAGAGAATGAGTGAAAGCGTCAAAGACGGGTTCAGCTATGTCTGGCGCAAGCCTGGACTTCTGGTGCTCATGAGCCTTGGCTTCATACCTCTTGCGCTGGGAATGCCCTATCTAAATCTGATGCCGGCAGTCGCAGACGGCCCTCTTCACGGGGGTTCGACACTTCTGGGAGTGCTGCTGAGCATAGGCGGCGTCGGTTCGCTGGTGGGAACCCTGCTCGTGGCCTCATTTGCCAGATATCCGAAGAAGGCCAGCCTCCAGCTGCTTTTGGGAATCTCGTTCGGTCTTTCGCTGGTCGGCTTTTCCCTCTTCGTGCACATGAACGATCTTGCCATCGCCATACCGTTTCTCTTTCTCACTGGCATGACTGGCGATGCCTATCAGGCCCTGAATTCGAGCTTGATCATGATGAGCACTGATCCGGGACAGTATGGCCGAGTGATGGGCGTTTACATGATCGCACAGTCAATACGGCCGATATCGGTGATGCCGGTGAGTGCTGTAGCAGATCAGATCGGTACCCCCGTGACTTTGCTGGCATCCGGGGCTATCGTTGCGCTATTTGTCGGCGGCGTCGCAGCGCTATATCCGGCTTATCGCCAGATAGGCAGGCCGATTGCCCAAGTGGTCGTAGAGCCAGAAGTCTGACAAGCTGGGCTCTTCGGGCGTGTGTTGCCATTAAAGACTTCTGACATCGTCTCCCAGCATTGGCATTGCGTGCCTAAAAGGTCTTATAGTTGCTTTAGTTTTACCTGTCACCTAGTTTGAAAACGTTCGCCGATACCAAAGGCCGGCCTTTTGCCGATACAGGACGTGGAGAGGGGAGTTGCCGTGGTCAAAGATTTGCGCAGCTGGTTGGACACGCTGGAGAATCACGGTGAGCTATTGCATATCAAGAAGCCCGTAGATCCAAAGACGCAGATGGGGGCTTTGCTTTACCAGTCTCGTTCCAAGGCTTTGATGTTCCATTCTTTGACAGGCGCACCGGGCTGGCGTTCAGTGGGGAATGCTCCGGCAAACATGGATCATGTCGCGCTGGCATTTGGCATGAAAAAGGAAGAGGTTGTTCGTTTCCTTGCCACCAAGATGTCAGACACGCTGCCTTGGGAAAAGGTCTCGACGGGGCCCGTGAAGGAGGAGATTCTGGAAGGCGACCAGATCGATCTCACGAAATGGCCTGTTCACAGAGCTGGCACAAAAGATGGCGGCGAGGTTATAGGATCCGGAATGGTGTTCACCATGGATCCCGAAACCGGCCGCCAAAACGTCAGCATCCACAGGCTGCAGGTCAAGGGTCCTCGGCAGACTGGAATCTTGATGGTCCCTAGACACACCAGGGCAATCTACTCAAAGTATGAGGCCATGGGTAAGGCAATGCCAGTTTCGGTGGTGATAGGGCATCATCCTCTTTACTACATGGCTGCCGCCATTAGCGGCTCATTTGGTATGGACGAGATGGAGATAGCTGGAGCTCTTCTTGGAGAACCGGTACAGATGGTGAAGTCTGAAAATAGCGACATCCACGTGCCAGCCTATGCAGAGATAGTAGTCGAAGGCCACATTCCGCCATTTGAGCGGGAGGAAGAGGGGCCGTTCAGCGAATTCCAGGACTACTACATCGCTGGAACTGGCAAGAACCCGGTAATTGTCGTTGACAAAGTCACCAAGCGGAGCGATGCCATCTTCAAGAATCTCCAAAATGGGAGTGAAATGGAGGGCTGCCTCTTTCACAAGTTCCCATTTGGTGCCGCAATCTACAACCATATTCAAAATGTCGGCGGATACGTCGATATAGCCAATCTGCTCGTCCTGCCTGGAATCTTTGGCGTGGTGATTCAGATGACTCCTCGGTTTGCCGGTGAGGCAAAGAACGTTGGCTTAGCAGCCTTAGGCAGCCCCGTTCTTCACCCCAAGGTTGTGATTGTGGTCGACACCGATGTGAACATCTATGACTATTGGGAGGTCCTCTGGGCCATCAACACCAGGGTTGACCCCGCCCGCGACGTCTCGATAGTGGACGGGGTTCGAATCCATCCGATGGATCCGACCGGAAAAGAGCTCAAGGGACCCGGCGGTCCAGATTGGCAACGCATTGGAAGCAAAATGGTCATTGATGCCACGAAGCCAGCCACCTCTTTTCCTGAGGAGAGGGAGGAGTACGAGAGGATCCGCCCAGTCGGCGACGGAGAGGTGTTTCTAGCAGATTTCCTTGATTAGCAGAGTTTATAGGTAACTGAACCAAATTAGAAGCGACGCATGAAATGTCGGCGCTTGCACAGCTTGAAACCATGAGAGATCTTGCCGGATTCGCTCTTGCGAGGTCTCTCTGATGCCCTGCGTTTGAATTTCACGTCCTGCTCGGAAGCCTTTGTCGCACCTTTTTTGGCGGGCTATTTGAGTCCCTTGCCTTCCCAGCGCTTGAAGAGCTTGTGCTCGATCTCGAACTGGTCAAGGACTTTCCCGACAGTCTGCTTCAGAAGGTCGTCAATTGATTGGGGATGGTGATAAAAGGCCGGCACCGGAGGGAGGATAGTCGCGCCTGCCAGCGTGACGGTCTCCATGTTGCGGATGTGGATCAGGCTCAGCGGAGTCTCTCTTGTAACCATTATGAGCTTTCGACGCTCTTTCAGGCATACGTCTGCAGTTCTGGTGAGCAGGTCAGGAGTGTAGCCTGAGGCAATAGCTGCAAGAGTACGCATGGAGCACGGGATCACGACCATTCCCATGGTCTTGAATGAACCGGATGAGATGGCGGCGCCGAGATCTTCTGGGTCATATACCACGTCCCCCAAGGCTTCCACCTCTTTGCGTGTTATTCCAATCTCGTAGGCGATGCTCTTTTCGGCACCCTTGGATACGACCAGGTGTACTTCGATATCCTCGACCTCTTTGAGGGTGTGCAGCATTGTCAACGCGAGCTGGGGCGCGCTCGAGCCGGAAATTCCTACGATCAGCCTTCTGTTTTGGCTCATGTGAGCTCACACCTTCCTGTCATGTGTTCGTGGTTTGTCGTCCACTCCAATCGGACTGCGGTGCATGGCAGGCAGAATTGGTCCCAAGTTGCACCCGGGTCGCCATTCAGTAGAAGATGCATGCATTCCAGTTCCCATTTAAAGTGGTCGAAGAGACTTTTAGGTAACTCTATTCATGTTCGAGTGGTATTCCAACCATCCTCGTGCATCTTTGCAATGTATCGCTCCGACGCCCCCCGTGATGGCGTTTTCTGCATTGATCAGGCGTCTATTTGATATGCCAAGGTTGTCGTAGAATGGTTTGTGGAGGAGCTGGCATCTCCATATCAGATGGTGTTGCGTGTGCAAATGCCCATGCTAAACAGTGTTATTGCGCAGGGCGGAAAATCGGCCAGATCCATTTAAACGCCGTCTAGAGCCCGTGGTACGCTTTCCGGTGTCGCAGGTAGACAGAGCTCAAGGGGGGAGTACATCAATGTTGCGATCTGAACGCCGGAAATCCATGATATCTTGCTTCGGCTGCTTCTCTTTGAGCTTTTTTGGCGGTGGGGCGGCATGTCTCACCAGCGCATGTCTAGATAGCGGTGAAAGTTGCAGGGCTGCGTCGATAACTGCGGCCTTTATGAACTGAAGAAGTTGTCACAGCTATAAGTTATACGACCCTCAGCGCTGTGGCATGTGAGGAGGTAAGCATGAGTAACATTGGCAGCCGTGAAATCTTGCGGATTTCTGTGAACGGCCGCAAGCACGAACTGCTGGTTAAGCCTTATGCGACGTTGCTAGAGATTCTTCGCGAGGATCTGAGGCTTACTGGGACAAAGCACGGTTGTGAGGCTGGCGAGTGCGGAGCATGCATGGTGCTGGTCGATGGCACGCCACAGTTGAGCTGCCTAGTTCTTCCCGGGCAGGTTGAGGGAAGCGATATAACGACTATAGAGGGCGTCTCAAACGGTTCTGAGTTGCACCCTGTTCAGCGAGCTTTCATGGAGCATGGAGCTTCGCAATGCGGCTACTGCACATCAGGAATGATCATCTCGTCGAAGGCGCTGCTGGATGCAAATCCGTCTCCATCACGGGAAGAAATCAAAGAGGCTTTATCGGGCAATCTGTGCCGGTGCACCGGGTACGGCACCATAATTGAAGCGGTCGAAGATGCTGGGAGGGCAATGGCATGACCACCATCGAAGGCGAGAGCGCAACCGATCTCAGGGTAGTGGGGAAATCTCTGCCGAAGGTTGACGCGGTTGGAAAGCTTATCGGGCTGACCGCGTACGCGGACGACATAGAGCTCCCCAACACGCTCTTCTGCAAACTTCTTAGAAGCCATCATCCGCATGCCCGCATCATTTCTATCGACACGAGTCCAGCTCTGGCGATGGAAGGCGTGGTTGCAGTGATAACCCAAGATGACCTTCCGGTCAAGTACGGGATCATGCCCACCAGTGAAGACGAGCATGGCCTGGAAGGGGAGAAGGTTCGCTTCGTAGGCGATCCGGTGGCAGCGGTGGCGGCAGTGGATGAGGAAACTGCTCTGGCGGCATGCCGCGCTATCAAGGTCGAGTATCAGCCTCTGGAAGCGATAGAATCCATCGAGCACGCTTTGCTTCCCCCAAGCGATGAGCCGATTCAAGACTACGCAGGGCCTGGCAATATCCACCGAGCCGGAGCTCTGGAATTCGGCGAAGTCGACGAAGGCTTCGCCAAGTCGAACTACATCCGCGAAGACGTCTTCTTTTACGAGGGCAACACACATTTGCCCATGGAGCAGCACTCTGCCACGGCCACATACGTTGGGGATCAGCTGACGCTGTGGTCTTCAACGCAGAATCCGCACTACGTTCACAGGGCGATGGCAAAAGTCTTCGAAATGCCCATGAGCCATGTACGCGTAATCGCAGCTCCTCACGGAGGCGGATTCGGTGGCAAAGCGGATCCGTTTTCCCACGAGGTGGCGGTGTGCAAGCTGGCTATGATAACGGGCCGTCCTGTCAAGTGCACCCTTACCCGGGAAGAGGTCTTTTACACCCACCGTGGCCGCCATCCGGTTCTCATGTGGGTGAGGACTGGAGTGTCTGAAGATGGCAAGATTCAAGCCATGCACTTCCGAACCGCGTTGGACGGTGGTGCATATGGCTCTTATGGCCCAGCTTCAATGCTCTATACCGGCGCGCTTCAGCCGACCACCTACAACATTCCGGCATATCGCTTTGAAGGCGTCAGGGTATTCACCAACAAGGCCCCGTGCGGTCCAAAGAGGGGCCATGGCACTCCCCAGCCGCGGTTCGCGCTTGAACTCCACCTGGACAAGATTGCCGAAGACATAGGGCTTGATCCCGTTGAGCTGCGAAGGCGCAACTTCGTCAAACCTTACACCAGGACGATCAACCATCTTAGGATCACCTCCTGCGGGTTGGAAGAGGCCACGGAGCAGGTTATTGAGGCTTCGGGATTCCTCCGCCGCAAGAAGAGCCTTGGGCACGGGATGGGTTTTGCAATATCTAGCTACATGTGCGGCGCCGGCCTTCCCATCTATTGGAACAAGCTGCCCCACAGCGAGTGCATCGTCCAGGTGAACCGGGGAGGCGTATCGCTCTATTGTGGCGCGACGGATATTGGACAGGGATCCGACACCGTATTGGCAACAGTTGCTGCTGAAGAGCTAGGGCTTTGGCCAAGCGATATCAGGATCTTCAGCGGTGACACAGGCCTGGCTCCAGTTGATCTAGGCTCCTACTCCTCTCGGGTCACATTCATGGCAGGCAATGCAGCACTACAGGCTGCGCACGAGATGAGGGAGATTCTAGTCAATGCCGTAGCTGAGAAAATGGAGTGCAGCCCAAGCGAAGTGACGGTCGGCGAAGGCAAGATCGGCGAGATGACTTTCGAAGAAGCTGCGAACCTCGCTCAGGAGAAGCTTGGCGTGCTATCGACGCGTGGCAGCTATGCACCTCCGAAGAACATCGGAGGCAGGTTCAAGGCATCGGGCGTTGGGCCAAGCCCAGCCTACAGTTACTCGGCGGCCGTGGTTGATCTCGATGCAGACCCATATAGTGGCGAGATCCAGCTAAACAAGGTTTGGATAGCCCACGATATAGGCCGGCCGATCAACTCTTTGACCGTGAGAGGACAAGTTGAAGGTGGAGTCTACATGGGCCTTGGAGAGGCGCTTATGGAGGCGCAGCTCTATCGCCATGGGCTTCACAAAGTGCCGTCAATGCTCGATTACAAGTCGCTCACCTTCATGGACATGCCAGAGGTTGAGACCTATCTTGTTGAGACTATCGATCTCGAGGGCCCCTATGGTGCAAAAGAGGTCGGCCAGGGTCCGCTTCTACCGGTGATCCCCGCGGTGGCATCGGCGGTGCACGACGCTCTTGGGGTCTGGGTCGACGAGGTCCCGATCACGCCTGACAAGATCATGCGTGCTCTTGATGCACGCGCCAAGGGGCGCGAAGGCCGGTATGGACCGAAGAGCTTCCCCGCAATCCCCTATCCGACTATCGTAAAGGTGCCTCCGTTCGATGCTTCGTCTTCCTCGTTTTAGTTACCTCCGACCAGGGTCGGTCACAGAAGCTGTTGAGATCCTCGCAGAGTACGGTTCACGTGCCAGAGTGGTAGCCGGTGGAACTGATCTTGTGCCCAAGATGAAGCGCGGACAAATAGAGCCTGAGGTCGTGGTGGGACTCAGCCACTTGGAAGAGCTTCGCCGGATTGAAAAGGCCAATGACGGAGGGTTCGAGATAGGGGCTTGTGTGACTCTTGCAGAGGTCGCCACAAACCCAGCCCTGCAATCCGCGTATCCCGGTTACGCCAAAGCTGCTGCATTGGTATCCTCGCCGGCACTGCGCAATTCGGGAACTATTGGTGGAAATCTCTGTGTCGACACTCGCTGCAACTATTACGACGAGAGCTATGAGTGGCGCAAAGCCCTTGGTTTTTGCATGAAAAAAGACGGCGACATCTGCCGCGTGGCTCCAGCAAGTGCCACTTGCCGCGCGATCGCCTCTTCCGATACTGCGCCAGCAGCTATTTCGATGAATGCCACAGCGCTGCTGATAGGCCCTGACGGTCAGAGAGAGGTTCCTGTGGCGTCGCTTTACCAGGACAACGGAAAGTTCTACATGACCAAGTCTCCCGAGGAGATACTCGTCAGCCTCCACATGCCTGCTCCTGGAAGCTGGAAGTCATCGTATGTGAAGGTGAGAAGCCGAGGTTCAATCGACTTTCCCCTCGTTGGGGCTGCTGCGGCAGTGCAGATGGATGGGCCCAAGATCGAAGCCTGCCGAGTCGTGATAACTGCCGTCGGTCCGCAGCCTCTCGACGTCAGCGAGGCTGCAGCAGCTTTGATCGGCAGGGAGATCGATGCCGCGGTATTGGAAGAAGTGGCGGCAGAAGCGGCTAAGCCGGCACGGCCTCTAGACAACGCAGATCTCTCCTACGTGTGGAGAAAGCGAATGACCCGCCGTGCAATTGAACAGGCGATTCGAGAAGCTGCAGATGTTGCGTAGCCTTTGTTGCCACGCGCCGATACCTGGTTTGGCTGTCAAGTTTTCAAGTTGGCTGAGTGAAGATTGTGGAAACGACGAGTTGAGTAAGTGAGTTGAACTGAATTGAAATACGGGCTGACGGCGGTCTCATGCTGTCAGGGCGGTCAGTGGCATTCATGAGTTGGTGAGCGAAACTGATCTTCGTCTGATCTGCGTGATGCCGAGGGAGCTGTGTTGGCAATGCCAATGCCTTTTCATGTGTTCTCAGTTGTCCCAAGTTAAGTCGGGATTCCCCGTCATTGGAAGAGATCTCAGATCTTTTCCGCGGAATGTTACAGAAAAGAGGTTTTGGGGGATGATCAAATGACCGTGATCGACTCAGCTAATAACATCGGAGAAGCTCAAGTTCCTAGTAGCAAGTCCTCTTGGGGTTGCAAATCCAGAGGAACCGGTGTGTTCGGCACAGGCTCGTGGGAACTTCCCATCTTGGCCAGACACCGACTGGCGACTTGGGAGGGCGGCAGATGAGCGCGAACGTTGAAATCAAAGAAGATATAAGAACTCTGCAGATGGAGAAGTTGCAGGCTGGCTTGGAAGAGGTCCTCGCTACAAATTCTTTTTACAAGACGCGCCTTCATGAGGTCAGATCCTGGGACGACTTTCACGACCTTCCTTTTCTGACTAAGGCAGAAGTGGTGGAGGACCAGAAAATCAATGCACCGTTTGGAACCAATCTGACCTACCCGCTTGGCGACTACGTGCGCCTGCACCAGACCTCTGGAAGTTCTGGAGGACGGCCGTTGCGCTGGCTTGATACTGCAAGGTCGTGGCTATGGTGGACAAGCATTTGGGCCAACCACGTGTATAAGGGAGCAGGTATAACCAGCGAGGACCGTATCTTCTTTGCTTTCAGCTTTGGCCCATTTGTCGGATTTTGGTCGGCCTATGCAGGAGCGGAAAGGCTCGGAGCACTGGTTATCCCAGGCGGGTCGATGAGCTCTGAGCAGCGGGTCTTGGCAATCATGGATTTGCAGCCCACAGTGCTCTGCTCGACTCCCACCTATGCCCTGCGATTGGCAGAAGTGGCCAACGAGATGGGAATCGATATTTCGAAGTCGGCGATTCGAAAGACCCTTCATGCCGGGGAGCCTGGCGCCAGCATACCTGCTACGAAGCATGCTATCGAGGCAGCGTTCGGAGCAGAATGCTACGACCATACTGGTATGACCGAGGTTGGCCCCACTGGGTTCACGTGTTCGGCTGGTGACGGGGTTCATTTTGTTGAGTCGGAGTTCGTCTTCGAGATCATTCCTGTTGGAACTGACCCGGATCCGATGGCAACAAAGTCAGAAGGAATCGGAGAGCTCGTCATAACGAACCTAGGACGCTTCTGCTCTCCTCTCATCCGCTATCGCACTGGCGATCTGGTAGAGCTTTCGCGCGAACCTTGCTCATGTGGAAGCCCATTTGTCAAGGCTGTGGGTGGAATCAGAGGCAGAGTTGACGACATGTTCACGGTGAGAGGAATTAACCTCTATCCTTCGCAAGTGGAAGAGGTGTTGCGGCGCTACTCTGAGATCGTCAACTTCCAGATTCGCCACCAGAAAGTTCGTCATATGGATGAGGTTTCTCTGCTCATTGAGACCCGCGATGGCACCGACTCGATTGTGGAGAACGTCGTCTTGGATCTGCGGCACTCATTTGGGGTACGGATCGATTGCCAGTGCGTGCCGAACGGGTCGCTGCCCACAAATGAGATGAAGGCGAAAAGGGTCGTCCACGTTCAAGGATGATGCCTGAATTGGGCTAGAGGCATGGGCGGCATGTTTGTTGCATATTTCCCACGGTCTCCAGACCTGCAGCTATTTCATATGCATCCGGATGCAATGGGCGACTGAGCCATCGCCGATTGCATCCGGATGTGCCATAAGAACCGGAGCAGCTAACAATTCGCAATGCTCGAGCCAATCTTCTTGGCTCTCACGGCCAGCTGCAGTACGATTAATTTTGAATTCATATGGCCTGAAGACCGTGTTCTCAGGCGTCAGATGTGTTGGTGATCGTGAGGGAGAATGACCGAGGACGGCAGGACCTTGGGAAGCGGCTCTGGACCGGAACCGATATCAGATGAGGTCATGCGAGCCGAGCTGACTAGGAGGTTGCGCTGGGAGGCGCCCTGGGCGATCCAGTTCCGAGATCCCTCACACGAGGTGAAGCGACTCTTCAGCGAGTTCTTTGGCACTTTTTTCCTGGTTCTAGTCGCTGCTGGGGCCCCTACAGTCTCTGCTGCTGGCGCCGGGACGATCGGGCGGTCCGCCGCAGTCACTGCGCCAGGTCTGATGGTGCTCTCGATAATTCTTTTCATGGGAAAGGTTTCAGGAGCGCACTTGAATCCAGTCGTCAGCATCGCCTTTGCATTGAGGAAGGACTTCCCCTGGAAAAGAGTGCCTGGCTACATCGTCGTCCAGGCTTTGGGAGCTGTGGGCGCCGCACTGTTTCTCTACGCCGAATTCGGAAAAGCCGGCATGCTCGGCGCAACCTTTCCTGGGAAGGGAATTTCCGATCTCCAAGCATTTTTAATTGAGGGGGTCCTGACCGTTGGCTTGGTGAGCACGATTTTGGGGACAGCGTCCAAGGCCCAAAACGTGGGGACTATGTCGGCAGTGGGAGTAGGCTCGTACATTGCCCTGGCTGGATTGTGGGCAAGCCCAATCAGCGGCGCTTCGATGAATCCAGCGCGTTCTCTCGGCCCAGCTGTAGTTCTTGGTGACTATTCGCATATCTGGGTGTATCTTGCAGGACCTTTGGCCGGTGCTCTTGTGGCCGTCATATTCGCGTTCATCCTGCGCGGGCCTGGAGGTCGCGATCCGGAGGCGCAGATTGCTGCTCAGGGCAAGTTGGCACGGTAGGAGATTGCGGGTGGAATCTTTGGCCGGTCGGTCAAAAGCAGAGAGGTGGAAGATGGCAAAGCGTCAGTCAAAGAAAGGGGCGCTTTGGAAGGACATCCCAGATGAGCATGACTTTCTCGCGGCATTCAACTACCTTTCATTGATTTGCAGCGAAGCGGTTGCGCAGTCCCTCGTCGGCTCTCTGCGGGAGGCGCCCACTTCTACCCGCAAGGCTGAGGAACTCTTGAGAGCGAGCGGGCTTCCCCTTGTTGGGAAAGCAGACTTTCACGTATGGTCGGAAATGGAAAAGATTTCGAAGGGGATCTTGCTCTCGCCCGTGCTGGTTGTCAGGGGAAGCATGAAAGAAAACATGAGCCTGGTAATAGCAGACGGGTACCATCGAATCTGCGCGAGCTGTCAGGTGGATGGGAATGAGGACATACCTTTGAGGATCGTGGAGCCGCTATTCGCATGAGTTCCCTTACAACGCCGTGCCGATGCGAGAATCTGCAATTTTTAAGGATGGCTTTCCTCTGCTGACAGCCACTTTCTTCCTCGCTCATACAAGGCTTCGATCTCGGGACCGTCGAGTCCTGGCATGTCCGTTTTTACGGAATAGCCTATGCGCGACTGGAGGTAAGCGAGATGTCTGTAGCCAGCGGGAAACCTCCCGAGAAGCTCGGGATCCAGTGTTGGGAATTCGCCAGGCATGACAGGATTCAAGCGGTCCATTTCATAGATAGGCTGGCGGAGCACCAGCTTCCAGCGTTCCTCCTGTTTTTCAAGGAAGTCATAGAATCTGCCAGTGCAAATGACATCGCAAACGACGCCATCGACCTTGGCCCTCTGCGTGATGGTCATTTTTGTCTGTGCAATGGAGCGTTTTCCGGCGACTTCAACAGAGCTTCCGCCCAGAAAGTGCAGGATCCTGACCCCCTTGTTCCATCCCTCTATGCTCGCTTGAATGAAATCTTCGAATGTGCCCTGCTTCCAGGTGGCCATCATCGTTCCATCGTCTGACCACAGAGACCGGAATCGATCCCAGTCGCCAGCATCGCGCCATACCGCCCAGTTTTCCACAAGCTCACGAATCATGAGTCGGTCGACTAACGCGCTATTGAGATCCACGTGAAGGGCCTTCCTTGAGTCGAATTGGAAGGCAAGTCTACAAGATTGTTTGAGCAGCGGGAGGGAGAAGAGATACTTTGAGCATTTCAATCTGGTCTCGGTGGCGTTGGACATTCGATACTTTGCTGGGCGAAAGGAGGGGACACTAAGATAGCAGTGAAATTCAGCTCGAGTGGTTCAATGAGCGCTCTGAGATTTTCAACTCTCTTGCTTGCCGTGGCATCTCGTCTTTGATGCGACTCGTTGCTGTTTCATGTGGGAGACTGTCGACTCTTGTAGGGGAAGATTCATGACCAATGTAACAAGGACCTCGACGAGCCATTACGAGGTTCAGAAGAAGCGTCGAGCGCAATTCATAGAAGACTGGCGGGACAACCATAGGACTGTGATACATCTGAACGATATTGAGATGCATCGGACCAGTCGCCGGCTTATCACAGGAGCCTACCTTGGAAAAGATGCCGACAGCCCCGTGCGGACCGTCGACGCGTCCGCGCACGAGATCGAGCCAGGCACTTTCTCTACCATTCACCGGCACTCATGGGACGCCATGATGCTTTGCGTTGGTGGTTATGGGTGGACCGACGTTGACGGCACAAGAGTTTCGTGGGGTCCGGGTGACGCCGTGTATTTGCCGGCATGGTCCTGGCACCGCCAGGGGAACGATGGGGCGGTCACGGCACGTTTCATGAGCTTCTCCAGTGAGCCTTTCATCGATATCTTGGGCTTTGCCGTTTTAGAAGATGGCGGCGATACACCTGTGGCAGAGCTGGAGGTCCCTCCTATTTCCAGCGACGGAAGGCCAGGAAACGATGTCTATGCAAGAAGGCTCAGACGGCTTTCTCAAGACCAGGAAGAACGGAGCCATGGGAGGCTTCACACAAGTTGGGACGAGTTGCAGTTTCTTCAAACCCCTCGTGGCACCAGGACCACATTTCTGCTCGACAAGGCGGTGGGATATAGAACATCGGGTCTCACCATGGCTATGTTCGAGATTGGGCTCGGAAGAGCACAGTCGATGCACCGCCACTCAGGCGAGGCGTGGCTTTACGTAGTCGAGGGGCGGGGCCATTCATTCATTGGTCCAGAGCCTGACAGAGGCACGGACTACGAATGGGGGAAGGGGGATCTGATCGTAGTAGACCACTACTCCTGGCACCAGCATTTCAATGATGACGCCAATAAGACAGCAAAGGTTGTGCGAGTGCATATCTTGGATACGCTTCTCAACACCATGAATGCCCTGTGTTATCCGCTGAACTTGCTAGAGGAGCCACCTGATCACATAAGAAGCAAACAAACCGGTGATCTGAGCACAATTGTGTGGCCCGAAGTGCAGAGACCCAGCTGGCCGTAAACGCGCAAAATGAGCCACCTGATCACATAAGAAGCAAACAAACCGGTGATCTGAGCACAATTGTGTGGCCCGAAGTGCAGAGACCCAGCTGGCCGTAAACGCGCAAAATGAGCTCCTCACCCATGTGGAGTTGCGGAG
>JAJZBG010000011.1:0-16923 GCA_021799035.1 Actinomycetes bacterium | reverse complement strand
GAGCCACCTGATCACATAAGAAGCAAACAAACCGGTGATCTGAGCACAATTGTGTGGCCCGAAGTGCAGAGACCCAGCTGGCCGTAAACGCGCAAAATGAGCTCCTCACCCATGTGGAGTTGCGGAGATTGGAGCGATGTGCATGTGTCGGTCAGAAACCCGCTCTCAGATGTTGATCTCACGTTGAGATGCCTGACCGGGAAACATCCGAAGCGGGTTTCTAATTTCGCACCAACATGCGCCATCCGATTTGTCTACTGAAAGCTCTCCTGGAACTTCAGCAGTGCGTTCCGTCCTGGGCAGAGCTTTTGGAACGGGATGTTGATAAGAGGTTCTTCGGTGGTGTCGTTCAAGTCGTGGATGTCAGGGATCTCGCGGTCAATGTAGAGAAGCCCGGTCGGAACCTCTCCCTTAGCCTTTGCCTCGTGAACGTAGTTCATTGCCGCAGTGCGGTCGCGCGGGTCGTAGTTCTCTGGCAGCGTCCTGAACATCAAGATGGAGCCATCATGCATGGTGACACTCACCCTGCTGTCTGCCGGAAGCTCTGCGGTGATCTCCGAAGACGATCTCAGAAAGACCGAGTCGATCTCGTTTATCTCATGCTCTCTGATGTACTTGTAGCTCTTTGTCGAACCCTGGTGGTTGTTGAACTGTATGCATGGAGAAATGACATCGATCATCGCAAAACCATGGTGTTCGACAGCTGCTTTGAGAATCGGTATCAGCTGCCTCTTGTCTCCAGAGAAGCTGCGGGCCACAAAAGACGCCCCCAGGCTCAATGCCAGTTCTACCGGATCTATGGGTGGAACTTCGTTAGGCACCCCGCGCTTGGTCGTCGATCCCACATCTGCGGTAGGGGAGAATTGCCCTTTTGTCAGGCCATACACGCCGTTGTTCTCGATTATATACACCATGTTGATGTTCTTGCGGATGGCATGGACAAAATGCCCAGTTCCTATAGACAGGGAGTCGCCGTCGCCAGAGATTCCAATGTAGATGTTGTTCTTATTTGCGGCGTTGGCCCCAGTGACAATCGGAGGCATTCGGCCGTGTACGGAGTTGAAGCCGTGAGCGCCCGAAACGAAGTAGGTGGGTGTCTTTGAAGAGCAGCCAATGCCGCTCAGCTTGGCGATCTTCTCCGGTGGCATGTCCAGTTCGTAGAACGTCTGCACCAGTGCGGCGGTGATGGAGTCGTGGCCACACCCGGCGCAGAGGGTCGACATAGCACCTTCATAGTCGCGCACCGTAAGGCCCAGCGCATTTGTTGCATGCGGTGCCAGCGGGATAAGTGGTTTGCGTATCGATGGCATGTTCAGTCCTTTAGCTCGTTCAGAAGTCCCTCGACGACGTCGTCAGCGCATATGGGAAAGCCGCCATAAGAGAGGACGGAGCGCAGCTGCGTAGGAAAGGACTCGGTCTCTAGTATGAGCAGCGAGCGGAGTTGCGCGTCCCTGTTCTGCTCGACTACGACGTTGATTTCGTGAGAGTCGATGAATTGCTTGATTTCCTCGGAAAAAGGGAAACCTCGGATACGGAGGTAGTCGAGAGGCATCCCCTGCTCTTCGAGATTGGCAACTGCCTCTCGCACAGCCATTTCGCAACTGCCGAGTGTTATCACCCCAAAACGTGCCCCGGGCTTGATCTCAGTAAGCGGTTTGGGAACATATTTGGCCGCTGCCTTGTGCTTTTTGGCGAGCCTGTCGACAACTTGGCGGTATCCTTCCGGGCTTTCAGTGTAGGCTCCAAGCCTGTCATGTCCGGAGCCACGCGTGAAGTAGGCACCTTTTGATGAAACCCCTGGGAGAGTCCTCGGGGTCACGAAATCGGCGTCCTCGTCTGAGTAGCGGTAGTACTTTGCAATCGCCTCTAGATCTTCCGCATTCAGAACTCTTCCTCGGTTCCAGGTGTAGCTGTCATCCCATTCCAGCTTGTCCACTACCCAGTCGTTCATTCCTATGTCAAGGTCCGAGAGGACTATCACAGGCGTTTGGAAATGCTCTGCCAGATCGAAAGCTTCTACTGAGAATTGGAAGCACTCGTTCGGGTCGGAAGGGAAAAGAAGTATGTGTTTGGTATCTCCATGGGAAGCGTAAGCGCACTCCATGATGTCCGCCTGTTGGACCCGCGTTGGCATGCCTGTGGATGGTCCAGTGCGCTGGACGTCAATGATGACCGCTGGGATCTCGGTGTAGTACGCCAGACCCAGGATCTCGTTCATCAGCGATATGCCTGGACCGGAGGTGGACGTGAACGCCCTTGCACCCGCCCAAGAAGCACCTACCACCATTCCCAGTGCTGCCAGCTCATCCTCGGCCTGAAGCACAATGAAGTTGTTTCGTTCTTCGGTTGTCCCATCTTCAAGCTTGACCGTTTCATGGCGGTATTTCGAGCACAGCTTGGTGAAGTTCTCAGCCACTGAGGTTGCGGGAGTGATTGGGTACCACGCTGCCACGGTTGCGCCTGCATATACGCAGCCCAGCGCTGTGGCGGTATTGCCGTCGATGATTATCTTGCCCTCGTTCTGCTCCATGCGCTCAAGCCTTATGGGCAAAGGGCAGTTGAAGTTTTCGATTGCATAGTTGTATCCGAGCTCAAAGGCTCGGTGGTTCGAATTTCGTATGCGTTCGCTGGTAGAGTAGGTCTCGTCGAGCAGCTGTGATACGACGTCGGGATCCATGGTGACCGCGGCTGCAACCACTCCGGCATAGCCGATGTTTCGCATCAGGATGCGCTCCCGTGACTCGGGAAACTCCTCAGCGAACAGGTCAGAAAATGGCACTCCTAGAAAGTTGATGTCACTGCGCATTAGCTGCGGAGGCATGAACCAACTGGAGTCGAATATAAAGTAGCCACCCGATCTGACGGAGGCGATGTCAGTCTCATACGTCTGGCTGTTCATTGCCACCACAAGGTCGAAGAGGTTTGCACGCGATGTGAACCCAGACCCGTTGATGCGTATCTCGTACCAAGTCGGCAGCCCTTGGATATTGGATGGGAAGAGGTTCTTGCCGGAAACTGGGATTCCCATCCGAAAGATAGCTTTCAGCAACAAGTTGTTGGCACTCGCGGAACCAGTTCCATTGACCGTGGCAAAACGGATTGCCAGGTCGTTGACCTTGTCGAGAATCTTGTGAGAGCCGTTGCCTAAGCTTGCGGGGTTCATTGGAGGAACCAGGTTATTTTGATCTAATTGTTGGGTCATCACTTGCCTTTATTGTTCGAGGTTCCTGCATAGCTCAGTTGCAGGACGAACTTTTCCATGTTCCATGCCGCCGTGGGGCACCGCTCTGCGCAGAGCCCGCAGTGCACGCATATGTTCTCGTCTTTAACCATGATCCGTCCGGTCTGGGCAAGCTTCGAGGAAACATAGAGAGGCTCATCGAGATTGTCGGCCGGAGCCGTGAGGTATCGCCGGAGGTCCAGCTCATCATCTTTGTCTTCGACCATCGTAAGGCACTGCACGGGACAGATGTCGATACAGGCGTCGCATTCTATGCAGAGCGGAGCCCGGAACACCGGTTCGATATCGCAGTTCAGGCAGCGTTCGACTTCTCGGGCCGTCTGTTCGGCGCTGAAGCCGAGTTCTACCTCAAGGCTCAGATCGGCAAAGCGCTTCGAGAGTTCGACGTGGCTCATCTTCTGGCGGGGCGATGGATTGTAGTCGTTGTGGTAGCTCCATTCGGAAAGCCCCATCTTCTGGCTAGCCAGGTTCATTCCGGTCGGCGGTCGCTCAGTGACCTGCTTTCCCTGGCAGTAGTTGTCTATAGATATTGCTGCCTCGTGGCCGTGAGCCACCGCCCAGATGATGTTCTTCGGACCGAATGCTGCGTCACCTCCGAAGAAAACGCCTGGAAGCGTAGACATCATTGTCTTCTCGTCAACCACCGGCATATCCCATTTGCCAAACTCGATGCCCGAATCTCTTTCTATCCAGGTGAATGCGTTTTCCTGGCCGATTGCAAGAATCACGTCATCGCATGGGACTACGACGGTGTCGAGAACCTCCGATCGAGTGGCTCCTTCGTTCCACTTGACGATCTCGAACTCCATGCCGACGAGACGCCCATCTTCGATTACGAATCGTTTCGGGGCGTGGTTGACAATGATCTCTATCCCTTCTTCTTCGGCATCCTCGAGCTCCCACGGCGACGCCTTGAAGTACTCGCGCGGGCGTCTTGCCATGATCTTGACATCTTTGCCACCCAGGCGTCGTGCTGTTCGGCAGCAGTCCATGGCTGTATTGCCAACGCCAATTACGAGGACTCGTTTCCCGATCTCGCTTATGTGGCCGAATGCCACCGACTGCAGCCAATTTATGCCGATGTGAATCCGGTCCTCGCCCCCAGCTCTGCGGCCATCTATCTCCAGGTCTTTGCCCCTTGGGGCTCCGCTTCCAATGAAGACAGCATCAAAGCCACTGCTGACAAGCTCTTTAAGGCTTGTGACCTCAGTGCTGTAACGCATCTCGGCACCCAGGTCAACTATGTTGGCAATCTCGGAGTCGAGAACCTCTTCAGGCAAGCGAAAAGAGGGGATATTGCTGCGCATCAGTCCCCCTGGCTTGGCTTCGCTTTCAAAGACCACAACCTCATAACCTAGGGGCAGCAGGTCATTTGCGACCGTGAGAGAAGCTGGGCCCGCACCAACGCAGGCGATCCTCTTTCCGTTTTTTGACTGGGCCGGCTTGGGAAGGCGTTCAGTTATATCGCCTTTCAAATCGGACGCCACCCGCTTAAGTCTGCAGATTGCCACGGGGTTTCCGTCCACTCGCGATCGCCTGCACGCCGGTTCGCAGGGGCGATCGCATGTTCGGCCAAGGATTCCGGGGAACACGTTGGAGACCCGGTTTACCATATAGGCGTCGTCATACCTGCCCTGTGCAATAAGTCTTATGTATTCAGGAACGTTAGTATGAGCGGGGCAAGCCCACTGACAATCAACGACGCTGTGAAAAAAATCCGGATTGCTAATATCTGTTGGTTTCACGCCCAACTGCCTCCAAAGATCAGCCCGGCAACTGGACGCCAAGCATCGATAAGCAACGCTTTGCGCATAGCTCCGGACTATCTCTTATGTCTAAATGCGTCATATGCCGACTTGGTGAAACAGAAGACAGTTTCAAACTATGCGAAACGGATCTCTATCACCATTTTTACCCTATCTACTGCATGTTTGCTGTTGGAAATCAGTCTTTGACGTCCCTAGTTTCCTTTGAGCTGCAACATGACATAATGATGTCTCCCTCCATACTTCCAGCCTGCCATTGCGATGTCAAAAGCGGGTCTTGAAATGCTCTATTTTCAAGGTCTTGGTGGTTGTCCCCAGCCGGCTGTTCGAGTGGAACCTGGTTGCAGATAGCAATCGATTGAGCAGCGTTCAAGATGAATGTCCAGCTTTCTGGAGGTGCCGTCACGCTCTTCGAGAGTGGCCTGCAATGTTTGCATACATGGTGAAGATTTGGGTGGCCGCAGCTTGCGTCAAAAGCCATCCCGTCGATGGAGAAGTCATCGGCCCTATGCGGATCACTCCCGTTGAGCGGTCCATTCGCTGGTACAGATAAGTTGCATAAGACTGCATCGTGCGAACGTAGTCAGAGTTGGGGACTACGGCATACAGATGGGCGAGACTCCGCAAATATATGGAGTCAAAAACCTGTGGCTGGTGTTCCAAACGCTGTTGGCTGTTCAGATATGTCAATGAGCGCTCTGCTAGAAGCTCTGCCGCAGCCAGGTCGTAGGGGTTCTTCGTTGTCCCATAGAGAGAGGTGTAGGTGTCTATTACCAGGCCCTGGTTGTAGGACCAGATATTCTTGCTCACCCTGCCGCTTGGCGAGATCTGATCTCCTATCAATCCATTCTTCAGAGTGAGAGCGGAAACCGTCCAGTGAAGGTATTTCTCTGCACGGTTTTTGTAAAGCCCTGTTCTGGTGATTGCATACAGCCTTGCATTCAGAAAGGCTGCTCCAGCAGTACTGACGGCATTGCGATGGCTCCCGTATGCCGGCTCCTGCCAGAATATTCCGCCGGGAATGGCGAAATGCTCGTTCTTGGACCAGCCGGTGGCCTCAAAGCTGGCCACCGCCTCCGCCTGGTTTAGGTACGACGGGTTGTGCGTGATTGCATAGGCGCGAACGAGGTCGAGCCCAAGCCAGGCGTTGTCGTCGAATTTTTTGACACCGATGCCGGTGGAAAACCAACGTCCGTTTGGAAAGTACCCGCCTTTGGGATCCCAGTAGTTTTGCAGCACCGCGATGCTCTGCGCGATCGAGCTTCTGATTGAATCCGAAGCGGCATCAACGCCGGCGAGCGCAAGCGTTGCCGATAACGCCTGAGATTCTGGCCATGCCGCTGCCATGCCAGTGTATGGCGCTAGATAGGACCCTTTAGGTCCACCGTAGCATTCTTGAAGAGCCTTGTATGAAAGCAGCGCAGCTGAGAGCGACTCCGAGGGTGTTATCTCCGGACTCCTCTGGGCAGGGGCCGCTATGCTGCAGAAAGCAGGAGCAGATGCATAAGGTTTGGAAGGATTGTTCCAATTGAGCATCTCAACGAGCACCAAGGTGGCGGCGAGCAGGCTGACAAACAGCCAACGCAGCCTGCGCCTGTGCATCGATCCAACCTCTAATCTCGCCGATGCCGTAGCCGGGCCACCGGCAGCGGCAAAATCATGGCGAAAAGGCGCTGCCTCGCCGAATATCCCCATCGAAAGTCCCCCCCCCCCCAGCTACAGAGTGTATCTATCGCGAAAACAGCCGGGGCGGATTTTCATTTTTATAAAGATGGGTATCTTCGCAATAGCACAGGGATGAGCTCACGTGCTGTTGCTCTGGCCGGAATTCGGGTTAGGATTTCGGTCTTCTAGGGTGCAAGCCAAGTTGGCAAAGTGACTTGACACGAAATTCGCGGCACTTTAGTATGGTCCATTATAGGAAAGAGCGGTACATATAATGGACCAAAACCGATCAGACCTTGGACAGGATAAGGGCACCCTTGCGAGAGGACTGCGGCTTCTTTCCGTTCTGGCAGCCGCTGGGAAACCTACCGGTCTTTCCGAGCTGACGCAGCTAACCGGTTTCAGCAAGCCAACTGTGCATCGGCTTGCAAGAGCTCTTGTCGAGCTTGGCTATCTGGAGCAGTCGCCGCCACCGTCTTCTCACTATTCGCTCAGGCCAAAGGTGCTTGAGCTTGGGTACAGCTATCTGGCCAGCCTTCAGGTCAGGGAGCTTGCCCGGCCTCTGATGCGCAGCCTTTCTGAGCAGTTCGGAGAAAATGTCACACTTTCGATGCTGGATGGCTCCGAGGTTGTTTACGTAGAGCGTCTCGAAGCAAGGCCGACTGGCCTGTTCTTCAAGACATCGGTTGGTTCAAGGATGCCTGTGTACTGCTCCTCGATGGGGAAAGCGATTTTGGCGTGGTTGCCGGATGGCCACAGGGCCAGAGTCATCGGCGGTTGCCGATTTGAACGGTATACCGAGTTCACGATAACCGATCGTGAAACCTTGGAGAAGGAGCTGGAAACTGTTCGCCAAAGGGGCTACTCGATAAACGACGAGGAGATGGAGCTGGGGGTTCGCTCGGTCGGCGCGCCGATATTTGGAGACAGGGGCCTGCCAATCGGAGCCATCAACGTCTCTGTTCCGTCGGTTCGATTGACGAGGCAGATGCTTGAGGAGGAGATAGCGCCAGTGCTCGTGAAATGTGCGATGGAAATCTCCCTCAGCAGGCCTTATCTGGATCGAGAGGGTTCTGTGGGAGAGATTTGACGGCGAGTCGATCTATGCATGTGGGGAAATAAGGGGGCATTTTGCTAAGAGAGGTCAACGGACATCGGTCCTGTTGACGACTTGGGGAAATGAAAATGGGGGGATGTTGAATGCCAGCAAAGAGACTCATTGCAGCGGCTTCGCAAGTTGTGTGCCTGCGCACCCCTTGCTCGGTCGGCGCTGCTTTTGCTTCCGGTCTTGGTGAAGCTGGACGGAGGTGCTCGAGGTGAGGGTCAGCGTCACAGAATATCTCGATATCGAACTGCCATCTAGAAGATGGATATGCAACAGGTGCGGGGCCGATCTTGGGCCGGCGGATCGCTCCTACAAAGAGGGTTGTCTGATAGCAAATCGGAACCCCCAAGAGGTGCATCCGGTGATTGGCACAGACGAGCACTTCAACTTCTCTTTTGACCCGGATTGGGTCCGGCTCGTCGAGTTCTACTGCCCAGGGTGTGGAACCATGGTGGAGACCGAGTACCTTCCACCGGGGCATCCATTGACCTGGGACATTCAAATCGACCTTGATTCCTTTGAAATCCGACATGGAAAAGATGCCCAAAACTCACTGGAGATCGGCCAATGAGCGACGGATTCCGCATTGGCATCGATGTTGGCGGGACATTCACCGACGTGGTGGTGGCGCGCGGCTCGAGAACAGTCAACGGCAAAGCTGACACCACTGCGTTTGATCTGAGGGTGGGCGTGTCGAACGCCATAGAAGCAGCCGCTGGTCAGTTTGACCTGACTGGCTCTGAGCTGCTCGGCTCTGCCGACTCGATGGTCTATTCCACCACTGTCGGCACAAACGCGCTTATCGAGCACAAAGGCCCTGTATTAGGGCTTATAACAACCCATGGATTCGAAGATGCTCTTGTCATAGGGCGAGGGCGGAACTGGGCTGATGGGCTGGCTGTCGAGCAGCGCTACGACAGGGGAAGGGCACGACGCCCAGAACCTTTGATTTCGAGAGATTTGGTAGTCGGGGTTCACGAGAGGATTGGGAACAAAGGCGAAGAGCTCGTTCCACTGCGCGACGAAGAGGCGCTGCGAAAGATCCAGTATCTTGTGGACCGTGGCGTCCGCGGAATTGTGGTGGTGCTTCTCTACTCTTATGTCAATCCTGCACACGAACGCAGGATCAGAGATCTCATCCGTGAGCAGTATCCGGAGGTTTATCTGGGTCACATGCCGGTTTTTCTCTCCTCGGAGCTGAGCCCACAAATGGGTGAGTATCGGCGGACCGCGACATGCATCTTAGACGCCTATCTCCGGCTCGAGACCGAAGAGCATCTTGTCGCACTAAATGAGGACTTGAGGGATTCGGGATACCTCGAGCCGCTGCTGATCGCAAAATGTACAGGCGGCGCCTCTTCGCTTTCAAGAACTCGGCCGATTCAGCTTTTTGGATCCGGGCCGGTCTCGGGAATCATTGGCGCCACGTCGATCAGTCGAGATTACAAGCTTCCAAACGTCTTTTTGACAGATATGGGCGGAACCAGTTTTGATCTCGGCCTGGTAGTGGAGGGGCACGAGAGGATCTATGAGTACGACCCGGTGATCGATCGCTGGAGAGTGCAGGTTCCACTTGTGGCTCACTGGTCGATCGGCGCTGGCGGAGGCTCGATTGCAAGCGTTCAGGACGGGATCTTAAAGGTCGGGCCTCAAAGCGCTCACTCTCTTCCAGGCCCTGCCTGCTACGCCAGAGGAGGGGAAGAGCCCACTGTGACAGACGCAGACGTGGTGCTCGGCTATATCGATCCTGACTACTTCTTGGGAGGGCGGATACCGCTCGACAAGTCAAGGGCTGAGTCCGCCATTGCCACAAAGATTGCACAACCTCTCGGAGTCACCCCCTACGAAGCCGCGTGGAGCATAAAGAGGCTGGTCGACGGAATGATGGGGCAGGAAATCTACAGAATTGCAGCCCAGATGTCAGGCCTCGATCCACGCGACTTCGTTGCCTTTGCATATGGCGGTGCCGGGCCGGTTCATGCCGCAGGGTATGCGGACGCGGCAGACGTCTCCAAGGTGGCCACCTTTGAGTTCGGGAGCGTGGGCGGAGCGTACGGCACCTTGAGCCTGGACATCGTTCAGGTGTACGAGAGAACCCATTCCGACCTTCTGTACTCGCGCGGCAACTACAACGACGCTGCGATTGAACCCATGAATCAGGCTATGGCCGCGCTTTTGAAAGAGGCTGAACGTGACATGGATGAAGAAGGGTTCGATCTGAGCCAGATACGGTTCGAATTCGAGATCCTCCAGAGATTTGGCCAGCAGCGTCACGTTCTGCCAATTCCCTGGCCGTCGCGCTCTTTTTCAGACGTCTCGCAGATAGAGGAGGTTGTAAGCGCTTTTGTGAAGGCCTATGGCGATGCCTATGGGAAAGGGGCGGTTTTTCTAGACGCTGGAGTCGAGGTCCTTGGGCTTCGCTTGAGTGCCATAGGCGAAGTTCCCCCTTTGCCGCTGGATTCGCCTGGCACAGGCGAAGGCCTGTCGGCCGAGTCGATGGCGAGCCGCCTTGCCTACTGGGGATTCGAGCATGGGGAGATCGACACTCCGGTGTACCGGAGAGATCAACTCTCTCAGAAGGTGAAGATAGCTGGTCCAGCTCTGGTGGAGAGCGTAGACACGGTGACGGTAGTGCCTCCGGGCTGGAGTTTCCAGCTTGACGGAAGGAGAGTTGGATGGCTAGAGCGGGGGGAGACTATCTGATGGGCGACCTTATGAACAGCATCCGGCTTCATGAAGGATTTGTCTATGACAGGCATGCCTACGGCATGGGGCCTGGTAGGGATCCAGATCTGTTGGTGGGGGGTCTCGAACCGCCTTCCGCCCTCGAGCTCGAGGGCATGGAGACTCTTAGCGCGGTTGAGCTGGAGGTCTTCCAGCACAAGATCACTTCAATTGTCGAAGAGGCTCGCGATGTCTACATGGCGCTATCGATTTCAGAGGGAATCATTACTGGCGACATGAACACCAGCGTCTTCACGGCCGAGGGGGATCCAGCTGTAGTTGCCACAGGCATCTACTTTCACACCCTTTTGAACTATCCCCAGGTCAAGTACATCCTCAAGTACTATCGCGACAACCCCACGGTTGGCCTTTCAGATGGCGACGTCTACTTTTTCAACGATCCAACCTGCGGGGGGGTCCACACCTTTGACATGTTCGTGAGCGCTCCAATTTTTCATGAGGGCGTCCTTATCGGATGGGCCGAGGTCGGCGGCCATCAGGGCGAGTGCGGATCGATGTCTCCAGGAGGATTCAGCCCCACGGCTACCACCAGGTGGGAAGAGGGGCTCCATGTAGGTGCATTGCGAATCGGCGACAATTGGGAGCTTCGCCAGGACATACTGGATTTCTTTCTGAATTCGGTGCGCAATCCGTTCGTATTTGCAAGCGATCTCAAGGCTAGGGTAGCCACTTGCAAGAGAATCAGGGATCGGGTCCTGCGAGAAGTGGAGCGCCGAGGCGCGGCTCAGGTTGCCGGAGGGCTGAGAAAGATTCTTGCTGTCAGCTCAGATCTTGCAAGGCAGCGCATCAGCCAGCTCAATGACGGAATATACCGTTCGGTGATGTTCAACGACGGGGTTGGACTCGAGAGCGGCCTAATTCGGCTTCCAACTACGGTTATCAAAGAGGGTGACAGCCTCACAGTCATAAACCAGGGCGTCTCACCGGAAAACAACATGGGCCCGCAGCACTGCACCTGGCACCTTATGCGCGCGTCGATGGGTGTCTACCTCTTCACCTACTTCTTCCGTGGCCTTTCTCCGAACATCGGCTTATTGGAGCCGATCCGGACACTCGTCGAGGGGCCGTCCGTTGCCAACTGCGGTGTCGAGGTTGCCCACGGAGAGGGGACCACTATCTCTGCCATGAACGTCCAGAACCTTCATGTGATCGGTTCCAAGATGCTCTTTGACAGCCCGCACAAGCTATCAGTCTCCGCTCCTTTTTCTAGAAATGTGATGATCTATGTATACGCGGGAGTCAACAGTTACGGCTACAGGGCTGCCAACTTCACCGGTACACAGAATCTTGCTGGCCAAGGCGCACGGTTCGACATGGATGGCGAACATGCAAGCGGCTTCTATTGGGCGTCAGTCACTGATGCCGGAGAGGTGGAAGAGTCGGACATGAGGCTTCCGATGATCACCCTCGCTCGGGTCATCGACAAGGATGTTCACGGCTTCGGAAAGTATAGGGGAGGAACTCCGAGTGTGGAGATAGCGTCAGCACCCATGGCTGGTTGCGATCTCACGACAAGGGGAGCTTCTGACCGCCTCAGCCACAATCCCGGCATCTTTGGCGGATATGCCGGGCCTCCCAACCCTCGCTTCGTCATCAAGAATGTTGATGTCTTCAAGCAGCTGTCGGAAACTCGAGATGAGGTTGAACTGAGTCAGTATACGCTTGCCAAGAGGCACCCTTTGTCTGGCAATTATGTATTCAGCTACTCGAGCCAGCCCACTGAGCATTTCAATTATGGAGACCTGTTTGTTCACGGAGTCGGCGGCGGAGGCGGGTACGGCGATGTCTTGGAACGAGAACCCGATGACGTGATGGAGGACCTGAAACAGAACGTGATCTCTTCTGACGTGGCTCGCAATGTCTATCGGGTTGTCTTCGATTCTGAGACACTGACCGTGGACGGACCCGCCACTGAAGACGACAGGGATATGGCTAGGCAGGAGCGTCTGAAGCGTGGCAAGCCGTTTGCCGAGTTCATGGAGGAATGGCAGAAGCTTCGTCCCAGCGACGACAAGCTGCGCTACTACGGCGACTGGCCTGAGCCCAATTCTCCCGGCTACTCGAAGCCATTTTGGGGGTTGTTCGAATGAACGGATTCCAGAAGGCGCTCAAACAGCCAAACGGGCTGCTCTTTCTGCCCATCGTGTTCCGGCTCGCCGGGCGGCTCGAGCAGATCGACATCAATGAGATGCTAGAAGAGCCTGCGACCTCCGCCTATGTGCTGAGAAATGCGCAAAGCCTGTTTGAACTGCCGGTAGTTGTGAATCATTACCAGCTTGGAATCGAGCTGGAGGCCGGCGGTGCGACGGTGGCGAGAGACGAGGAGGGGTTGCCCGTTGGATGCGTCGGGTCGGCAACTCTTGGGCGTTCCACTGCTGAATCTCTGGGTGCGATCATCGATACTGCGGGACGTTTGGCAATCGATCTCCGAGATCGCGCAGGGGTTCTAGGTGTCCTGACCGGTCCCGGGACCCTCGTCAAACTCTCAGGTGCCGCAGCGAATGAGATTTCGGAGATGTATACCTCCATGGCCAAGAAGTACTCAGAAGCAAAAGTCTCTGGGATCGTTCTTGCGGAGGCTCCAACGATTCAGACTGATCCCGTACTGCTGCAGGAGACCACGACGGAGCTTGCAAACATCTGCCGTTTCTACGGGCTGAACTCGATGCTTCTGGCTCCCGATTCTGAAGTTCCGAGATCTGTGGTGGATCACGTCTTCGGAGCTGGGGAGGTGTTTCCATTGGATCTGCTCAAGCAGGGGTCTACCAACGATTGCGCTAGTTGGACTAGCCGAAGAGGACTTCTGGTGACTGCCGGAGAGGTTCCCGCAGCTACAACACCTGAACAACTTAAAGACTGGATGACCGCGATTGGCGGGATCGGCCCTGGAGCGAGGAGATGAAGCCTCAAGCGATGAAACGCTACACTGCTGACTTCGACATCGGAGGGACTTTCACGGACGGCTTCTTCACTGATGGCTCGGTGGCGCACCGGGCCAAGGTGTTCACCACCCCCCACGATCTCACCGAGTGCTTCATAGGGTGCCTTCGGCTGGGAGCAGATTCCTTCGGCGAGGAGCTGAGATCATTTCTGGCGAACACACAGGTTGTGAGGCTTTCGACCACCCTTGGCACCAACACGCTGATCCAGCGTCGCGGTCCCAAAGTGGGGTTGATCGTTACTCGAGGTGCGGAACAGAGCCTGTACAGAAATGGTCAACAACCCGCTGTTTTCTCGTCAATCGCGGATCCCGCACTTATCAGGGGAATCGATGAGCAAATGGGGGACGACGGGCAGGCTGTTGAAGCGCCTTCCCCCGGGTCAGTCCTCACCGCTGTGCGAGAGCTGATCGATCTCGGTGCTCGGATCATCGCTGTGAGTCTGCGAAACAGCTGGAGAAACCCTGCTCATGAACGCCGTGTCAAAGAGATAGTCCTTGAACGCTATCCGGTTCACTACCTGCGGTCCGTCCCGCTTCAGCTGGCCCATGAGATCGTTTCAAACGATGACGACCATGTCCGCGCCAACACGGTTCTGCTCAATGCCTACCTCCACAGAGACCTATCTCGAGGTCTCTACAAGGCCGAGGACCTTGCGCGCGAAAGCGGCATGCGCCATCCACTCTTGGTAGTTCACGCAGCGGGTGGATCCGCCCGAGTAGCCAAGACGGTAGCTGTGCAGACCTTGAGCAGCGGTCCGGCGGTTGCGGTGCGAGGCGCATCGATCATTGCCAAACAGCTGAAGCATGATCACGTCGTATGCGCTGACATGGGAGGCACCAGCCTCGATGTGGCGGTGCTCGGAAAATCTCAAGCCAATGTCGTAGAGCTCCCGCAGATCCATGGCATAGAGATATCGGTGCCGGTGATATCGACCGAATCGATTGGCGCTGGCGGCGGAAGCATTGCGAGAGCCAGCCAAGGGCTGCTAACGGTCGGTCCTGACAGCGCCGGATCGGTGCCCGGGCCGGTTTGCTACGCAAAGGGCGGGGCAAACCCCACTGTCACGGATGCGAATCTTGTTCTAGGGCTACTGGATCCGTCTGACTTTCTAGGTGGAAAGATGCGGCTCGATTTCGATCGGGCTCGAGACGTGCTTGCCAGGCGCATAGGTGATCCGCTTGGAGTCGATGCCGCGACGGCAGCGTCGATGATAAGAGACAGCGTGAATGCTTCGATGGCGAAAGAGATCGCCAGCCGTATCAGAGGGACCGGGGCATCTCCGTCGGAGTATGTCTTCTTCGCATTTGGTGGGGGCGGGCCGCTTCACGCATGCGACATTGCGGAAAGGGTTGGCATTCCTAAGGTTGTGGGCTTCCCCTTTGGTTCGGTCTTCAGCGCCTTCGGGTCATCGACTGCTGACGTATGGCACAGATACTCTAGAAGCGTCGCCAAAACACTAAAATGCGGCACTTTCTCTCAGGATCTGACAATCCAGGCAGGCGATCTTCAAGCTCAGGGCAGGCTTGACATGGCTGGAGAGGGCTTTGAGGTGAGCGAGCTGTCCGAATCATTCCAGCTCGTGATAGCGGACAGCTCGGGTCGGCGAACAGTGACGTTTGCCTCTCCGTCGGAGGTGGCTGGGATCATAGAGAGCCTGGAGGCGGCCAATCCTGGCTTGGGGCTGCTGGAAATCGTTTTCGACGTGAGAGCAGAGATGCCGAGCTGGCTTCCGTCGGCCCAGCCCGTGAGCAGTTCCGAAGCCAAACCGGCTAAGACAAGGTTGGTCAGATGGTCGACCGATGAAGATGCCAGGGAGACTCCAGTGGCAAAGCTGGAGGACCTGGCTCGGGGTGCTGAGGCCGAAGGACCCTGGGTCATCGAGGCCAAGGACACGGTCTACGCGGTGAAGAGCGGTTGGACTGCGCGGATAGACGGGTTTGGAAATATCGTAATCGAGTTGACTTCGTCTAAAGGGGGTGGATCGGGTGAGCGGTAGCCTCGGCCCTCTTTCAGGGCTGTCCGTGGTTGAAGTAGCCAGCTTCATAGCAGGCCCTTATGCTGGCCAGCTTTTAGCTGACCTTGGGGCGGACGTAGTCAAGGTTGAATCACCAGGAGGAGGGGATCCCTTCCGCGCATTCGCCGGGGGGACTTATTCCCCCCAGTTCCTCGGATATAACCGCAACAAAAGGAGCATCGAAGCCGATATCAGGACTACAGAGGGCCAGGCGGTGGTGAAGGAGCTGACAAAGCATGCCGACATATTTCTCGAGAACTCCCGCCCTGGAGTGATGAGGCGCTTTGGCCTTGACTACTCTTCGCTCAGCGAGACACGGCCAGAGCTGATTTACTGCTCGGTATCCGGCTTCGGCCAAGATGGCCCCGATGCTCATCGCCCGGTATATGACACAGTGGGCCAGGCTTTGGGAGGGTTGTTGAGCCAGTTGATCGATCCCGATCACCCACGGGTTATCGGCCCAGCCTTCACCGATGGCCTGGCTGGCATGACCGCGGCTTATGCAATCCTCGCAGCACTGCATGCTCGGGCCGCCAACGGAGTTGGCCAGCATGTCGACGTCTCGATGTTCGCCTCGACAATCGCATTTCTCTCATCCGAGGCGACGAGGTATTTCTGCATGGGAGACCCGGGAGGTCCGCGCTCGCGACCGAGCATCAGCCAGTCATACGCCTTCACATGCAAAGACGGGCTCGTGGTCACGGTTCACCTCTCCTCTCCTGTCAAGTTCTGGGAGGCATTCGTGGCAGCTGTAGAGCGCCCCGACCTCTTGGCTGACGAGCGTTTTTCGACCAGGGAGGCAAGGATAGCCAACTTTGAGTTGCTGCATGAGCTGCTTTCACCAGTATTCAAGACCAGAACACTTGCCGAGTGGCGCGAACGTTTCACAAACCTTGACGTTCCCCACGCCCAGGTAAACGGTTTGAGGGAGGTCTTCCTCGAGCCGCAGGCTCTGCATCTGGGGCTCGAACTTCATCTTGAGCATCCAAGCGAAGGTGAAGTCGTAACGGTCGCGCCTCCTGCGAGATTCTCGAAGACGCCTTGGGGAAATTTGGCGGCTCCACCTACTCTGGGCCAGCACTCAAAATCGATCTTGGAAGAGCTTGGCCTGTTTGGGCAACGCGAGCCGGAGGGGGTTTCAGAGTGATCAAAGCGATAGATATCCATGTTCACGCAAATGACGAAGAGGCCATCAGCGCTATGGGTGCGCGACATGAGCAGATGGCCAAGTACTTCGGCAAAGAGACCAAGGCGGTCTCTTTGGACGAGCTTGCAGATCGCTATAGGGCTATGGAGATGATGGCAGTGCTGATGAATACCACCGACATCAGCTCATCTGGGATAATCCCTGTTCCCAATGATCACATCGCAGATGCCGTGAAGCGCAACCCGGATGTTTTCATAGGCTTTGGAGCGGTTGATCCCTGGCAGGGCAGGGTTGCAGT
>JAJZBG010000046.1 GCA_021799035.1 Actinomycetes bacterium | reverse complement strand
AGACTAGCGCCGGCATCCTCCCGTTTCGAATCTCGGATAGGAGTGGGATAGATGTATTCCTGGTCCATCCGGGAGGCCCGTACTGGGCGAAAAAGGATTCTGGTGCGTGGTCAATCGCGAAGGGTGAAGTCGAAGCCGGAGAAAGCCCCCTTTCTGTCGCAAACCGAGAGTTTGAGGAAGAGCTAGGAGCTAAGCCCCCAGAGGGACAGAGAATCGACCTGGGATCAGCTAGGCAAGCAGGGGGCAAGCTTGTGATAGTTTGGGCTGTAGAAGCTCCTTCGTTCGAGGTTTCAAGAATCTACAGCAATCAGTTTGAGATCGAATGGCCGCCAAGATCCGGTGTTCAGAGATCATTTCCAGAGGTGGACAGAGCCGAGTGGTTTTCATCAACTGAGGCATTCACCAAGCTTCTCAAAAACCAAGTAGTCTTCTTGAAACGTCTTATCGAAATCCTTTACAAATCCGAGCGCATCGATTTCGGCGAATAGAAAGCTGGAAAAATGAAAGATTTCCACAGAAGGCACACTTTCTGACTGCCTACCCCATTGACGACGCTTCCAATTGGTTAGCTTTTAGCAGCGTATCGGCTTCAGGCTCTGAAATCCGCAGACGAGTTGGATCCTCGTCAGACATTTCCATCCCTGCCAACAGCAAAGCTTGCCCCTGCCGTTAACAGCATCGCCAATCCCCCTATCAGCGACGCCGTCGAGTAGGCTCCACTGCTGGGAAAAATGTGCCAAGGCGCCGTTCCAGCCGAAAGGGTCAGACCCCCTATGGCACTGCCCAGGGAGAAACCGATGCTACGAACAACCAACGTGAAACCCATGGCGCTTGAAGTTTCCGACTTGGGAGTTACTGCAAGAATTGCTACCGGCATCGCAGCCGAGAAGGCGCCAACTCCAAAACCAAGAACACCCATAGCCAGCAGCAAGACAACAAGACTGGTGCGTCCGAAGACGAACAATGCAAAGGCTGCCAGCACCACCATGGCGCTTGCGACGAGAAGCAAGAAAGCATGCATCCTCTTTTGCATATAGGGAATGGCCTTGCCTGCGGCAAAACCAGTAAATGAGAAAGGAACTAGAACGAGGCCCGCGACAAATGTGCTGAGACCAAACCCATAGCCTGCAGTCTCGGGAGTCTGAGAATATCGAGTCAGAAGCGTGAGAAGCAGATACATTCCAACACCTCCCACAAGCATGGCGAGGTTTGCACCAAATACAGCTCTAAGCCTTAGGAGTTTGACATCGACGAGGGGCGTCTTCCTGTCATGCTCAAATTTCCACCAAAATCCAAGCAAAAAAAGAGCCGAGACGACAAGTCCCAAGGAAAGAACAAGATGGCGTGCCCACAGGCTGGTTTCACTTGCAACAAGAAGAATCGGAAATATGCCAAACGCAAGAAGCACTGCACCTTTGATATCCAGAGTGGAAGATCTTTCCTGGGGCGGCTTCGGAACCGTCACAACCGCGACCACGAAGGCGGCAAGACTTACAATTACCCCAGCAGAATATGCCGCCCGGACTCCTCCAAGCTGCGTGATCAGACCTGCCACCGGGTAGCCAATCCCCACAGAGATGGTCGAAGCCACAGAAATCAATGAGATCGTAGAAGGAGCTCGGGAAGGACTGACGTGATCACGCGCAACCCCCATCATCAGCGCCGGCAAACCAAGTCCGACGCCCTGAATTCCCCTCCCTATTATGAGCCACGCGAACGACAGTGGGAGCGCCGTGAGCAGACTTCCTCCGGCAATGACAAGTAACGTTGCGAGAACAGCCCCACGACGATGCGGCCCAGCACCCAAGCGACCGAGAAGAGGAGTTGCAATTGCTCCAGTCAATAGAGGGATGGTAAGGGTCCATTGAGCACTTGATAGAGAGACGTGAAACTGCACCGAGACACTTGTTATCAGCGGTGCCCCCAGACTCCCCACCACTGCCACCACAAAGGTCACAAACAGTAATGAAGCCACCAAAAGCGGAGGGTCTGAGAGTGCTGAGCGACTAATAATCCTCACAATCGTTGTCCAGTCAAGTCAAGGCTATCCCATTTTTCTAGAGTAGCGAAACCTCGAAAAGCTCGAAAAATCAAAGTCAGATCTGGCTACCTTCACAGTTGCTTATTCACCGTGGTTGACTCATGTCCCTGTGGCACGGATATTTGAGACAAGAGACTAGGGTGCTATTGGCGTGGCCAGCTGAGAATCAGATCGAGCCTCGCCAACTCACTCTCGCGGCCCATCCGTTGACGCTCAGTCCAGACTTCATCATGCATCGGATCAAACGAAACGAGCATCAAGACTTCGTCCCTCTCGATGATGAAGTCAACGATAGTCTCGACCTCGTAGGGTTCCACTCCGGGAATGAAATCAGCAACTGTCTTGAATCCGAGTCGACGCTTCTTCTCAACGACCGTGTAGGTCGCCCGGGCGTCGACAGCAAGAGAAAGGCCTGCCTTTTTCAGAGCCTCAATCTGTTCCTGACCGACCGCAGTCATCGTGAACTTCAACTTCCCGCCGGGCCTTAGATCAAGTTCAGCCACTGACACTTCAAACCCTTCAGGACCCCACCACAACTCAATCCCGTTCTTGGTTGTCCAAAGATCCCAGAGCCGGTCAATAGTGGTTCTATATTTACGTTCAAGCAAGATCCTCCGCCTGCCTGGTATAGCTTCACCTGCCACAATGCCCCCTCATCCAGCAAACCGATTCAGCGCTTTCGAGAACCTTAGGCCGACAGCGAGACTCATCCAACGGATTTTCACTGATGTGAATCCACGATTTCAAATATACGCCTGGCAAATTAGCCGCGCCACGAGTACCTTCAACGAGATCTGGGAAAACGAGATATTTCATCACTTATGATGTATCATTTTTTATATGAATTCTTTGGAACTGTTTTTGCTAGGGCGAAAGTTGGCAAAGATTGGTGAAGACTCCATGCCAAAAACTGGCCTGACGAATATGCCCACCAGCATGAAACTTGTGCTATTTGATGTCTTCGATCATCCGGACTCCACGATTAGCGAGATAACCGCTAGAACTGGTTTGCTGCAAAGCCAGGTCTCCTCTGCTGTCGCCAGATTTCGCGAAGCGGGAGCCTTCGAAACGAGACGGGATCCTCATGACAAAAGACGAACCTTGGTCAAAGGCAGGAGAGAAGTGGCGCGCAGAGGGGCGGAAATGCACTACGAACCTGTCGAAGACATCATTGCGAGAGAAGCAGACAGCAAGAACGCGGAAGATCTGACGCAGCTCACTTCATGCCTCGAGAACCTGGCAAGCAGACTCATTCCAAATGCATTAACTTGGATACGGATGAGGGGGGTTGGTGATGGACCCGCGCCAGCATGAAGCTGATTGGAACATATTAGAGGTCAGTAACATCTCGGTTCGCTACGGAAATAAGCTAGCTGTAGATAGCGTCACTCTTGAAATTTCGGGAGGAGAGATCTTTGGCCTGCTAGGTCCCAACGGGGCGGGAAAAACAAGCTTGCTAAGCGCAATTGAGGGGCTGGTAAGACCAAGCAGCGGCAAAGTCATGGTAGATGGGTTGGACGCTAACGAGCAACCTGACCTGGTGAAGTCAAAGATGGGTGTTCAGCTTCAGGCCACCAGCTTTCACTCTCAACTGTCTATAAGACACCTGATAAAGCTTTATTCAGGCCTTTACGGTGTCAAGATTAGCTCCCATGAAATAGGCGTGAAGCTGGACGAGATCGGACTGTCAGATGCGCTAGCCAAGCCTTTCAAAGAACTCTCTGGAGGGCAGCAGCAGAGGCTTTCATACTGATAGCCACGATACACAGCCCGGCGCTACTGCTTTTGGATGAGCCAACTACCGGCCTTGATCCGCAATCACGACGCCAACTGTGGGGAAGGATCGAAAGACTTCGCAAAAACGGTGGAAGCATCCTGCTGACAACTCATTCAATGGAGGAGGCCCAGACAGTGTGCGACAGAGTCGCAATAATTGACCAAGGCAGGATCATCACCTGCGAAACACCAAAGAACCTGATTGAGAAGCACAGAAACGACCCGACCGTAAAAGAGGTTGCCCGTGGCGAAGTCACTCTAGAAGATGTTTTCATCGGTTTGACTGGTGGTGAAATACGTGACTAGCGAAACCTTGACAGCTGATAGGCCGAATGGCGGAATCATCTTCCGTGCACTATTTGAAGCCGACTTTGTCGCACTATCCAGAAACCGGCGTACACTGACTCTGAGCTTGCTTCTGCCCATTGTGATCCTTCTCACCACCGCAACGCACAAAGGCCAGCGGAGCTTGGGTGGATCACTACTGGCGATAGGTCTCGCGATTACATACGGCCTCATGTCAACGTCGATGCTGGGATACGCTCTAAGTGTCGCAAGAGATCGTGACAATGGCGTATTCCAGAGGCTAAGAGTGACACCCGCACCCACATGGATGATCATGACAAGTCGGCTTGCGGTGCAGGCGATCGCAAACGTGGTCATAGCTCTAATTGTCATGTTGGTGGGATCTGCGATTGACCACCTAACGCTCACCTTGCCACAATATGGGCTTCTCCTCCTTATTTCCCTTTTAGGAGGCGCGGTATTCCTAAGTATCGGTCAGGCCCTTGTGGGACTCCTCAGATCTCCGGACACCGTGAACGCGGCTGGAAGAGTAGTGTTCATCGTGCTTTTCTTGTTCGGCATATTCGGACTCAATGGCGCCCTGGGGTCGGTTTTCGAATCCGTCGCGCGCTGGTCTCCCACAGGGACTGTGATGGTCTTGCTTTCCGGCATCATGAATCTGTCAAATTGGTCTAGCGATGACTCACTCGCGCTTCTCGCTTGCCTTGGCTACATTTTTATCTTCGCTTCAATTGGAATTCGCTGGTTCCGATGGACGTCGGAGTGAGGCCGAATGCTGGCCACGAGATCAGTCAAGCATTAGAGGTTACTACAAAGTACTTCCTTGTAAACCCGTAAAACTTCCACAAGACTTGCACCGCAAATGGGGATAGTGTTGGAGTGTTGAATACTTGACCTAGGAGCAGTGTCATGACTCTTTCCACGATCGGTGTAATCGGATCAGGTACCATGGGCGGCGCCATAGCCCACCAGATGGCCCTTTCTGGCTACTTGGTCAGGCTCACAGATGTAAGCCAGCCAGCCCTGTCCAGGGCGACAGAACGAATAAGGGCGTGGATGGACGTAAGCGTGACAAAAGGCAAGATGACGCAGCAGGATGCCAATGACACGCTGGACCGTTTGACTGTCACAACAGACCTCGCCGAGCTCAAAGACTGCTCGTTTGCAGTCGAAGCAGTCTTCGAGAACCTCGACGTCAAACAGAGAATCTTTGCTGAACTCGATTCGACCCTTCCAAAAGACGCGATCATCGCCACCAACACATCCTCCATGTCAATCACTGTGCTCGCCGAATCGACACAGCGTCCAGACAAAGTCGTCGGAATGCACTTCTTCAATCCCCCGCAGGTAATGAAGCTTGTCGAAGTTGTCAGAGGCTACAAGACGGCTGATGACACCGTGGCCAAGACGATGGAACTTGCTCGCGGTCTCGGCAAAGAGCCAATCGAGGTAAAAAGGGACACACCCGGTTTCATTGTCAATCGAATCTTGATTCCACAAATGCTCGAGGCAATCAGGGTTGTCGAAGAGGGGATTGCCACACCTGAAGACGTGGACAAGGCAATTCGGTTGGGACTTAACTCCCCGATGGGTCCGTTCGAGCTTCAGGATTATACGGGGGTTGACGTCGGACTGAATGTAGTTGACCACTTCTACGAGGAGTTCAGAAATGACCGCTGGGCCGCCCCTTTGCTTTTGCGCGATCTAGTCAGAGCTGGTCGTCTTGGGAAAAAGACCGGTGCCGGCTGGTACGACTACCCATCCGAAAAACGCTAGACACCACTGGTAGGCAAAGTGGGCTCTGAACATCAAGATCGCAGCCTTAGCAATCAACATGGAGTCACCTAACAGGCTCTCGACCTCGTATTGAAGAACTGTTAGGATCTAGGCATGCGAACCTCACCTTTGGTAGGAACAAAAGCATGGTTTGGACCACGGCGATTCGGCTGGGGACTTGGCCCTCGCTCTCCAGAAGGGTGGATTCTGACTGCGCTGGCGGTGGCGACCAGCATGATTGCCGCCATACGCTGGCCAAATCGTCCCATTATCCGCTCCGTCCCGGTAGTGCTCTATCTTCTCGTAGCAATACTCAAGGGGACCTCGCCAGGTGGACCAAAAGAGTGGCGAAGGCTTGCAAGCCAAGCTACTTAGCTATCGTTCCTTGCAGATCTTGCACAAACATCGAAGCCGGGCAGCGCGCAATTGAGAAGTTGCACATCCGTCGTCTGCACTGGCAAGATTCTTCTTCCAGAAGGTGGACATAGACATTGACATGGCGACAAGCGTCTTCCAAATAGAGCCAGAGCTTGCTCTTCAGCCAGCGATTCCGATGTCCATTTTCTAATCTAAAGCGTTTCAAGAAAACTCGGGTTGCCCTGCACTGCAGTCCTTTGCATGTAGTGCTTCATGGCTCTCAGGCCACCGAGTTCTTCTCCACCGCCTGCACGCCCTGGGCCGCCGTGCAGCATCTGCGGCATCGCAATCCCATGTCCAGTGGATTCGCCAGCACTTGAGCTTTCAACCACGAGAATTCTTCCATGCCAGGGTGCAAGTCCCGCTACCAGGACCTTTGCAAGAGCAACATCTGCGGTGACAATTGATGCTACTAGGCTGCCTTCTCCCATCGATGCTGCTTCAATCACCTCACCAAATGTCTGATACGGGATCAGGGTGCAGACGGGGCCGAAAGCCTCCACTGAGTGAATCTCAGACGCGTAGACATCATTTGCCTTGAGAAGGATCGGAGACAGAAATGCTCCCTGCTCCGCATCAGCGCCAACCAGGCTCACCTTGTTCAGATCTCCATAAACAACCTCAGCGGCCGTCATCAGCTTCGCCGTATTGTTGCGCACCTCTTCACGCTGTCCCCGGCTCGCCAAGGGTCCCATTTGGACACTCTGGTCACTCGGGTTGCCGACGATAACCTCACTTAGACGTGCGGCGACTGCTTCTATGACGTCGTCCATCATCGACACTGGAACGAACGCTCTTCTAATAGCTGTACATTTTTGGCCAGCCTTTACCACCATTTCATTGACGAGCTGGTCAATGTAGACTCCAAATTCTTCGTCCTCAGGTATCACGTCAGTGCCAAGGATTGAGCAGTTGAGCGAGTCAGCCTCCGCATTGAACGATACCGATCGGCTTGTTATTACCTGATGACTCCTCAAGGCCTGCGCCGTGCTCGCAGAACCTGTAAACGAAACCGTGTCCTGACTTGTCAAATTCTCGATAAGTCCGTCAGGCCCGGCACAGAGCAAAGATATGGCCCCCTCAGGAAGTAGTCCAGAATCTACGATTCTTCGCACTACAGCTTCAGTCAGATAAGCAGTCTGGCTCGCAGGCTTCACCACCGAAGGCATCCCAGCTAGAAATGCAGGGGCAAATTTTTCGAGCATTCCCCACACCGGAAAGTTAAAGGCGTTTATCTGAACTGCAGCCCCAAGTTTTGAACTCAGAATGTGCTTGCCACCAAACGTCCCTCCTTTTCCGAGAAGCTCGACCTCGCCGTCATGGAGGATCGTTCGGTCAGGCAACTCCCTACCAGCCTTGCTCGCATACACAGCGATCGTTCCTATGCCCCCGTCCACATCTACAGTGGTGTCGCGTCTGGTGGCACCTGTCCGGGTCGAAATCTCAACAAACTCATCTATGTGGCTAAAGAGATACTTGCCTAGATCCTTGAGAATCGTAGCCCTTTGAGTAAACGTAAGCTTTCGAAGCTCAGGACCACCGATCTTTCTCGCAAACTGCAACATGGCAGCAACATCGGGCCCCGACTTTGGGATTCTGGCAACTTCCTCGCCAGTGGAGGCGTCCAGAAGCGGGGACGTATCGCCCTGACTTGAGTGCCAGCGGCCTTGACTAAAACTCTGCAGTATCGGCGTCATCTAACTTTCCACTCAACCTTTGCATTCAGGATCGGTGTCCATTCCGAAAAATGGGATTTCTCGACATTTTAGTTTGACCGCCAATTTGACCAGGCTGGGCTCAGACCGTATTGGGATTCACTACCGACAAGAATTCAAGCGAATCCCCAAATGAACAGCGTCAGCTCGAAGCGGCTAGCCAAGAAATCGGCCGATCACACGTTTGCTCATATTTTGAGTGAATAACGAAGCGGCAACATCAGCTCTAAAATGGGCTCCTTAGACCTGAATGATTTTCACTTGAAATGCGCAAGAGACTCCTCGCACTAGCATCATTTCTGATAATTTCCCTTCTTAGTGGCTGCGGAACTACAAACAGCTCACTGCCAGCCAACACGGTGCCCACAACTACTCCTGGAAGCTCCACAGCTAGTTCAGCACCTGGTTCGAAAACGACTTCGATCCATCCGACCACTACCACGACTGCCTCTCCGGGGCCAAAACATCCTCACATCTTTGTGATAGTCATGGAAAACCTGGGATACCGCGCTGCCATTTCCACTCCTGAGCTGTACGCCCTCACCCACTCCTGGGCTTACGCCACAAACTATTACGCGACGACCCATCCTTCGCTCCCCAACTATCTGTCCCTCATCGGGGGATCCACGTTTGGAATTTCCTCGGATTGCGTCTCTTGCTTCGTAAATACCGCAAATCTACCCACAGAACTCAGTCAAAAGGGGGTCACTTGGACCGCATATATGGAATCAATTCCAAGTGACTGCTACCTTTCGCCCTATGCGCCAAGCGGCCTTTATGCCGGCAAACATGATCCGTTCGTATATTTCGATAACATTCGGAGCTCCAATGCCCTCTGTGCAAACATACAACCACTCACCAAGCTCACATCTCTGCTCGCCTCCCCGTCGGCTAACCTCTCGAGCTTCGTGTGGATAACGCCCAATATTTGCAACGACGGTCATAACTGCTCGGCATCTACGGCAGGCGCCTGGTTAACGAAGATGGTTGGGCAGATCGTGTCTTCAAATGCTTGGAAGGAAAACGGAGCACTCTATGTCACCTGGGATGAGGGCAATGGCGGTGACTATCGCGGCCTGTCCACGACTGGTTCCATCACCTCCACCGGAGGCGGGGGACACGTGCTAACTCTGGCAATCGAGCCAGGTATTCCAAGCGGAACTCAACTGTCACAACCGATGAACCACTATTCGCTTCTCAAAACCATAGAGTCCAATTTCGGAGTGACTGAACTCGGGCTAAGCGCAAATCCAAATTTGGCGACTCTTCCCTAGAGTCCTGTCTCATCGCTGCTTTGTCTGTCACGCAAGAACATGCGCATCTAAACACATTGAATACGCTCTCTCGCCGTCTGGAAGTCTGGCTCGACATCAAGATCATTCGTCCGCCTGCTCTGCCAACCATCGCTTCGCGTGCACTGAAGCCCATGTTCGCGTGACCCGACCATCCAGCATCGACTTCATCGACGCTGGATGAGAAAGTGCAAAATAGATATGACCGAGCACCACGACAGATAATGCTGCCGCAAACAAATCGTGCACAAATGTCGCGCCAATCCGCCAGTCCAAAGGGAACAGCCCAAACCAGTGCAAAACCAAGCCTGTCAGAAACATCACGAGCATCGACGCACCTATGAAGATTGCATTGAGCTTCTGACCTGGATTGAATTTGCCGAGTTCGAGTTGAGACTGGCCGAGTGAGCGTATCCAAGCAATCTCACCAGGAGTCCACCGATTGAAACGCCGCAAATCAGCCCTGAAGTCCTTTCCCCAAGGTCCCATGAGTGAAATCAAAAGTGGCGCCGGAAGCAAAATGCCACACCACAAGTGAATTTCCCCCACCAGCACTCGACGGCCAACCAACGCTTCAACCTGGCCAAAATAGAGCGGGAGTGCCGTGAGAATCAACACCGCAAAAAGTAGCACGTTCAGCCAATGGGCGATTCGCTCCACGACATCAAATCGCAAAAGTGTTTGTTCTTCACTATTATTTCCACCATCAGGAGACTGACGCATTTTGGCTACCATTGATCCATGCATCCACTGGGTAGCCATTGGCTTCCCAAAATCCCAGGGTTGGTTTTTCAACCAACCGAACTTCTGACAGCCACTTGAGTGACTTGTAGCCGTACATAGGAGCCACGTAAAGCCTGACGGGCCCTCCGTGGGGTGTCGTGATCGGCCCGCCAAGCATCCGGTAGGCAACTATGACGTCGGGCAATCGTGCCTGGCTCAGCGTCAAGCTTTCGGTGTCCACACCGTCATATGAATCAAATTCGACAGCGGTCGCCCGGTCTGACACACCAACCACATCTAGAATGTCACTAAGCCTTACGCCTTCCCAGTGAACCTGAGGCACCTTCCATCCAGTGACGCACTGGAAATCTTTGACAAGCTTCACGCTTGGCATTGTCATCAGCTGATCTAAGGTGAGCGTATGGGGACGGTTGACTAGCCCTGTGATCTTCAACCGGTAAGCGCTTGGGTCAACCTTCGGAAAAGAGCCGGTGACACTGTAGATTCTAAATCGATCTCCTCCGGGAATTAAGCCGCCTAGGCCAGTTCCGACTGCAGAACCGACAGCCCTCTGAACTCTCGAGCCAAACAGAACGCCCAGAATCCCCAATCCTGCAATGCCCAGAAAGACTCTCCTTCCCACCGGCACAGTCTGATCAGAGAACCCCTCGTCTCGTGACATAACCAGAACATAGCAGCTGTCACAATTAAGCGTCTGTCACCGGAGGACTTCATTTGGTAGTCTGAGGATATGAGCGGTCCAATAACCACTATGGATGTTTTGCCCTCAGCTGAAGTCCCCGCTCCTCAATCGGGCCCGATTTTCGAACTTTACCAGCCACGCGAGACAGCGATTGGCAAGACCTTGGTGCGGCGCACTCTTCCCAAACGGCAGAGAAGAACGATTGGTGCCTGGTGTTTCGCCGACCATTTTGGACCTGAGCGTACAGGCCTGGCAATGGAAGTCGGACCGCACCCTCATATTGGGCTTCACACTGCAACTTGGCTTTTGGCCGGTGAACTTCTGCACCGAGACAGCCTTGGTTCCGAGCAGTTGATCCGCCCCGGAGAGCTAAATCTGATGACCGCCGGAAGCGGCGTTACACATTCAGAGGAAGCGTCGCCCAATGAGGTTCCCGTCCACAACGGCATCCAACTTTGGATAGCCCAGCCCGATCGTACGCGCAATGAAGCGCCTGCATTCGAGCATCACGACGCTTTGCCAGAAGCCAATTTCGACAACGCAACAGCCACAGTGTTTCTTGGCAGCTTCGGCGGCGTAACCTCCAGCGCAAGAGCGGACACCCCGATCGTCGGAGTGGAAGCGACGCTCGGCATCGGCTCCAGTGTGCTCGAGCTCAGAAAAGAGTTCGAATACGGCATAATCGTTCTGGAAGGACGCCTTGCCTTCAAAGGCAGCCCCATAGAGCAAGACGCGCTCGCATATTTTGGGACCGGCAGAGAGGAGCTGATGCTCACAGCCCAAGAACCATGCATATTCCTTTTGCTCGGGGGAGAACCTTTCGCTGAGACGCCTCTTATGTGGTGGAACTTCGTTGCTCGCACACGTGCAGAGATCGACCAGGCCTACCAAGACTGGCAAGAGCGTTCTCCACGCTTTGGCAGCCTTGATTCTAAACTCGATCGGATTGACGCGCCCAAACCGGATTGGCGATGACGGCTCACTTTGCCAGAGAGACGCAAGGTGGATAGATGAAATCGATACCTAACCTGGTAAAAGGTGGTAAGGTATCTGAGAGCTGACATTGGCGCAGCCACTTTCCTTGGCTTGAATTGCAAGGCTGAGCCATTTCTAATTATCTCCCGTTCAGTTCAAGCATTTGAACCTAAGTAAAAGAAGAGTTTCGTAGTGGGCGACAACGAACCGAAAGAGGTTTCACCAAAAGACGAGGTGATAGGCGAGGTTGAACAGGATGTTTCAATGTTCGCCTCATTTAGGGTCTACGGTTTTGGAAGGATCTGGGCCGCCATCCTCAGTGGAAATTCGGGCCGCTTCAGCATAATTGTGGTCGCGGGCTGGGAAGCTTATAAGATCAGCCACTCAGCTTTCTGGTCAAGCATCATCGCATTCTGCATACTGATTCCAGTTGCCGCAGTGGGTCCCATTGCCGGGGCAGCCGCGGATCGAGTGAATAAGGCCTCCCAAATGGCAGTGGGCCAGTCGGTAGCCTTGTTGTCCGCACTTGTTGCTGCGGTTTTCCTGATCATCGGCCGACCCAGCCTTCTTCTCATGGTACTTACCACTGCTGGCGTGGGCGTTGGCAACGCAATCCAAAATCCGGCTTGGTCCTCTCTCACTCCTGCGGTAATTGGAGTCAGGCGCATGGTAAATGGAGGAGCGATGATCCGCATTGCTCAACAAGGATCAGAATTCCTTGGACCAGCGGTGGCCACTCCTCTTCTCGTGAAGCTGGGCCCCGCACCTGTATATCTTCTGGCAACGGTTTGCTATGCGGTGGCAACATCATTGTCTATCAGCCTGCGAAACCATGTGCCTCACACGCCCTACGTCAAGCGTGGAATCTACAACCCCCTTAAAGAAGCTCTCGCTTATGTGTCTACCAAACAACGAATGGTTGGCGGACTTCTGATTCTTGTAGGCCTCCATTGCGGTCTGACAATGGCCTACACTGGATTGCTTCCAAAACTGGCACAGACTAACCTCCGCGGAGCTGGTGGCATTTACGGCGAACTAATGACTGCCGTGGGAATAGGGGCAATTGCAGGTGCAGTCTTTGTTATCCTAGGAGCAAGATGGCTGGATTTGAAATTCATGCTCGTTTTGACGGGAATAATTAGCGGCCTTTCCCTCGTATTACTCGGCATTTCCAAGGATGTTTTCCTCGCCCTTTTCGGAGCACTGCTTGTAGGAGCCAGCCAATCGGCATTCATGGCGCTTTACCTTGCGTTGTTGCAGGGTAGCACCGCCCGGGAAGTCAGGGGAAGGGTCGCCGCCTTTTCGAATATCCTGGTCGGATCGACTATGTCGACCTTTGCACTCCTATGGGGCGCCCTGACTAGCGCATTTCCGGTTGTCTGGGTGCTGGCGGTACCAGGAGTTGTCTTTGTAGTGTGCCTCGGAATTATGATCGCAGTCACGCCGTGGCTCAAACCGCCAAGCATGACTCGACTACCAACGCTCTCTCCATCGAACGCTTAGGAAACGCTTAGGCTGGTTGGCCGATCGGGACCAATCAGGCCTGCTTGTCGAACGATGACATCGCGGCAAATCGTCAACCCAGAGTTGCGCTGGCGATATGCGCCCATAGCCGCAAGAGCCGCTTCCAACACAAGAACTACCAAGTCATAAACACATTGCGCGGAGCCGACTTGAGTCGATCTCCGCGCAATGCTGTTCAGCTCAGATTACGGATGCTACTTGCCGACACCTAACTTGCCGGTGGAAGATCCGACAACGTGTAGGAGGAGGAAAGCACCGACGATGATACTGGCTTTGAAAGTAGGTGGAAGCTCTCGAGCGCTGCCAAGCCGTTTGTCCATTGGCTGCTGGTCATCTGCGCGCTGCTAGCCCACTTGTAGCTGGTGATTGCGCTCTTGAGCAGCGACGGGCTCAACTTTGAGAAGGTTGACTGCAAAGCCGAAGTTGCACCACTGGGATTGCTGATCAAGTAGTTGTCCGCTTGGGCAATCGCTTTGCACACACCTTTCACAATGGTCGGGTTGGCACTGAGGTAGGATTTCGCTCCCAGAATTCCTTCCCAAGGGACTGCGGCCAGAGACGAGATCTCCGTCGTGTCAAAGACGACCTTCCCGGCACCGTCCTGTTGGGCAGACGCAGGGATCGGCTGGGTGTCAAAGATGGCTTGAACCTCGTTGTGCTGCAAGGCGGTCACTAGAGCCGCGGAGCTGTTGACCGCAAAAATGGTAAGCGCGCTCTTCGGAATTCCGTAGTGCTGCAACAGGCCGTTCAACATGATTCCAGGAGCTGCAGCCGCACCTCCGACAACAGCCACTTTGTCACCCTTCAGTGCTGAAAGCACCTGCTGCGGAGTACTTGACGAACTCAGGTGTGCAGACGTGGCGAGCTGATTGGTGACCGCCATCGCCCACTCAGGACCGTTGTACTCCATACAGGCCATCTGAAGCGGAATGCCTTTCGATACAGCAGTGAGAAGAGATACGGCGTTTACTGAGGTGAACTGAACGCTGTTCGAGACGAGTGCGGAATTGACGATTACGTCTCCCGCCAAGACCACGATCTTGACGTTAAGGCCCTGCTTCTTGAAATACCCCTCCTGCTGTGCCAGATAGACAGGCGACTGAACCGGCTCAGCAACCGGTAATGCGATCGTTATGTTAGTAAGTGGCGCTGCCGTAGTCGTAGTACTGGCCTTCGACGCAGCCGTAGTGGCTGATGAAGAGGCATTCGAGCTGGATCCACAGGCAGAGAGCACGGTACCAGCCACCAACAACGTAGCCAATACCGCCTTTTTACTAGAAAACATATACTTTCCCCCCTGATCGGAAAATGCAACGTGACCCCCCGGTCATCAGATTGCATGTCGCTTTTATAGCACAGCAAAGCTCGCTAGTTCTGGCAATTGCCCGTTATTGTAGATTTTTTGAGGAAAATTCCGCCATTGACAGAGATCCATCCTAAAGTTTTGCATGGTTTTGCCAAAACCCACCCAACCTTAGACCAGCCAATTATCCTCTT
>JAJZBG010000045.1:10899-14976 GCA_021799035.1 Actinomycetes bacterium | reverse complement strand
TTCCCGTAGGCTATGAGCTGGAGTAGCGCGAATCCGATAGCGGTCAAGGTAAGTGGTCTCGTCTTCCAGTGGGTCCGCGAGAAAGCGGTCACGAGAAGGCCAAGAACTCCAAGAATGGCTAATGCGTAGATTTCGTACCGCCAGGGATAGGTCTTGATGAAGTTCTGAAGGCCCGTGTAGTAGATCCAGCCCCTTCCCCAGAATCCTGATCGTGCCTGAGCTTCCTTGGCTAGAAGCGTGCCAGGTATGAATCTCCCGGTCTGTGTTTCGAGAAAGACCGCCATCGGCAAGCTGATGAGTGCGGCACCGAATATGAAAGCGAAGGACGTCTTCAGCGGTTTTCCAAGAGTCTCAAATGTAGATCTAATGAGTTTGGGGCTCGGTTCGATGAATGCATAGGGATCTTGGAGCCGAAGCCACTCTGCCTTCTTTGCCTGGCGGTAGTTGCGGCCGATTCCCAAGAAGAGCTCGATTGCAGGAAACAACAGGAGTATCGCAGCTTCGCCTCGTATAAAGACAGCTATCGCAAAGACGACCCCTGCTATCAAAGCTTTGAACGCCCTTGGTTTGCGATGACTGGCAATGAGATCTTGGGCAACCGAGTGCAGCAGAAGAATGGTCGCGAGGCAAGCAAAGATGAAAAGAGACGTCTCCATTCCCAATGTGGCATACAGATAGTCATTGAGCAGGAGAATCAGCGCCGCCAACATTCCCGTTACGACTCCCCATTCGCGCTTGACGAGTTCGTAAAGAAGGACAGCAGCGCTCGCGACAGAGGCCACCATGACGATCTTGAAGGTCCGAACTGGATCAAACCAGTGCAAGAGTGGCGTGAGCAAGAGCCCATATAGGGGGGAGGTCTCAGCTGCAGTGGGCTGGGGACTGGGAAAGTTATAGGTGAAGACTCCGTGATGCAGCAGGTTATAGCTGTACCTGAGGGTTATGTAGGCATCGTCAGCAATCTGCGGGTTTGCAAAGTGGATCTTGGCTATTGCGATGCCTGCGGCACAGATCCATCCGAGAAAGTAGAACAGGACCAACGAAAAGCGCTTCTTGGGCTTCGATTCCGGAGTAGTGGTGGTTTCCTCTATGACTTTCAGCATTGCTCTTCCCCGTCATGTGTTCAGCTCTTGCGTTGCTCAGATGGCTATGGGTTGATCTTTGAAACTCCCCTCAGATAGGCAGGAAGTTCCGTGTCGGCATCGGAACTCTTATATGTATGTCGTTGTTGCTGACTGCAATGTTACGGCGAAAACCCAAGGATTGTCGATAATCGCCTGCTGCATGATACTTGACGAGTGCGATTGCTCGATATCTGGCGTGTTGCTTGCAGCGGCAACGTGCAGGTCTCCTCCCAGTTTGGGAAAGCCAATAACGAACTGATAGGTTGCCAGGCTGATATTCTGATGAACCCAGCCAATCTAGAAGTTCCAACTGGAACAGGAAACTGTCTTTGCGAAAGCTCCCGTGCCAGCGTGAACCATGCTATCAGCATGCGTGATGACTTCAAGGTCCTTTCATCAGTGACAAAAATGGCCTCTCCTTGCTTGTTGGCCAAGTAGTCGGGTCACACGATGTAAGTGGTCACGTTTTCGAAGGCTGTGGTCCTGGTAAATTCAGAGTTGACAACCATCTGGCACTTCCGCAAAGCAAATGCCACGCACAAACTCCCATAATACAGCAGATTTCCAGGATAAGTGAGAACACTGGCTGTGGCGCATAGAAGTGGAATGTTGGGAAAACATGTAGTCATTCGTGTGAAAATCCCACGGAAATCATAATATCATATCAAAACCCAGGTTAAATGACACTGTAACGCGAAATCTGAGCCAAATTGGCGACTCTAAGTAACCCAGTATTTTTGTGTCGACTCACAGAGAGTGTCGCTGGGGAGTCTTCCACAGTAATACTAGCTGTGAACTGCGGTTATGGTATCCTGGCCACGACTTTAGCAGTTGGAGAGGATCCCGGGAAATATCTCTAACGCATCGATTGCGGCGGCGATGACAAGCCGCTACTTCGGCGCATCTTTGGAGGGGATATGAGAAACCGGATACGACTTATGGCTGCGTTCTTGGCATTACTGATAATCGGTTCAACATTTGTTCTGACGGGCAGGTCGGTTCCAGCTAGTGCAGCGCCTGCTTTGATCTGCACCTGGACTGGAAATGTCAATCTAGACATCTCTGTAGCTGACAACTGGAATGCCAATTCTGGCCAAAGTTGTGGCGGATCGAGCACTGTTTCAGACTCTGCAACACTCTCGGGTGCAGAACTCGTGTTTCCAGCCTCAATACCGTCTTCAGGAAGCGATCTCACTCTTGATTTGCCAGAGAGGGTTGACGATGTGGTGTTTGATGGAAGCTACGTAATTTCAGGCAGCAGCGTACTAACGCTTGTGCCCTCCCTCAACAGCTCGGTTGGCATAGATGTCGCGGTGGGCGGTGGGGCGACAATTTTGACTCCCATAGATTTGGGCCAGTCGCAGATCTTTGCCGTTGCCCAGTATCAGCAGCTCTATTTGGAGGGAGATATATCAGGTGCAAGCTACTCCTTGACCATGGGCAACGCCAGCAACACCGGAACTGTGTACATGAAAGTCTCGAATAGTTACAGCGGTTCTACAACTGTCGCAGATGGCTCACTTGAGATCGAGAACTCGGGAAGCCTGGGAACCGGACCGGTAACCGTGGATTCCGGAGCTTCGCTGCTTGAGTACGGCTCCAGCTCTGTTGTAGATCCGACCAACGACATCACGATTTCAGGGGCGGGTTCAGTCGGAAACTCCGGCGCTTTGGAGGACTACACCGGTGGTGATGGTTGGGCAGGCAAGATCGTCTTGGATGGAGCCGCTTCGATTGCGACAGAAAGCAGCTCCCATCCATTCGACGTCGCTGGTTCGATAGGTGGAGCCGGACCGCTCACCATAGCTGGAGCGGGAACTCTTGACCTGGGTGGGACCACAGACTATTCCGGCTCGACAACGATTTCACCTTTGACCACCCTCAAGAGCGAGATTGCCAACGCCTTGCCTGCTACAACTTCGCTTACCGTAGGTTCTGGTGGCGTCTACGACCTCAACTCCGTTGCGCAGACACTGGCGTCTCTTAGTGGGATTGGAGCTGTGACCTCGTCAGGCGCCAGTCCGGTCACGCTGGCTCTTACTCCAGCCACCAGCGACATGGTTGATACGACGATAACAGGAAACCTCGAACTGGAGCTGGACGGAAGCAGCACCGCCACGCTGTCGAGCCTCGCGAACAGCTATACGCAAGGGACATCGGTTGTGTCTGGGACGCTTCGCTCAGGTGCAGCGAACTCACTTCCTTCAGGGTCGCAGCTAAATGTTGCCGGGCCTGGAGCATTTGACATGGCTGGATACTCGCAAGAGCTTTCGGAGATCTCGGGAGCGGGATCGATTACTTCTTCAAGTGGCAGCCCTACACTCTCACTTGACGTGCCAGGTGGCGTGACCGACACTTGGTCGGGCGCCTTGACAGGCAGCTTGGGTCTCATCTCCATAGGAACTGGAACACTTGTTATTGGCTCCGGCGGCAATTCTTATATCGGGTCTACAAGCGTGTCTTCGGGAACCGTGGACGTGACTGGTTCAGCAAAGAGCTCTGTTTTCAGCGTCTCAAGTGGTGCTGTGCTTGAGGGAGGTGGAATCATTGGAGGAGTCTCTTCAAATGGCGGCACCGTGCATCCGGGGGTATCGCTAGGCATCTTGACATCTTCCGGAGCTGCCACGCTAGGCAAGGGCAGCCTTGCCGTCGATGTCACTGGTTCCCAAGCGGGAGCCGGCTACTCCCAGTTTGCTGCTTCGGGAAACGCGGTTGACGTGAGTGGTGCGACTCTTTCAATCACTGACTCTTACGCAGCTGGATATGGCACAGTCTTTGACATTGTCACCGCAGGAAGTGTGACAGGTTCATTTGCCAATGCGGCGTGGGGTAGCGATATCACCACGGGGGGCAGAAAGCTTCAGCTCGGGCATACTTTGACTGCTATCACACTCACCGATGTCACCGATCCCCCTCAGGCGCCTGGGCCGGTGCAGTCGCCAGGTGGCTCAAC
>JAJZBG010000045.1:0-10799 GCA_021799035.1 Actinomycetes bacterium | reverse complement strand
AACCTGTTGTTGGGATGGCATCAACGCCAGATGGCAAGGGATATTGGCTCGTTGCCTCTGACGGCGGGGTCTTCAGCTTCGGAGACGCTCAGTTCTACGGCTCGATGGGCGGCAAGCATTTGAACAAACCTGTTGTTGGGATGGCTAAAACCGCCGGCGGTCTCGGCTACTGGCTGGTTGGCCAGGATGGTGGAGTGTTTACTTTCGGAAATGCTGGATTTTTCGGCTCAGGTGCTGATAATATGAATGCAGAACCAGTTTCAGCGATTACTGCTTCCCCGAGTGGTAAGGGCTATTGGTTGGTCGCATCTGACGGTTATATATCCAGTTACGGAGATGCGGCCCACCATGGCTCGCTGTCGCTTCCCAGCGCAACGTCAAGCGCCGTTGCGGCAGTTGCGCTTGCTCCAGGCGGCGAAGGCTTCCTCTTTGCGCAATCTGACGGAAGCATGCGAAGCTCAGGCACTGCCCAGATCTTTGGCTCAGTTGCAGGGATGAAACTAGAGGGTGCAATTGTCGGCATAGCTTATTCCAGCTGATTGCATCCTGCATTCGACATTGCCGACCGCAAGTGGAACTGCGATCCTTTGCGCACCATGTTCTGTATTGCGCATTCGAGGAAGAAACAGGCTCAAAGACAGACTCGGTTGTCAATATGCAGCTTCTGCTCAGTCCCTGAGTGCTGCTGCAGGCATAGGGGATGAAGACACCTTGCCTCCCGAGTCGAGAATGGCTTCGGCTACGATGTTGTCGACTGGCAGCCTCTGGCTTTCCAGGAGGTGGATCACGGTAGTGATCGACTCAGCGTTGAAAGTCCACTTGTCGGACTCTCCACTTCTCAGAAGGCAGGGGAATTTTGGGCCGAAAAGTGATGACCAGTCGGCAGCATCCAAAGAGGTGCCGGAGGGCTTGATCTCCAATGAGCAGCTGAGGATCCGCAAAGGTATCGAGCCGTCATTTTTCGCGCGCACCATTACCACTGCTTTGCCGAACTCTGGATGGCTTTGTACAAACTCGGCAAAGCCTTCAGGGGAGAGCTCTATCAGATGATCGAGCGAGGCCATGCCGAGGCTCAGTTCGACAGATGCGGAAACAAGTGGCGAGGAGTTGCTCAAGGCGAGCTCTATACGCTCTGTGAGCTCTTTCTCGCTGATAACATTCAGCAGGTGGCCTGCTGGGCCATGTTTCTTCGCGTGCTCGTTTTTCCATGCCTGAAGCTCGGCAATCGAATAGGGTTCCGGACTTAGTTTGTCCAGCCAGAGGCGGTGCGCCGTGCATACCAGGATCAGGTTGGAGAAGCTCGCATAGGTGTCCTGTTCCAGCTCTCGGTCATATCTTGGCGATCCAGGGTTGGTTTCGCGGATATGTGCCAGCTCGACAGCAGCCACGGGCACGTTTTCGATGTAGCGGATGATTGGGTGGTCGCATCCTGGAAAGTAGCAGGTTCCTCCCCCAATCGTGCAAAGAGCCTGTTCAATTTGGTAGGAGTCCCCGATGCAATGATTGCCCACGTGATGATAATAGAGAATCAGGGTCCAGAAAGTGAACTCACGGACAGCCTGGGAGCTCTGCAGACACTCTGAGCGTTCAGGAAGATTGTAATTGTGTTCATGTGGTAGTACTCTCTGCAGGTGCTGGTAGGCTAAGACTGTTTGACCTAGACCAATCTTCAGGGGGGCGCCTCTCGTCGGGGACAGCAATGGTCGGTCAAACCGGCCATTTCCGAGAGGCTCTTCCCTGTCCCAGTCCTGCTCTTGCATTTTGCTCAGTTTCCCATGCCTCGGGTTGGGCATCCCTGTGCAGCCTGATTTACTTGAGATGCTTGCGGGCCGACCGGCAGCGCATGTCGGCTTCTAAGGGCGAGTGCTGCGCAGAGCGCGTCATGGCTGGGCTACTGGCCGGATGTTCGTCGCGCAAAATCTCGGCGAGGACATCGCAATGGGTAGACTGGCGTTATGGCTGAGATACGCAGCACCGACGAGTTGCTTGAGGCCCTGCGGGAGAATCCCGAGTGGAGAGCCGCGGTTCGCGAGGAACTTCTGGGCGAGGAGCTCGCAGAGCTTCCTTCCCGCATGGCAAAGATAGATGAGCGGCTTACGCGCCACATCGAGCAGGTAAACGAGAGGCTCGACAAGATCGCAGAGCGAGTCGCTGACATCGGCTGAACGAAAGCCCCGCTAGACCCTCAAGTGGTGCCAGCGGTTGTGTCGATCTGTGCCGCAAGTGCCAGAAGTAATTGAGCGGGGTCTTGCATGCCTTGGTTCCAGCGGGGATTGTAGTCTGCCTATACAGCCTTGTTCTATTTGGCTGCGATTCCGACCAACTCGCGTTCCGAGTAGCTGATTCCCTTCTGTCTCGACCATACAGCGTGCAGTGTTCTAGAGAGATCGAGGCCGATCAGTTCGATCCTGGCCAGGGTGCCATCTTCCACCTCTGAGCGCACAGCCAGGTTGCTGAGCACGCTGGCACCGCCTCTCAATGCGAGAGTGGACTTGATTGCTGCAGTTGAGCCCATCTCCGCTTCCACCTGGAGCCGGGGAAAGCCTGCCTTAGCCATCTGGGACTCAAGAACCGACCTGGTTCCGGAGCCTTTTTCTCGGAGCACCAGGGGACACGCCGCTAGGGCATCAGGTGTAATAGGGCGCTTCCTGCGCGCCCACGGGTGTCGGATGCCAGCCACCACCCAAAGCTCGTCGTGTCCTACTACCGCGCATTGGAGCTCTTCGTCCGCCTCGTGGGACTCGATGAAGCCGAGGTCGCCAAAGGCCTTCACTGTCTGGATCACCTGGGCGGAGTTCGCCACTGTCAGCTCAGGCACAATAGTGGAGTTCCGTTTGCGCAGCATCCCTAGCCAGCCGGGAAGCAGATACTCGGCGATGGTATGGCTGGCTTGGATTCTAAGTTGTTGCGACCGCTGGTTCGAAAGCTCTCGTGCGGCATTCATGAGCCTGTCTGCCGAGTCTAAGGTCTCTTTTGCCAACTTGTAGATCTGGTTCCCTGCGTCAGTAGCGCTGCTTCCATGCGGGGTGCCCTCTATCAACTTCACTTGGAAAAGCCTCTCGAGCTCTGCGATCCTTGCGCGCGCTGAGGGTTGCGATATCAGATGAAGGCGGGCGGCTTTTGAAACGCTTCCAAGATCCACGGCGGAGACGAACAGCTCCAAGCTCTGCAGCGAAGGAGCCTGCGGTATTAAGGTCATGTCATAGTCTATACCTATTACGCCCCAGGAACATTGCCCCAACAGCGAAGAGAACTTCTGCCTATAGTCAGATGTAATCATTTATCAACTCTGAGGGGCGCAGATGAGTGTCGTAGAGTCGCTAGAGGCCGGCCAGCCGAAATGGATCAAGGTCATCGATCAGACCAAATGCATCGGTTGCCACGCCTGCTCCACTGCCTGCAAGTCCGAGAACCTGGTCCCATTGGGCGTCAATCGCACCTACGTGAAAGCGGTTGAAACTGGAGTGTTTCCTCAGGTGAGGCGAAACTTCCAGGTCACCCGCTGCAACCAGTGCGAGAACCCCCCCTGCGTAGCCATCTGTCCCACCCAGGCGATGTATCAGAGGCCCGACGGCATCGTCGACTTCGACAAGTCGATCTGCATAGGATGCAAGGCGTGCATGGCCGCATGCCCCTACGACGCGATATTCATCAACCCAGACGACCACACGGCGGAGAAGTGCAACTTCTGCGCGCATAGGATTGAGGTCGGTCTCGAGCCTGCCTGCGTCACGATCTGCCCGACCGAGGCGATACTGATAGGCAACGCAAACAATCCGGACGACAAGGTGACCAAGCTGGTGCACCGCGAACCGGTCACGGTCAGGCGCGGCGAGAAGTCGACCCGGCCAAAGCTTTTCTACAAAGGGGCACATCAGGCGACACTGGACCCGATCGCTGCTCGACAGCCCATTGGCGATACGTTCATGTGGTCCGAGATAAACAGGTCGCCTAGGATTCTCAACTCCGGCCACGTTGTTGAGCACCACAACAACGACTCCGTCGAATCCAGGCTTGTTTACGATGTCTCTCACTCAATGCCATGGGGATGGAGAGTGAGCGGATACACATGGACAAAGGGAATAGCAACCGGTGTCGCTCTGAGTGCCCTACTGGGGGTGGTTCTCAAAAAGCTGAGCATCACCTCCACCTTCACCCGTTACGACATGCCAATAGTTGCCCTGATAGCTCTGGCAGTCACCGGCTTTCTCCTTGTCACAGACCTCAAGCAGCCCAAGAGGTTCCTTTATCTGTTCACCAAGCCTCACTGGAAGTCTTGGCTGGTAAAAGGCGGTTTCATTATTGGAGCCGATGGGGCGATGCTTGCCCTTTGGCTGATACTGGCCCTTCTCGGAGCCAGTTCCACAGCCATGGGAGTGGTCGGGGTAATCCTTGCTGCGACGTCTATCATGGCCTCGATCTACACCGCTTACCTTTTCTCTCAAGCGAGGGCAAGGGATCTGTGGCAGAGCCCGCTAAGGGTGCCGCACCTTCTGTCGCAGGCACTGCTGCTTGGCTCGGCAGCCCTTGCTCCGTTTGTGAACTCGGGGAATGATTTACAGAGGTACGTGGTCTGGCTTGGAGCCATTGCTTGCCTGACCCATCTTGGCTTCGTTCTGGTCGAGACCACGATTGCCCACCCGACCTCTCATTCCAAAGCTGCAGTCTGGCACATGACCAGGGGACGCTATGCAGGAGCATTCTGGATCTCCGCCGTCTGTGTTGCAATAGGCGTGACATCACCTGCACTTGGAGTCATCCCCCTGATTGTCGCAGGGGTCGGCCTTTTGGGCTACGAGCACGCATATATCCAGGCCGGGCAATCGGTTCCGCTGGCGTAGAGGATAGGAGAAGCGATGAGCAAGGTTAACAATGGCGCTGACGATCGCCTGATCGAGAAGGCCAGCTTCCTCTCCGCGGCCAGGGAGGCGGTAAGGGCCAAGGGTGAAACCTTCTACCAGGGCCCTTCACAGATAGGGCTTTCGGCCCACCCGCCTTTTGAGCGCTGGGACAACTGGGTAGAGCTCGATACCAAGGCCTGGCCAAAGCGCAAGGAGCGCCGCTACTCGCTCATACCCACGACGTGTTTCAACTGCGAGTCCGCATGCGGCCTGCTCGCATACGTCGACAAAGAGACCGGGCTTGTGCGCAAGTTCGAAGGCAACCCCGAGCACCCTGGATCTCGCGGTAAGAACTGCGCCAAAGGCCCCGCCACCATTAACCAGGTGGCCGACCCGGACAGGATCCTCTACCCGCTCAAACGATCCGGAAAGCGCGGAGAGGGCAAGTGGCAGAGAGTCAGCTGGGATGAGGTCCTCGAAGATCTCGGAAACAGAATCCGCAAGGCCATAGAAGAGGACCGCAAGGATGAGGTGGTCTGCCACATCGGTAGACCTGGAGAGGACGGATTCACCGAGAGGGTGCTGGCCTCGTGGGGAGTGGACGGCCACAACTCCCACACCAACGTCTGCTCGAGTGCCGGAAGGGCTGGATGGCACTACTGGTCTGGGATGGATAGGCCGAGCGCGGACTTTGCCAACGCCGATGTCATCTTCCTCACCAGCGCGCATCTAGAGACAGGACACTATTTCAATCCCCACGCCCAGCGCATAACCGAAGCGCGGCAGAGGGGAGCCAAACTGATCGTTGTCGACACCAGGCTTTCAAATACAGCTACGCACGCAGATTACTGGCTGTCTCCATTTCCTGGTTCGGAGGCAGCGATCAACCTCGCAATAGCCAACTACCTGATCCAGAACGACCTCTTCGACAGGGAGTTCGTTCGGAAATGGTGGAACTGGCAGGAATGGATGGAGGACGCCCATCCCGACAAGGATCAGAGCTTTGAAAGCTTCGTAAGCGAGCTGAAAGCAACGTACAACAGTTTCACGTTCGAGTACGCTGCGCAAGAGTCCGGAGTAAAGGCTGAGGTTCTGGCCGAAGTGGCAGAAGTTGTAGCCAGCGCCAAGAGCCGCTTTGCCAGCCATATCTGGCGCTCTGCTGCAGCCGGCAACCTGGGCGGTTGGCAGATCTCGCGGACCTTGGTCCTCGTGAACGCTCTCTTGGGCGCGATAGCCTCAGAGGGCGGGACCTATCCAAATGCCTGGAACAAGTTTGTTCCCAAGCCAATCTACATGCCCCCTCACCCTGACGTCTGGAACGAGCTCTCCTGGCCGAGCGACTACCCCCTTTCGATGAACGAGATGAGCTTCATCCTGCCGCATCTAATCGAAGAGGGCAGGGGGAAGATGGATGTCTACTTCACCAGGGTGTACAACCCGGTCTGGACCAACCCGGACGGGATGACCTGGATTGATGTGCTCTTAGATGAGAGCAAGGTTGGCTGCTATGTGGCGCTCACCCCGACCTGGAATGAAACCGCGTACTTCGCCGACTATGTCCTTCCAATGGGCCACGCCTCCGAGCGTCACGACCTTGCTTCATATGAGCAGTATGACGGGCAGTGGGTGGCTTTCCGCCAGCCGGTTCTGCGCACCTACAGGAACCAGAATGGCGAGGAGATCACAGACACTCGGCTAGCGAATCCGGGAGAGGTATGGGAGGAGAACGAGTTCTGGATCGAACTCTCCTGGCGGATTGACCCTGATGGCAAGATGGGGATCAGGAAGTACTTCGAGTCCCAGCAAAAGCCTGGGACAAAGCTCGGCATTGACGAATACTACTCCTACATCTTCGAGAACTCAGTACCCGGTCTTCCAGAGATGGCGGAGAAGGAGAAGCTCACTCCGCTCGAGTACATGCGTAAACACGGGGCGTTCGAAGTGACCAACAAGGTCGGCAAGCGCTACGAGGAGCCCGTCCCATCTTCGGAGCTGGATGACACTGCGACTACAGAGCACGGAAGGATCTATACTCGGGCTCCCAAGCCGGCGAGTCCCAACATAGCCCCAACCGGGGACCCCGATCCGGACGCACAGGGGCGCCGTCCGGTAGGGGTCGTCGTTGACGGAGAGCTGGTTCGCGGCTTCCCCACCCCATCTGGAAAGCTTGAGTTCTACTCCAAGACGCTCTCGGACTGGGGATGGGCCGATCAGTCGATTCCTTGGTACATAAAGAGCCATGTCCACCCGGACAACCTCAAGAAAGACGAGATGGTGCTGATCTCAACCTTTAGGCTCCCGGTGCAGATACACACGCGTTCAGCCAACTCAAAATGGCTCGACGAGATAGCGCACACCAACCCAGTGTGGATCAACCCGGTGGATGCCAAGAGGCTCGGCATCACCGAGACGGGGCTGGTTAGGGTGAACTCTGAGATCGGGTACTTCGTGGCAAAGCCGTGGATAACCGAGGGCATCCGCCCCGGAGTGATCGCCTGTTCGCACCACATGGGACGGTGGAAGATGGGTGACGAGCTCAACTCGCTGACCATGAGGACTGTGGCTCTCGAGACTCAGGGAGATAACCGCCGCCTTGTTCCGAAAGCGGACCCAAAGCCGTTCGACTCTCAGGACAAGGACACCTCCAGGTTCTGGTGGAAAGATGTCGGGGTCCATCAGAACCTGGTCTTCCCGGTCCATCCAGATCCCGTATCTGGCATGCACTGCTGGCACCAAGCGGTGACGGTGGAGCCGGCCAAGCCTGGCGACAGCTACGGTGAGGTCTATGTGGATCGGTCAAAGTCGAAGGAAGTCTTCAAGCGCTGGCTTGAGATGACCAGGGACGCATATTCCGTCTCCCCAGACGGAACCAGGCGCCCTCGCTGGCTGATGCGCCCACTCAAGCCTACCAAGGCTGCGTCGCTGCTTCCGCCGAGAGGGTAGCCAATGCCGCAGGTTGCATCACGTCTATCGACGCCTTCGGCATCGGGTCAGAGGTTCGCTGAAAGGCTGATGGCATACTCCGAAGTAGCCCTAGCTCTGGCAGAGGTGGCGCAAGCATCTTCCGTACGCAGGGAGATCTCGGAAGCTCTCAGCATAGAGAACGCCTCCCGTTCGGATCTTTACGATCTTTTCGTAAAAGAGCTGCCCCCGTTCGCGTCGATCTATCTTTCAGAGGACGGGAACATAGGCGGCGATACAAGGTCGGTGATCGCAGGCTTCTATCATGTGCTTGGAATTCCGACCCCCTCGGATCCTGATCACCTCTCTTCTCTCCTTGCACTTCTCTCGTCTGTTCTGGCAAAGGAGGCTCAGCTTTCGAGCCAAAAGGATTCGGGCCGGGACATGAGGCTGGCCTCGGTAGAGCGGGCGAAGTCGGTTATCGTCGGCGCGCACCTGCTCAGCTGGCTCCCCGCGTATCTTCTGCGGGCAAAAGAGCTAGCTTCACCTGAGCTCTCAGGCTGGGCGTCGTGTGCACTGGATCTGGCTTCTGCTCTTTCGGGATTCGATGCCAGTCCGCATACAGGCGAGGATGATGGATCTGTGGCGGCTGGCGCAAATTGGGAGCTTGGTGAATCGGTTTCAGAGATCGTCAAATTCATCACCACTCCCTCAAAATCCGGCTTGATCATAGCCCCTTCTGACATTTTCGGCGTTGCCGATTCGCTTGGAGCTGCGCTGAGGGTGGGAAGGAAGCGCTTTGTGCTCGAGGAGCTGATGAACCAGGCGGGTCGGGACGAAGTGCTTCCCCGTTTAGCGGAGATCGCAGGATACCAAGAGAAGCTGTTCTTTTCACAGGCAGGGCAGTACAGATCGCTTCAAGGCTGGTCTGTGAAAGCAAAGCGGACCCGGGAGCTGCTGTCGTGAGAGCCTTCGGCGGATTTTAGCGGTACGCTCCCTGATCGAGCCTCTCTAATAGGGCTGGGAATCCAGATCCAAGAACCAGTGCGAAGCCGATTGCTCCGATGATCTGTCCTGCGAACAGAAGCGGCACCAGCTTCAAGAGCGAGAGCAACCCTAGAAGCGAGCCCGTGGCCTCGACAGCCAGGAACAACCCTGTCAGACGGCTCCTTGTCTCAGCCACTATCCAAATAGACAGCCCGAACTCGTAGACGAAAAGCGCTACCCCAAGGTAGTCGTGGATCAGGTAGTAGACCTGATTGAACTTTCGGTCAAAGGTGGTCGCCAGCACCAGCATCTCCATAGTTGCCAGAATCACCATCAGAGGTGCCGTCTTTTTGACCCTGGCCATTCTCGAGAGCATTGATGCTGCTTTGGCTAAGAAGGCGGCGGATAACAGAAAGCCGACGGAATAGGGAATTATCGTGGGAAAGCTGTCGCCGAAGTTGGAAGCCCCACCGTTGTTTCTAAGGACGCTCGGAAGCATCGCGAAGCAGATGAGTAGAAATGCCACTAGCGAAACCTGACTTAGCCAGATATAGCTTCTGATGGTTTTCATCTTGAATCTCCAGCAGATTTAGGCCAAGCCAACTACCGAACCTTTCGACATCAGATCAGCTGTCGCCAGCCAAATCTCATTCATCCATACTGCCACAGGGGTACAAGACTGGTTTACAGCACATCGCTTTCAGTCCCAACTAAGCGGGTGTGCGGACCGCTGGGATCCGGAGACGTCCAAGTAGTCGCCAGAGCAGCCATCTGTGATCTCTGCTTTAGAGTGATTACAAAGGTTGAGGAATGGTCGCTCGAAAATTCACTGTTGAAGCTGGGAGTAAGCCTGCCTCAGATCGGCATCTTTGGGGCTCGTGCGGCCTGGAGCGGCTATGAAGGCATCTGTGTTTGGGCGAGAGTGCCAACGGTGCGCCAGCGTGCCAGAGTCACATGGTGTTTGGGGTCGAGATTCCTTGAAGGATCTGGTTGGATGAACAGGCAGCTGAGCAAGGGGGAGCGCCAAGCTGCCCGATTAGGGTTTTTCTCCGACCCCGTGTGGACAAGGATCGCCAAGCTCGGCGTTCCTTCACTTGGAAGCGTCCTGCTCTCGCCTATCTATGCCGCTACAGATTCTGCCATCATGGGACACGTCGGAAAGATCCCTCTGGCAGCTCTGGCGCTGGCAATGGGCTTCTTGAACTTTTGGGTTCTCCCTTTTACATCGGTGGGCTTTGCAATCACCTCAAAAGCAGCCTTTTATTCTGGAACCGGCGATCTTGCCGCCAGCAGAAACCTGGGCGTCTCTTCAATTGTCGCCATGGGCCTGTTCGGCGCACTTCTCGGCGGCCTGTTTGCTGCGGTAGCGCCTCTGATCTCTCACGTTCTCACCCACTCGCATTCTGTGGCCAGCTCAACGGCCGAGTACCTCCAGCTGGCAGGCATCGGGATGCCGGCGCTTTTCATCTTCCAGGCTGGGACCATGTACCTCACTGGAATAGGCAGGACTGGCAGGGTCCTTGCCGTGACTGCTCTGAACGTGGCGGTGAACATCGTCTTGGAGGTGTTGCTGGTCTTCGGGGCGCACCTTTCTGTGGCGGGATCAGCGCTTGGAACCGATATAGCTGAGATCGCAGGAGCTCTAGTGATCGTCTGGATGCTCCGATACCCAGGCGCTGTGTCCGGCCTTGTGTCTCGGACTGAAAGATTCTTCAGGGAGTTCTTTCCGGCAGCCGCTGCCCTTGCGGTTCGCACCTTCGCATTGGTTGGCGCCCTCTCTGGGTCGGTGCTGGTCGCCTCTCAAGGCACTCCGGACGTCCTTGACTCCTTCCAGGTTGGCCAGCAGATCTGGCTGGTGTTCGGTCTCGCGTTTGACGCTGTGGCTGTTCCGGCACAAGTTCTGGTCGGAGAGTGGATAGCGACTGGGGTGCTGAAGCAGATGAAGCACTGGACATCGAGACTTCTCCATATCGGCTGGATTGCGGGGATTGCCCTCGCAGTGGCGGTAGTGATAGCTAGAGCTCCGCTTGCGGGAGTCTTCACCAACATCGCATCCGTTGTTGCCCCAGC
>JAJZBG010000010.1:6040-66210 GCA_021799035.1 Actinomycetes bacterium | reverse complement strand
GGATAGAGACCAACATCTCTTTTCTTTCATTTCTTACAAACAACCCCGACTTTGAATCGGGGAACTACAACACCAGGTGGGTCGAGAAGAACATAGACCAGTTCATGCCTGTGGGTTAGGGAAGGGGGGCGGAGACCAGCCGGCTAAACAGCCATATCTCCGCCCTTTTCATCGTCGAGCACTTCTGTCAGAAGGAAGTGGCCAGGAGTTAGCATATGCTCGAGGTGCGGATCCGCTTGCGCCGTCTGAGCACATGAGCCAACAGATAGCCGAGCAGAAGCAGGCTCGAAAGCGCATGCCAACCCACCTCTAGGCCTGGAATGAAGCTTTTTTGGCCAACCAGCAGATCGAACAAGCCAGATGCCAAGACGTTGACCATGAGCAAGACGAAAAGTGCATCTGATCGCGCAAGGCGCCTTCGGTTGCCGATCCTCGATCCAAACTTCACCAGCTGTGACAAAAGTGCGCTGACGGTCTATCGACGCTGGCCCAAGTGAGCGACGACGAATGCCGTGAGTGGGTGCTTGTTGTCATTCAATTGCCTGCCGAGCCATGCTTGGCTGAGTTCGCCCGGCAAGAAGCCAGCCCAACAGTGCTGCGAGCAGCGGCATCCCCACGATCACTATTGCGAGATTTTCAATCGGGACATTCGTGACCGCCGAGAGGCCCCCACCTTGAACGCCCGACATGAACCAGCCCATGACCCCCACGTAGCCAGCCGCGGTACCCAGGATGGCTCCTAGAAAGCCCAGAGCGCCTGCTGTCGCAGCGGTGATATTGCGACGGGTGAAGCTGGTCGCGCCAGTTGCAGCCAGAGTTCGCAAGTCGGCTGCCGTCTCGCTTCTCAAAAGGCCCACCGACATCACAAGAATCGCTATTGCCAGAGCAATTCCAAATGCAGTCGCCCAGCTAATGATGGTCGATGAAGTAGGCAAGGTGTTCTGGGTCTCTACCACCATGCCAACTGCGGCCGCCGCCTGCTGGGCGGCAGTCATTTGAGCGTTGGAGAAGGGTTTGGAAGCCTGCATGAACCATCCAGAAACAAAGGTGGTTAGACCAAGCTTTTTGACAGCGGTTTCAGTGATGGCGGTGTTTGGTGCCGAGGTGCCAGAGGGAAGGCCCTTTATCTGCTGGATAACAGGATTAGAAAGACAGTCGCTTGTCGGACAGGAGTATGCTTGGCTGCTACCAGGCGGCGCTACTACTCCATATAAGTTGCTTCCATAAATCAACTGCATTTTGGATTCGCCGGAAAGGCCTGGCCGCATAGTCACAATATCGGCATTTGGTGAAACCTCCGAAGAATTTATCCCAAATTCTCCAAGCAGCTGAGGGGTCGCAACGTAGATCGTACCCATCCAATTGCGACCCTGGGCGGCATGCCTTAGGTTGGCATCGACGCTGTCCAACTCCACGGCGCTATTGATGCCGAGAGCCTTGGCAATTGAGTTCGCGCTCGCCCCAAGGCTCTTTGCCCGACCGCTCCCCGTTGGCACTCCAGCACCCTCTCCGAGTTTCACCGCGCTAGCAGGTGGACCGGACACATGAAGGACCAACTGATCAGGCGCTAGGTTAGGACCCACGTAGTCGAGAGGGTTTGAGTAGCGGACCGCCGCCACACCAGAGATTATTACAGATATCAGTATTCCGAGACTGACTGCCGCGAGCACTGAGCCAGACCGAGCTCTATACCTTGCCAAATCGCGAAACGCCAAGCGGAGGGCAAGGGGCGCTCGGCGTCCAGATCTGCCAAGGGCAGCCAGAAACAAGGGCGACAAAAGCACAACGGCAGCAACAAGAAATATGAGACCAATGATTAGCAACCCGGGACTGTCCTGTTTGCCTGAATACCAGACAATGACAAAAGCGGAAGCCAGAAGTGCAATAGCTGGAATGGCTGAGCGATGGAGCTGCCTTGGGGGAGCCGGCCTAGCCGAAAGCGAGGCTGCAACCGACGCTCTAGTCAGAGACCGGGCTGGCTGGGAAGCTGCAAGGTAGGCGGCAACGGTAGCAAGAAGCATCGAGGCTACGACAACCGTCCAAGGTACTGCCAGCACGCTTATGAGGTGATGTGAGCTCGACTCCAGCACTGGCCTGTAGGCAAGCCATCCGGCAAGAGCGATCACCACTCCTACGAGCGAACCGACCACTCCCACGATGACGCCGTCGGCTTTCACGACGAGCTTGACATTTTTGTCGCTGGCTCCCAGCGACTCGAGAACGCCAAACGCTCGCATGCGCCGCTGAGCAACCACGGTGAAACCGCCCACCGCTACAAGTGCTATCAGCAGCATTCCAAGCGCTAAGCCAGCTACCGAAATTGTCTCAGGGTTTGCAAAGGCGCCAGCAGATCCCTTGGACGCGCTCTGGATCGCTACACCATCGAAGGTGAGGCTCCTTGGGATCAAAAAAGTTCGAGATGCGCTCACTGCAGGCTTTCCAATGTTCCCGGCGGCCAAAGACATTCCCTTGGGGATGTCGAAAAGAATGGTCGCTGTCGTAGCTGCTTCGACCTGTCCAGGGGTAACCAGGGCGAACTGGTCAAGCAGGCTTTGGGGGTTCTCGACAATTCCAACCACCTTGCGTGAGGCTCCGCCCACCCTGAAGGCATCTCCGACCTTCAGATCAAGATTGCGAGCCAGGTCTGGCGTCAACGCCACTTCGCCGCCGGTCAAGGGATAGCGGCCGCTAACCAGAGTCAGCATCGGCTTCGAGAAAATGCCATGAGGACTCTGGGAGCGAAGCTCGAAGGTCATGGTGGAACCTGGAATCCTGAGAATCTGATTCTCGATCACCTCAACCGGTTTGAACTGCTTTGAAAATGAGGCAACTTCGCTCTGAAATCGCGGATCCGAGCCTTCTATAGTTGCGCTGTAGCGCGCACTGCCAAATCCGCTGTTAGCAGGGGGCGGGGCATTTCTAGCCACAGCTGCGCCAATGATTGTCGCCGTCACCGCAACGGTGATGAGCCCCAGGATCAGAAGCTGCTGATGCCATTCGCGCTTGAAGAGTCTCCACGCCCACCGAATCATTGCACGGCGTGCCGGTATGCCGCCGTCATTGGCGAGAGAGGGTTGGTTGACCGTGTTCATCTCTGCCCCTACAGAGAAGGCTCGTTCGGCCCAGTGGAGGGCTGAAGAATGGACTCAGGACTGGGAGGCGGATTTGTCTGATCGACTACACGCCCGTCACGCAAAAAGACCACGCGATCTGCCCACGATGCCAAATGCGCGTCGTGCGTGACAACGACTGCAGCCACGCCAGTCTTGCACGCGCTCAATATCATGCGCATCACTGCCTCGCCGTTGACCGAGTCCAAAGCGCCTGACGGCTCGTCCGCCAGAAGCAGACGCCTCTCGCCAACAACCGCTCGAGCTATTGCGACCCTCTGACGTTCACCCCCAGACAGCTGATCCGGGTAGCGATTGGAGCGATCCGCCAGGCCCAGCTCTTCGAGAGCAGCCATCCCGATTGCCCTTGCTTTGCGCGCAGCTATTCCATCGAGCTCGAGAGGCAGACAGACGTTCTCCACTGCGGTCAACCCGGCGAGAAGGTTGAAGTCCTGAAAAACATAGCCAATGGTTCTGCGACGAAGGCGCGCCTTCTGGTTGCGCGATAGCCCCGAAAGCCGCAAGCCGTCTATCCGAACGTCACCCTCGGTAGGCTCTTCCAGGCTTCCAGCGATCATTAGCAGCGTCGACTTCCCCGATCCGCTGGGCCCCATCACGGCCACGAATCCACCCGGTTCGACCGAAAGCTCTATTCCTCGGAGCGCGTCAACCTTGGCTGCTCCGTCCCCATATGACTTGTAAACGTTGCGGAGTTCGACAAAGCTCATTTGCGCCTCACCAACCTTCTCCTCAGGACAGGAGCCCTGTCGCCGGCCTGGGGCTTTATCGGGGTGCGGTGCAGCCTGGCTTCTGCGGCATCGAGCCATCTAGCGACTGAATCCAGCCGGAAAAGCTCGGCATCGACCACGAGGGCAAAGCCAATATCGAAATCGGCCTCATCTTCTTTGAGCCTTGTCCACTGCTGCATCAGCTCGACAAGGTGTCTCCTGTGGGTCTGGATGATATCGTTGACGTCGATTCCAGGAACCTTCAGGGCGCACAGCACCTTCATCACCAGCTCGTCTCGCGGAGGCGCCACCAGATCTGGAGGCGTGTTGAGCCATCTGGAGAGCTCCTCTTGCCCGGAAGTGGTGATGACAAAGCTGTTATGAGCGCTATCGGATCCAGGATCATCTGACTCGACAAGGCCGTCACGCTCTAGGCGCTGCAGAGTTGTATATACCTGGCCCACATTGAGCGGCCACACATCGCCCGTGGTGGACTCGAACTCCTGCTTCAGTTGCAGACCGTACTTGGGCCCAGTGCTGAGAAGGGCCAGAATCGCATGCTTTACACTCATTTGGCAGCTCTCTTTCTAGTAATATACTGAGTATAGTACTAGATATGACATATGCAAGGCAGCTAGCAGAATTTTGCTCTAAATGCTGAATCCCACTCTCATGGCATGACAGCCAAGGCAGTGACAGCGAAAAGGCCAGACAGCCAGAGCTTTGCTTCCCCATTTACCGTTAGGCTCCATATGGAGCCGTCACTGAGCCCGACGAAGGCCCTTCCGACGTTGAACGGGTCCCAGCATGCAGCATGAGCGCCCCCATGCAAGTGCGCCGGGACGCCTTCTGTGATCTCGAACCAACTCGAACCAGAATCACGGCTAACGAAAAACCCAGTTTCGGCCCCCTTGTCAGTCCTCCAATGCCTTGGCTGGTTGCGACCCGCCACGACCAGCACGGCGCCAGGGAGCTGCGAGCTCGTCAGAACATGGGTGGAATAAGACTTATAAACCCCTGAGCACCGCGCGAAACCTTCGCCCCCATTTGTGCTTATGAAGGTGCCGTCCCCGGTGGCGACAAGAATGGTGTGCGCATCGTCCGGCATTGTCGCAACGCTGTGAGCATCGTCGCAAATCCCTTTGCGAAAGTTGCTCCAACTATCCCCTCCATCGCTTGTTGTGACAATTCCGCCCTCCTCCACCGCACAGACCAGAACCGCAGGATCCCCTTCGCAAAACGCAATCCCCCTAATGTGGGGGAAATATGGAGGCAGGTGAAGGAACCACTCGGCACGGCCGTCAATGCCCCTCAGCCCTTCAAACTCCTGCCAGCTCTCTCCATTGTCGCTTGATTTGAAAAGACATGCCGGGCCAGTGCCTGCAAAGAGATCACCGGTTCCTGTTTGCTGCTCGAGGGACCAAACCTCCTGATATATGAGGCCGTGGTTCATCTCCCTCCAGGAATCCCCGCCATCGTTGCTACGCCAGACTCCTGCTCGGGTTGTAGATAGAAAAATCCGCCTTGCGTCACTCCGGTCAACAACTATGGAGCGAATCGTCCCAAATCCTTTATCGCCGAATCCGACTTTAATTGCCTCGGAGGAATCGCCAATGTGCTTCAAATACAAACCGCCAACCGTACCAATAAGGACCGTCGCCATAAACCACCCCCTGGGGATCGTCACCCAGAGACTCAGGCGTTGGGGAAAATTCAGATCAGTTTGTTTGCATGGGAATGAGCATCAACCATGCCCAACCGATGGCTGGAACTACACAGCAAAGAGTCATCTAGAAACAGAATTACGCGCCAAAGCCCCTGTTCAATTTTTCCACATTGTAGGTGAATCTCATCCCAACCACAATGCCCCGTTCCTGGCATTCGGTGAAAGCGATGCCCGCAAGATTAAGCGAGGAGCGGCCCCGGGGGGAACCCCGGAGCCGCCCGCTTCTCCCAAGGGAGATCATTTGGCACAGGCAGAGCGCTATTCTCCTCGCATCTCTACTTCACGCCAGCTCAGAAAACGTTTGAGCAAGAGCCGCATCCCCTGCACAATGACCACTGTGACAATCACTATCAGCAACAAAACTGCGAAGTAGTCGTTTGTCTGGTATTGATTCGCAAAAAGAACAAGCCGCACACCTACACCTTGAGCGCCACCAAGCATCTCAGCTGTTATGGCTCCCAAAAAGGAGTAGATCAGGGCAAGCTCGAGAATGTTTGCCAAAGCGGGAACCGCATTTGGAATGACAAACTTCCACATGCGCTCCCTCTCGCTGAAGCCCAGCACTTTTGCCAAAAGCATGTGGTCGCGATCGGATGCGGTGAATGCTCCGATTGCCCCCAGCAACACAGTGAAAGTGACGAAGCTGACGATATTGGCGATCTTCGACATTGGCCCAAAACCAAACCAGATGATGAAGATAGGTATCAATGCGATTCGCGGGACTGAGTTCACGGCCGTCACGATGGGACGAAAAGCCCTCTCAAGCACCGGAAACCTGACAAAGCTATAGGCGACTGCAATGCCTACGACCAGGGAGGCAATAAATCCCACGATGCTCTCGAACAACGTGATCTTGAGATCAGTGGTGACTATCGAGCCTCCCAACATTCCGATGAAGGCTTTCCAGATCCCACTTGGCTCCCCGATGAACACTGGGTTCAGAAGCTTGTTGGCTGCAACATACTGCCACGAGCCAAGCCACAGAACTACAAAACCTACCCGGATAGACCATTTCTGTATTGACTGCCGACGCTGAAACCGCTTGGTGTCTGCAAGCAGCTGTTCTTTGCCGCTCTCTTCCTCGCTGGTTATCTGGTCTGAGGCATTTTGGGAAAAGTCAACGACCGACATCTCAGCCTCCCTCCTAAAGATCTTCCGCAGTGAATTCTCGAGACAGCTGACCCCAGATTTCCTCGTAGATGCTCTGAAATTCTTGTGTCGAACGGGTATGGACTGCCGACCGAGGCCGCGGCAACGGGATCTTTATCTCCCTCGCCACGTGAGCAGGCCTATGACTGAACACGATCACGCGATCCGCAAGAAGGATTGCTTCTGAAATGTCGTGAGTCACCAAAAAGACGGTCCCCTCATAGCTTCCAAGAAGCTTCATAAGCCTCTCTTGCATCAGAATTCGTGTCTGCGCATCCAAAGCTGCAAATGGCTCGTCAAGAAGGAGCAGACTGGGATTGGTAACCAGCGTCCGGGCCAGCGCCACTCTCTGGCGCATTCCTTGCGACAGCTGAGCTCGATATACATCCGCATATGCGAGGAGATCCACCTGTGCCAGCGCCTGCTCCGCTCTTTGCCTGCGCTCGTTGGCAGGCACCCCAAGTGCTTCGAGACTGAGCTCCACGTTTCCCCGCGCCGTACGCCAGGGAAGAAGCGCATCCCTTGACATTGCAAATCCCGTCTTGGGATCTTCGGGAGCTGGAGCATTCCCGAAGACCTTCAGAGTTCCGGAGGTTATCTTTTCAAGACCCGCGACCGCGCTAAGGAACATGGTCTTGCCAGATCCGCTCGGACCGACAACAGCCACATATTCCCCAGCACGCACCTGCAGGTTGACTCTCCTGAGTATTTCAACGGGACCCTCCGATCCATTCAGCCACAGGCTCACATTTTGAGCATCTATGGCCAGCCCAGAAGAGGCCTGTGAACCCATTCGCTCATCAACTACCGAACCAGGTTCAGTGGAATTAGATTCCGCACGAGTCATCGGGTCCCCCATTATCAAGCGCCGGCAGCGCCCAATGTGTTGACCGCAGCCGCACTTGATGGGCAGCCGGGAGCAATGTAGTCAGCCGCGTTGACGTTCGGAATCGGCTTGATGATCTTCTGATTCACGTCAAGCTGGTACTGCGCCTGCATGCTGGCCTTGTTTACGTACACGGCCATGACACTGTCGATGACGTTCTGGGTCACGTACTTGAGCGCGGAAGCAGTGAGCGTGGGACCGGTCAGCTGAGATTCGATCTTCTCGGTGGCAGCGAAGTTGGACTGCTGGTGCATCCAAACCGATGCCTCCGCCATTGCTTTCTGGAACTCCTTCACCTGCACCGGATGCGCGTCGATCCACTTCTTCGTCGCCATCAAGGTGTTGGCGTGGAGACCATTTGCAGCGCCGGACAAGTAGCTCGGCAGGACGCCAGGCTGGTTGAAGTTGACTAGCTGGTGAATGCCATCCTTGCCAATTAGCGATGCTGCACCTGCCACATCTGTAACGAGTGCATTTATCGCGCCACTCTGCAAAGCTGCGAATTCAGGGGTACCGATGCCGCTCAAACCGACGATCTGGACAGCTGAGAGAGGTATCTTAGCCTGGTTGAGGCCGTACTCAAGCGTGTCATAGCCTTCTCCACCGAGTCCCACAAGGCCGATCTTCTTTCCACGCAGGCTCTGCATGATCTGAGCGGGGCTCTCGTTGGCCGGAGTTGGCATAGAGGAGTTCGCCAAGATCAAGAAGTATTCGGTCGTAAGGCCAGTGACTGCCTCGACGTGGATTCCTGCCTTGGACTGAATGACGAACGGATCAGGACCGAGTCCTATGTCAATGCTCCCGCTCACCAACCCTGCCTCGCCGGCTGTACTGCTGGAGATCGGAATGAAAGTCGCGTGCAGGTGATTCTTTGCAAAGAATCCCTCCTGGTTGGCAACCAGCAGCGGCGTGCAGCTGAAAAAGCCCGTGTCGCACGCAACGTTGATGTTTGAAGTTGCGACGGTCGTGCTGGCGCTCTTTGACGAGCTGCTCCCACTCGAAGAGCTGGAGCTCGCAGCACTTGAGCTGCCACAGGCTGATGCAAGGACTATCAGAGCGGAAAGGGAAGAAAGGCGAGCTAGCCTGCCAATCCTCCTATTTCCGGCACGTGCGCCCTCTCTTTTCGAGAAAAACTGCATAGATAAGTATCCCCTTTTATTCGTGCAATTGTCAGATATGGATCGCAAAACGCCGCTAGCGAGTAACGCCCGATCCAATCCCCTCACCTAAAGCAACACCTCATGCCGAGGACCAGAAGATGCAGCTGACAGCTGCGTCACCGATTTCTGATCCCACAATGCAGAAGGTGTGACACTTATCATAGCTTGCATAAACCAGAGCCGACCAGAACGCCCCTTAAACATCTCTCATTTTGAGACCTGATTCTGAACCGCAAAAGCTGAGTTAAACTGGGAAAGCCGGCCAAAGAAAGAACGGTATTTTGGAAAACCATGCCGCCTACTTGAGTGAGGCGGCCTTCGCTGTTTGCGTCACTCTCACCTGCTGAACAGGACTTTCACCAATGGGTCTAATCCGGCCAAGCTCGACGGCGGTTTTGCCCAGGCGACATCCACGCAAGATGACGCCATAGGCCCTCTATGCGTACCTGCCTTTATGCGTACCTGACCGTGGGCACGCGCATTTGAGTCTCGTTTGGATCACGCTCTACTACCCCTTCTAGCACGTCGTCGATCCTTCTCATTATCGCCTCTGGAAGCTTCACCCCGGAGGCCTTGACATTCTCCGCCACCTGGTCGGGGCGAGAGGCCCCGACTATCGCTGCCGAAACATTGTCGTTATTGAGCACCCAGGCCAGTGCCAACTGCGCCATTGTGATCCCGAGCTCCGCTGCAATCGGTGCGAGCTCTTGCACGCTGTCGAGTATCTCGCGGCTGAGGAACCTGCCAATAGCTTCGGCACCTCCGTTCTTATCGGCTCCACGCGATCCTGGAGGCACCTCCCTGCCTGGAAGGTACTTTCCACTCAAGACTCCTTGAGCCATTGGAGACCAGACGATCTGCCCTATTCCAAGCTCCCTCGAGGTCGGTACAACCTCTTTTTCGATCACCCGCCAGAGCATCGAGTATTCTGGCTGGCTGGATATCAGCTGAAAACCGAATTCATTTGCAAGCTTGGCGCCTTCACGGATCTTGTCCGCAGGCCACTCACTTACCCCGATGTAGAGGGCCTTCCCGGCACGCACCACATCGGCAAAGGCACGCATTGTCTCCTCTAGCGGAGTGAAGATGTCATACCTGTGAGCCTGGTAAAGATCGACATACTCCATGCCCAGGCGCTTCAATGAACCGTCGATCCCCTCCAATATGTGCTTTCGTGACAGTCCGGTATCGTTGGGGCTCTTGGGGTCGGGACCGATCGGCCAGTAGACCTTGGTGAATATCTGCAACGACTCCCGCCTCTGCCCTTTTATGGCCTCGCCCAGTATCATTTCGGCTTTGCCGTTCGCGTAGACATCGGCTGTATCGAACGTGGTGATTCCGCTTTCCAGGGCGGCATGGACACACTCGATCGCAGTCTCGCGCTCAATCTGTGAACCGTGTGTGATCCAGTTGCCATAGGCAATTTCAGATATTTGAAAGCCCGAGTTGCCAAGAAACCTGTACTGCATGCTCTGTCCTTTCGCTGAAATTCGAGATCGAGGAGAAGTCCGCATGCCACCGACTGGATCAATGGGCAGCAACTCAGAAAAACACGACAACAGACATAGATATTCCGATCCTCGATAGTTTGTGCGCAACTGAGAAGGGACGGGCGACCAGACATTTCGATTCTGAATTTGCAGGTTGCACGAGCGATCGGAAGCCTTCCACCATCCTCATTGCGCATGGCCCATTTACCGGAGACATTTCGAGCTATAGTAAGCTATCGGTCCTAGCTGGAAGTGGGCATGAACAAATCCAGACCGAGGAATCAACAACGTCCTCTAAGTGCAGGCTGGCGCCGTTTGGCGTGGGAAAGGGCGCGCCACAGGGGCTTGACGGCAATCGGCAGATCAACGCTGGCTTGGAACCGATTTATGGCTTCAACAAAGAGACCCGGCAAAGAGCCTCTAGCTTGGTCGAACAGGAATAACATTCGGCAGGACTCAGAGGAAGTGTCGCAGCCTCAAACAAGAATCCTGCTGTCAAAGGAGTTCAGATGTTCCTAAAGATCGCAGCAGTGCTCGTAGTTCTGTGGCTTCTCGGGCTTATTGCAAGCTTTGGAGGCATGCTAATTCATCTGCTGCTTCTAATCGCACTTATAATGGTTGTCCTTCACATCGTCAGGGGCCGCCCGAAGACCAGCGTCTGAGCCCAAGCTCGATCTCTGACAAAGACTTGTTGGGCTCGCAGCTGAATAAGAAAAGGAGGCCCGAGGCTCTGTGCCTCAGACCTCCTTGAAAATCATGCCGATATTGGGCCCTTGTTATCCCGCCGATGAAGATGACAGCGGCACTCCTCCAGGACCGGTCACTGGAATGAACTTCGAGCCATTCCATGATGCCAGATAAACAGCACTAGTGGACAACCCTCTGTGGTTGCTGGTGCTGGTGTTGTACAGACCTATGACTCCCGCGACGTTGTGCAAACTCTCCATGTACTTGAGAATCTGGTCCGACGTGGCGTTAGGACCGAGCTTCTGCAGCGCGCCTATCAGCAGGCTTGCCGGATCCCATGCAAGACCCCATCCAAGACCTGGAGTTCCTCCAGCTGCGGATACCGCCGATTGGAAGCTGGCCACTGCCTTCTGCACCGGACCAGCAGGGAGCTGGCTTGAAGGCACTGTCAGTGAACCAATGGCAATATAGAGGTCCTTCGGTGCCACCGAAGAATACTGCTTCATCTCAGCAAATGAGCCGTTACCCGAATCTGCTGTCGTGGGAAGGTTGCTCATTCCGAGCGAAGACATACCCTGCAGGATTGTGCCGAGGGGCGTTCCCGTCGCCCAGGTGATCATCGCCTGCGGCTTGGCCGCCTTGATGACAGACAGCTGCGTCGTCACGCTTACATCGCTGTCAGCAAAGGTCTGGTGCGTTATCAGATGTATCGAGGAGAACTGCGGCTGCGACAGCACCTGCTGCAAGGTTGAGAACCCTGCCACCCCCGAAGCATCGGTAGACGTCAGTGCAGCGATCCTGGTGTACCCCATTGACTTGAAGTAGGTCAGGTCAGACTGAATCTCCAGCGAGAGCGAGAAGCCGGCGGAGAAGATCTTGCTTCCTGCTGGCGGGTGCTCGACCGGCGAGAGGTCGTAGATCAGAGGCCCACTTGACGTGGCGAGAGCATCAACTGCCTTGTCGACTGCACCAATGCTGCCGTTGAGGATAAAGGGAACGTTCTGTGAGATCAGAGGTGTTGCCAGCGACACTGCGGTCGACGGGCTTGTCTGGTTGTCGAGAATGTCCATTTGTACCGGGTGGCCGTCTATGCCACCAGAAGCATTGACCTGCTTAGCCAAAATCTGGAGCGCCTTTGCCTGGCGACTTCCAAGAAAGCCTCCTTGCCCGGTCTCAGAAAGTATCGCATGAATGATCACCGGAGTTCCGCTGGCAGCCTTGCCAGACGAAGAAGATTTTGCCGATGAAGCCGCCGTAGTACTCGATGATGATGCGCTTGACGAGGACCCACAAGCCGCCAAAGCAGTTGCCGCCACAACACCAGCTGAGACTAAAAGCGAACTTTTCTTGAAACGCCCCATGATTCTGGGACGTGAGGATGTTGCCAACCCTGTTACCGTCCTTTTCCAACTAATAATTAGATACGGGATACCGTAAGTGAAAGTGCCCTACCCGAGCACGCCCCCTTGCTGCTTTTAGCAGTGAAATATTTTTTTTATCACGTGAATGTTTCGCTGTCAAGGACCCCCCAGCAATAGCTAGCAATTACCCACGATTATCATTTACTGATTCATTACATTTAGCTTCGGGGACTGAGTGCTTGGCACGCCTCTGCCATATTTGAGCCCGCTGTCAACCCCGCCTCAAGAATCCATCCACCTTTTTTCCTCGCGAATCACAAATTTGTTGCTAACATCGATTTGAAAATTGTGGCGCCTGGCACACTCGGCCGACACTGATACCGCACACTGCACCTTCTAAGTCGATGGGCTGGCACGCCTTAATACCGATAGATACGCGAAAGGGAATAATGCAGCAGTTGAGCAGAGAGCTATTGATTGGAAGCTTCGACCTCCACACCCATGGCTTTCCAGAGATCCACCCCAGCCTTGGAATGGCCCTTGACGATTTCGAGCAGGCAGAGTACGCGAAAGAGAGGGGCATGGCTGGATATGTTCTCAAGTCGCACATCTGGCCCACCATGGATCGCGTATATCATATCCGCCAGCGCGTGGACGGTATCAGGGTGGTACCCAGCATCGTGCTAAATTCCCTGATCGGCGGAATCAACCCGGGAGTGTTGGAAGCAGCTATCCTCCAAGGCTGCGAAGCTGCCTGTTTTCCGACCTGGACATCCGCCAACGACCTCGCTAATAATGGCTTTTCCCGGACGATTCGCAAATACCTGCCCTCCCTTACCGCTTTCATGAAGGCCGGGCTCTCGGTCCTGGACGGCGCAGGTGCCCTCACTAGTGAAGCGCGCGATGTCATCAGAGTTGCAAAAGAGGCAGAGATCTTGCTCTCAACTGGGCACCTTTCTGGCGCTGAGTGCGTAGCGTTGGCCCGCGAGGCAGAGAGGATCGGATTCCGAAGGCTCGTTTTCACTCATCCAGATAGCCGCTCAGTCGGGGCGAGCGAGGACGAGATCCTAGAAGCTGCCAGATGCGGCGCCTACATCGAATGGACATTGCACGGCATGTTGCCAAAGTCGCAACGCATCAGTCCACAGAAGGTAGTCGAGTGGATCGAAAGGCTAGGCCCAGAAAGCTGTGTGGTGACTACCGATGTGTTCGGCACTTCGGGACTTCCTGAGCCAGACCAGATGCAGATGTATCTCGGGCTGCTGTATGAACTTGGAGTCTCTACAGAAGACATCAGGCTGATGTCCCACGTCAATCCAATCGCACTTTTAGACGCAGGAAAGTAGCAATAAAAACTTCAATTGCAGATCACTAACAAATCCTTTTGGGGGAAGAAAAATGTCAGATACCAAACAAGCCACCGTCGCGCTGATTCCAGGGGTCGACCAGAGACCTGAGATTTCCAAGGTCGACATCCCACAGCTTGAGCGGGGTGCAATGCTGGCGGAGATTCAGGCAGCGACCCTTTGCGGAACCGATATTCATCTGTGGCACTCTGCAGGAAAATCGATGCCGTATGTTCCCGGCCATGAGTCGTGTGGGATCATAGTGGCCAAAAATGGGGAGCGCTTCGATGTCACGGGAGAGCCGGTTGAGATTGGTGACAGAGTCATCTGGGCCTACCCTTTCTGCGGGGAGTGCTTCTACTGCACCGTGGCAAACCAGCCAACAATGTGCCCCAACGCTCTCCGCTTTGGCAGGGAGCCGGTTGCGGTATATCCACACCTGCTTGGAGGTTGTGCCACTCACCAGTACGTGCCACCGCGCTCATCTGTGATCAAGGTGCCAAAGGAAGTGCCAAGCGAACTTGCAGCCTCAGCCGCCTGCGCGCTTAGAACCATAATGCATGGTTTCGAGCGTCTGGGAAGAGTGCCGGCTCATGAGACCGCAGTCGTACAAGGAACCGGACCCGTTGGACTCTACGCACTGGCAGTCGCGAAGAGTCGGGGATTCAAGCGGGTGCTGTCCATAGGTGCGCCAGCTACCAGAGTTGCGGTGGCCACAGAGTGGGGGGCCGACGCAACACTGAACATAGATGAGATGCCAGCGCGGCAAGACAGGATCCAGTGGGTGCTGGACCATACTGGCGGAATCGGTGCCGATGTCGTAATTCAGTGTGCTGGTAACGTTGCTGTTCCTGAAGGCCTCGAAATGGTCCGCGCTGGCGGGCGATACCTCTCCATCGGCGAAGGCGGTGGCACCACCGATATCGGAGTGTCCCCAAGGGCGGTGAGCGTCAAGATGCTCAATATTATCGGCGTTCGCTCCGGTGCAGGAAGACACTTTTACGAGGCTCTCCAGTTCCTCCAGTCCGGAAAGTTCCCATTCAGCGACCTGATAACGGGAACCTATAAGCTCGAAAACATAGCCGATGCCTTCAACGGCATGAAGGCCATGACTGAAGTCAAGGCGGCGATACTCCCAAACTGGTGATCTAGTTCCTGCTCTTGCCGGAGCGAATAGGTGCGGTGGTTTACGCTCCGGCAAGGCGGGCAGAAAAGGTTCTTACGAAGGTGGCGCTACCTGGCTGCTGCGAAGCATTCTTCGAAACTCTCGAGCTTGGTCGGCCGCTACTATCGCACTTATCACATCCCCCTCGGCAATCTCTGTAGATCCCTGAACATGCCTGCGAACCCCGTCATGCTGGAGCCAAACCAGAACGCAACCGGATGGAAGCCCTGCTTCGCGAACTATCTTGCCAGCAACCGGTGCGCCTTTCTCAACTCGAGCTTCCAAAGCTAGCGCATAGGACGTGATGTCGTACATGTAGCCGGAGCGAGAATCGAGGGCCTTGTTGTAGCCCCTCACCAGATCGCCAACCGAGAGAACCCCAGAGATCTTCCTGTCGTCGTCAATGACCGGCACCCACGCTAAACCGGACTGGAACAGGATCTCCAGCCCCAAGTCGAGTTTAGAAGCTACGGGAAGTGGCGCCAGGGAGGCATCGACAAGCCCGTCCAGCTGGTTTTCAGGACCCGATCTGGCTGCTTCCTCCAGTCGAGATGCCGCAACCACTCCCACGTACCTGCCTTCCTTGTCCACCACCGGGGCGCCGGGAAGGGAAGCTGCCCGAAGCTTGCTGAGCGCATCTGAGACAGAACTGCTATTTTCGACGACAACTTGAGCTGGGCGAGCAAGATCTGCCACTTTGAGGGTAGTGAGAAGTGGAAGTCCAAAGCTGAGCCTCCTTGCAGGAGCATCCGCCCTTGTGCGAAGCTGTGAGCGGTAAATGCTGTCGTCGGAGCGTCCCACTATGAACCAGGCTATCGACACCGCGACCATGGCAGGTGCCAACAGGCTCATGTTCCCGGTCATTTCGCCCACCATCAGCATCACAGCAATTGGTGCACGCGAGATTCCTCCGAAAACTGCCATCATTCCGACCACCACGAACGCCGCAGAGTCGTGGCTAATCCCAGGCGCCCACGGTTGCATAAGATGCCAAACGGCCAACCCGGTAAACGAGCCGATCACCATTCCGGGACCGAAAACTCCTCCAGATCCCCCGGTTCCAATCGAAAAGGCCGTGGCTGCTATCCGAGCAAATGGCAACAGCAAAATGATATATAGAGGAAGGCTGGTCAGCTCGGCAGAAAGCCCTTTCTGAACCCAGCCATATCCGGTTCCAAGAACCTCAGGAAGCCCCAGTGCAATCAGCCCCGTAAGGAGAGCACCGACTGCCGGCTGCAATTTTCGCGTGAAAGGCAGCTTCTTGGTGAGCCCCACAACCCCGTAAAAGGACCGCGAATAAAGAAGCCCCATTCCTCCGGCCACCAGTCCTAGAACGGCAAACCATAGCAGCTGTATAGGGTGGCTGAAGCTGTACCCTCCTGGGATATTGAATAGTGGTTCATAGCCGTAGACCGCACCGAAGATGGCGTAAGCAATGATCGAGGCAAGCGTCCCGGGCAGAAGAGCTTCGAACTCGAAGTCGTCCCTGTAGACAATGTCTGCTGCCAGAACTGCGCCTCCCAGAGGAGCGCTGAAGATCGCACCGATTCCCGAGCCGATTCCAACCGACACGGCGATCCTGCCATCTTCGGGAGAGAGATCGAGCACTCGCGCAAGAAGGGAGCCGAACCCTGCGCTGATCTGCGCCGTCGGACCCTCACGGCCACCAGAACCTCCAGAGCCTATCGTGATTGCCGAGGCGATGATCTTGACCACAACCGCCCGCAGCCGTATTTTCCGAGGATTGTGGTGTATGGCATCGATAGCGGCATCGGTGCCATGGCCCTCAGCCTCGGGCGCCCAAGTGAAGACAATGAATCCGGAGATCAGTCCTCCAAGCACTACCACCAGCGGGATTGCCCACGCCCGTATGTAGCTCGCGGAGCCGGCTAGGTTTCCTTCCCCAGAAGGGGTGGGAACTGTATACCCCGCGAGCAGCTGAAGAAAGATGTGCGTTGAAAACGAGAGTGCCGCATAAAAAACAATGGCCCCCAGGCCGGCAATGATGCCGATAACGGAAGCCAAAATGAACCACTTTGGGAGGTAGGAGAGGGATTTGATCCAATTGGACAGCCTGCCGAGGATGCTTATTGATCCTTTTGCTGCGAGAGGGCGCCTTGGATTCTTTTCGACTGAACCGCTTTTAGCCGAGGAGTTCATCGTCTTCCTTCTACGTTAAATCCGACCGTTCATGAGCTATGCCACAGAAAGTGCACGACTGTTCGAAGATACCCGCATTGCTCATCATGGCGCAAAGAGGGCCATTGCTCGCGGCATAGTAGAACAACGAAACAGTATAAATTGATTGCATACGACAATTATAGACATATACAATAGGTGATGATGCCAAATATCGATCGACGGCAGAACTTCGAAGGCGATGAAGAACTGGTTGACGCAGTTCTGGGCGCAAGCCGAGCCCTCGTCGCAGTGGCCGCCCGTTCACTGGGTGAAGTAGCGGAGGAAGTTACTCTGGCTCAGTACCGGGTTCTCGTCGAGATCGCAGCCCGAGGCTCGCAATCAATAGCGGACCTGGCCTCGATCCTGGGGGTCGGACCTTCTACGGCGACAAGGATGTGCGACCGCTTGGTGCGAAAAGGACTCATTTCCCGTAGGAGATCGACGGTAGATCGGCGGCTTGTGAAGGTTTCTCTGGCTCGGCCTGGCCGGGAGCTGGTTGTCCAGGTCACACAAAAACGCAGAGAGGAGCTTTCTGTAATTCTGGGAAGACTGCCGATCGAGCACAGGCGCCCCGTTCTCGCCGCTCTCAGAGCATTTTCACAAGCAGCCGGCGAGGTGCCTGAACAGGAGTGGTCATTAGGTTGGCGCATTGAGACTATTCCGGAGCAGCGGCCGGAACAAGCGGCTCAAGACTGAAAGGCCTGGTCGCAAAAGGCTGGATGGATGCGAATGGGGCCCTCGATATCAGTCCCTTATGTCCTGCACCAACCACTCGGTAGGAATTTCGCGGCCGATCCCTTTGCTCATGGCCTTTTCATAGATGAGCCCGCAGACTGCGTGGAACTGAGCTCCCTGAGCATTGCCCCGCTCGGAAAAGGTGATATCGCTTCTGTCCCCTCGAGCCTCTGCCTCACCGTTCAGGATCTGGGCCAGGGTCACGACCTTTTGCTCGATGCCGTAGACATTCCAAGCCTTCGCTCCGTGAAGGTGCTGCTGCCAGATCGGATCATCCGGACGAGCGCGGTAGTAGACATACTCGTCCCTGGTTCCCCATGCCTTGTTGCTGACGGGCACAGTCGCATCTGCCAACCTCAGCCATCTGACGAACTTCTCTCGAGCCTCTTCATCAGGGCGGCCCCCGATGCTTGTAACGTGGGCTCCTGCTTCCAGGTGGCGTCCCGCAATGACTGGGCCTACCGCATCTGTGCAGCCGGTGACTATGTCAGCGCCTTTACAAGCCTCTTCAGCTGAGCCCACGGCTCTTGCTTCGATCCCGAACAGCTCGGCCATCTCTGCTGCATACCTCTCCCTGTTCGCCCTTGTCGGACTATAAACCTGAACTAGCTCGAGGTCCCTTACCGTCATTATGGCTTCGAGATGGCTGCGCGCCATGCCGCCCGAGCCAATCATTCCAAGAACCCTGGCATCTTTGTTGGAGCCGTACTTTACTCCAATCGCGGAATCAGCAGCTACACGCGTATGCTGGAGGACTCCATCGTTCAAAAGAGCGAGAGGCTCGCCATTTCTCACCGAAAGCAGGAGCACCAGCCCCATGAAGGTGCCGGGCTTTATGCAGTACTTCTCCTGAGTCCGATTGCCGTCGACTGTCTCCTCCACCAGCACGTCCGATTTCATTCGAATCGCGTAGTAACCGCTCCTGGCCGATCCACCCTCCATTGTTCCCCACTGGTAGACAGACTTTCCGTCACCCACTGGGATCCTCATGTCTATCCTCGGCCTGCAGATCCCCTCCCCGGCAGCAAGATCTATATACGACTGCTCTAGTACCGCCACCGCGTCTCCGGCGTTCAAGAGCTCGCTTACCATCTGGTTGTCAATTACCAGCACATCCGCCTCCATCGTCTATGGAACTCAAAATCAAAATCAACGTGTTTGCACCCAGTTTGGATGAGCCACCGCTTGGCAATGAATTTGCCTTCCGGCTACGGGTGAACCTTCTGGGTGAACCATTCGGTAGGAAGCTCGTGCCCAGCACCTTTCTCTTTAGCTATCTCGAGCAGCTTCGCCCCCACTGCGGCAAACTGGATGCCAAGCCCAAGGTTATTGTCAAAGCAGGTCACTTCTTCGCTCGATTGCCTTCCCGGAACAGCACCGCTTACAAGCTGGGCGAGAGTCGGCGCATTGCTCCAGTCGATGCCGCCGTGGCTGTCATCCCAGCCACGATCTTCTCCGGGAGCCTCTGCTTCTTCCATAACCAAATGCTTGGGGCTTGAGTCAATGGAGTGGATCACCAGCCTGTCTACGCGCTTGAACGCATTGTCGTCGAGTTCACAATTCTTGATGCAGCCGAGATGCTGGCCCGACCTCACAAGAGTTCCGTCAAAGACCGGCTGGAGCGAATTCGTGGCACATAAGACCACGTCTGCTTGCGACACGACCGCTTCTGCTGAGTCCGCCGCGATCACTGGAGCACTGACCTGTGGAGCCATCTCCTCGACGAACTTGACCAGGTTCTCTCTAGTCGGGCTGTAGACAACCACCCGCTCGAAATTCCTCACCTCGCATGCCGCAAGCACCTGCGAACCGGCCTGCCACCCAGAGCCGATCACGCCCAGCACCTTGGAGTCCTCTCTGGCAAGGTACTTGACTCCGAGGCCACTGGTGCCCCCTACTCTCATTCTCTGCACGAAGCCATCGGGGAAGATTGCCAAAGGCTCACCAGTGGAGACGGAAAACAGGAGAACCAGCCCAACCCAACGGTTTCCCGGAGCGGCGGGAACCTTCACCCTTCTCTTTGTATTGCCGACTTTCGGCCAGGTGATCACGTCGGAGTTGATCCGAACTGCCCCGACGTCGAAGGCCGGCACCACGCCATCCATGGACTTGAGCCCGTAGACCCCGGTCTGGTTGGGCACGATTACGTCAGAGCGTTGCCTCGTCAAGGCCCTTCCTGCTGCCTGCTCACGATAGAGAACCTCCAGAGCTCCCAACACACTCTTCATGTCCAGAATCTCTTGCTGCTCTTCAATGCTCAGCACTAGCGTCACCTAAATCTCCCGTCTCTAGCCGAATACCACTTAAACAGTCCCGTATAGCCCAGACCCTCTCCCAATTACGATTTTGCATACTGTCGACACACAGAGCAGTCTCCATGCTGCGCCAAGGCGCCTGATAATCCGATTTTGGCAATCCGCCCTTCCCTCACGGAAGGCTTTTGTCGCGCAGATCGACCACAAGCGAGAGAGAGGTCCTTCTTTTCCGCTTGCCACACTACAGCTTCACGCCGCGCGATTCCTCGCAACTCGTCGAAGATTTCAGCTGGTTGCGATCAATCACGTATGTCCTGAAGGAACCACTCGTCTGGCATCTTGTGACCCAGACCCTTTGCTACTGCGCGCTCGTAGACAAGCGACCCTGCGGCAGCGAACTGAAGGCCTTGCGTCCCTTGGTTGTTGATAAATGTAATCTGGCCATCGCTTGTCCGTCCCGGCCAGCGCTTTGCCATCAGATCCGGGATAGTTCCAACATTTGGATTGTCGATCTCTTTGGAGAGGGACCTTGGAATCCTCTCCGCCTCTTTCATACTGCCAGCGATGTAACCAGTCATCCCGTCGCCGCCTACAACAGTGACGTCGGAGACTCCGTCGCGCGGGAGAGTCGTGGTTCCAAGGCGAGCGATCACATCCGCTCTCTTTATGACTTCGATCCCTGCTTCGTTCGATCGAACATTTGTTATGTGCATGCCAGGCTCGAGCCAGGAGGCCTCTATGACCGGGATCAGCGAGTCGGTGCACAGTGCAACGATGTCACTTCCCCGTACAGCATCTTCGGCTGAACTCATGGTCTCAACTTCGATGCCCATGGAGCTCCTGATCTCCTCGGCGTACTCCTCGCAGTGCTCTCTGGTCGGGCTGTAGACCTTGACCTTTTCGATTGGGCGGACATGGCAGATTGCGCTGACGTATGTCCTGGCCATTCCACCCGAGCCGATCATTCCCAGAACCTTGGAGTCCGCCCGTGAAAGGTACTTGGCGCCGAGGCCGGCGCATGCGCCAACTCTCATGTGCTGTATGTAGCCGTCGTTCATCAAGGCCAAGGGGCGAGCGTCTTTGACGCTGAAGAGAAAGACAAGGCCGCAAAAGGTGCCTGGCTTCACACAGAACTTCTCCTCGGTCTGAACCTCGCCCTCCTGATCCCAGACCAGGACATCCGACTTCATCCGTATGGCGAACACCCCTCTGGAGCGGGTAGCGCCCTCCATGGTCCCCCAACGGTAATAGTTGGGCTCTTGTGGAACATACAGGTCGATTCGGGGACGATAAGCGGCCTTCTCGGCATTCAGGTCCCGGTAAGCCTCCTCTATCACGTCTATGCAGCCCGGCATGTCAAGAACATCCATGACATGTTCGTTGGTCAAAAACAGCAATTTACATACCCCCTCTTCTATTCAGCCCTAGGCGGGCGTTCCAATGCTTCATAAGGAGCACAACCAGCAAATGTTGCACCGAGCTTTGCCCACATCGCCCTGGCCCTTGGCAAAGTCAGCTCGAATTGCATGCCTGAAGCGTGTCGACGATGCCAGCTACAACAACGATCGGCAACATCTGAACAGCGCTTCAGCAAAGCAGACTGCGATCAGCTTCTCAGATGATGCCCGAGAAGGTGTAGTGCAGGGTGTCTACGAACACCATGATCAAAAGGTAAAGAACTATCACGGTCGCGACAACAAACACAGCCCTCTGCCAAGTCCTCGACCACCGCACTCCCACGAGGCTGTATATCCCGCCCGCCAATGGGATGCCGATCCGGAATCCGAAAATCACCGTCGAGACGATGAACATGGCAAACCAACCCAACGACACCAACTCGCGCAAACCAACCGAGTGGCGACGGCCACCCTGTTGGGGTTCGTCAGAATATTCAGGCGCCTCCACCGTGGCCACGGCGCCTTGACGCACAAGCGCCTCCAGGCTTGCGCCCTGAACATCTGGGATCCCTTCGGCTTCGCCTAGTGGCGCCCCCGATCCCTGTTGCGGAACAATGGGCTCTTGGCCTCCAGACTCAGTCTCTGGGGCCTGCCTTCTACCTCTGATGATCATGAACTTCCTGGCGTCGAAGATCACCCTAAATACTGCAATGAAAACCACCACCGCTGACACCGCGCCTGCTACCCGCCCTGCCCCTGAAGGGTATCCGAATGCGACGATCATGTACCATGTCGATCCGACAAGCATCACCACGTCGATCAGCAGCTCAAGGTTTATGTTGCTTTGCCAGTCCGCCTGCCCGGGAATGTGGGCGCCGCCAGTGTAGGCATCGAGGCTGTTGCGCCTCTGGCTCAACATTCGCTTCGTGCTCGGGATCGCCTTAACCCCAACCAGGACTATTGCAGCGAGCAAGGCAAGATCGGCAATCGGATTCTTCCAAAGGAAGCTCCAACCATAGGTCTCCGCTGTGACGTGCACCTGATCGTTGAAAATGCCTCCAAGGACCAAGCCGATGATCATCGCTGCCAGCGAGTAATCAGCCTTGCGTGCGGCTAGTCCCACCAGGCCAAAGACTGCAAGCTCGGCAAAGCCTATCGAACTCGTGGCTGCTGCGTAGCTTCCGATAATTGCAAGTCCGATTATGTAGGGAAACAGCACCGGACCACGAATTCGGGACACCTTGCTCAACCACGGAGAGAGGATGAGGCCAATCGAGCAGGAAAGCAATGCCGTTATCGCCATGACCCACATCATGGTATAAGGCAGCGAGGGATGCTCACGAAGAAGGGCGAGTCCCGGCTCGATACCCTCAATAGACATCGCTGCTATAAAGAGCACCATCCCGATTCCCGAAGGTACCCCCAGTGCAACCGCAGGCAGAAGCGATGCGACCTCCTTGGATAGCGAGGAGCCCTCAGCGGACATGACGCCTTCAGGCACTCCTGTCCCAAACTCGCGACCCTTTCTCGACAGGCGCTTTCCCACTGTGTAAGAGACGTAGTTGCCAGCAAAGCCGCCAATGCCCGGAAGGAGCCCAAGGAGCGACGCTATGATCGCCGAACGAAACACGGAGCCCGGATGGCGGAAAGTGTATGATATGCCTTCCCATGCGGTTTTGGATAGGTTCTTCAAACCCACCTTTGGCGCCGCACTCGTGGCACCTCGTCCGGTGCCGTACATCACTACCATCTGCGTGATGGCAAAGACGCCCAGGGCGAAAGGAACTACGGCAACCCCGTCAGCAAGCTGAGGAAGGCCGAAAGTAAAACGATAGACGCCCGTGACCGGGTCGCTGCCGACAAATGAGAGCATCAAGCCGAAGGCCGCAGAGACTACGATCTTGTTCATCGGGGTGTCCCCGACCAGCCCCACCAATACCATTGCAAGGGCGATGACTCCCACGTAGTCGGGAGCCTTGAAGGTGGTAATCAGGGGACTGGCGACCTGGATCAGCCCAACAAAGATAATGCAGGCGATCCAACCACCCATCCAAGTCGCTGCAGCCGATATAGCAAGAGCCTTGCCGCCCTCTCCCCGCTCAGTCATGGGGAAGCCATCAAGGGTGGTGGGATAAGACTCTGGAGCTCCCGGGGTGTTAAGAGTTATCGCGGTTATAGAAGCTGTATAGTAACCTCCTGCCTGCGCACCAAGCATCAAGGCCACCATGTTGATGATGCTCATGTGGTAGACAAAGGAAAGAAGGATGCTCAGTGCGACTGCAGTTCCAAGACCCGGCAACATGCCGACTAGCATGCCTATTACCATCCCGAGAATCAGGAATAGAATAGGGCCCCCGGAGAGCAGTGCGGTCAACCCGTGGAAAAGATCACTTACCATCTCAAGCTCAGCTATTCCTTAACTTCCTTGCTGCCAAGCCAATAAAGGGCCTGACAGCAAGGATTCAAGTTCTATTTACTTATTAGAGCTGCTACGAGTTCGATTTGAATGAGGCCAACGCCTGCCCGTCCGTCAGCATCGTCTGAACAGCCGAAGCAGTGTTCTGACCGCTCACGTAGTACTGAGGCTCATTCGACTTCGCCGCCAGTGCCTGGGTGGAAGCCATCTTCATTGCTTCAGAGAATGCAGTGCGCAAAGTCTGAAGCTTTCCTGCACTCAGACCTGGAGGCGCAGCAAGCGTCGCGAAGTAGTTGGAGTAGAGAGTGATTCCATTCAGTGCCTCTTTTTGGGTGGAAGTCAGATTAAGCCCAAGTGCGGTCACCTCTTGCGAAATCGTCGGCACTCCCTTGAAAACCTGCTGCATCGCAGGTATCGACGGCACGCTTGTTATAGCCAACGCCCGCATCTGGCCTGCCTTGACCATGGGATCTACAACCCCAGCAAAGGAGTTCCAGTTCTGACCCTGGTTAGCCAGGAAACCTTGCTTTTCTGAGCCGCTGTTCGGGTAACCAAACAGGAACTTGTGCTTGATCCCGAAAACAGAGTAGATCACGGCGTTCGGTCCCTCGTCGGTTGTACTTCCTATCACAGTGTTCGGCGAGGTAACCTTCACCAGCTGCGCAAATGTCTTGATCCCATCATTTGGCTGGGTCCCTATCACGAACGGCTGCCCTGTAATATTGCCGATCCAGCTGAACTTGGTCATGTCCGCTTTGAGGCCGGAGGCGAGTCCGAGCGCGTTGGCCATGATTATGGGCCCAAGGTGAACCACACCAAGAGTAAGCCCATCAGGTGAAGCCGTGTAGAGACCGTTGGCCTGAACAACGCCGCCAGCACCGGGGTGGTTGGAAACGTTAACAGTTGCGTGGAGCACCTGCGCTAGTGCCGGCGCGATCTCGCGGGTGGAGAGGTCACCGTCACCTCCGGGCTTATCAGGAGCCTGCAGATCTATCGTCTTGCCTTTGAAAAACGACAGGTCGGGCATGCCGCTGCTACTGCTGCTCGCTGCAGTTGTAGAGCTGCTCGCAGCGGTGGTAGCGGTAGAGCCGGCGCTGGAGCTGCTCCCGCATGCCGCAAGTGTCGCCGCTCCAACGGTTGAGACTCCTACCGCCAGAAGAAGCCTTTTCAGCCGGTTTCTGGATGCCTGCGGGCCATTCTCCATAGACAGTCCGCCGGCAGCTAGTTCCCTTTTCAGCAAAATAGTCCCCCCTTTTGCAGTCTTCAGAACAAATTTAGGACGACAGTATCACATAATGAAACGCGATTCAGGACATTGGGTGATCGCCAAGACGTGGACGATCTCCAGCCCTTCCTTGAGCAAGGGCACCGGATATGCCAACATGCCTGTCCAGCCAAGACGCAAACCGACAAACCGCCGTCCGAAAATCTTGCGATTACACCACCTCGAAGTGGAGTGGAGTGTGCCTTTCCAGCGCCAGTTCAGTCCCTTATGTTCTGAAGAAACCACTCAGTGGGAAGCTCCCGACCAAGGCCGCTCTCCCTTGCCTTTCTGTACACCAGCTCTCCAACCGACGCGAACTGCAAGCCCTGATTCCCCACGTTTATATAAGCCGTGACTTGGTCAGCACTGGTGCGGCCGATCTCAGGATGAGCCATGATGTCCATCAAGCTTGCAGCATCCCTGGTAAACATGGATGGGCCTTTGATCGGATCGGGAATGCGTCGCATCTCCTCTTCCGAGCCGGCAATGTAGGCGATCGGGCTATGGCCCCTCAAACGCTGGACCCGATCGCTCTCGGGGATGTCAAGACCTCCAACGCCTTGTCGCACCACGACATCTGAACGCTGATACACAGACTCGTCGAACTCAGCAGGCCCCAGATTCGTCACATGCATTCCCGGCTCGAGCTGATTTCCAAAAAGAAGAGGATCCATGCTATCGGTACAGGTGGCAACGATGTCGCTCCCCCTGACTGCATCCAGCATCGAATCGACTGGTCGTGCCTCTACATTCAAAAGCCCACCCATCTCCTCAGCAAACTCGGCTCGGTGCTTTTTGCTTGGGCTGAAGACTTTCACTTTCTCTATCGGCCTCTCGTTGCATATTGCCTTGATATAAGTTCGCGCCATGCCTCCTGAGCCAATGATCCCGACAACAGAGGACTCGGGCCTGGCGAGGTACCTGACTCCCAGCCCTGCCCCGCCCCCGACGCGGTAGTGCTGAAGGTAGCCATCCTGGATTATCGCGAGAGGCTCTCCATTTCGGGTGCTGAACAACCAGATCAAACCGCAGTAGGTGCCGGGCTCTCTGCAGTACTTCTCCTCCGTCCATCTGTTTTCGGCATCTCGCGGCCAGGAGATGACGTCGGACTTTACACGGATTGCCATCACCCCCAGTTCGGCGTCTGCACCCTCCATGGTGCCCCACCGATGGTAGTCTCGCTCTCTTCCGGTTGGGGAGTACATATCGATTCGAGGGCGATGGATAGCTTGACCCGTTGATATCCTTCTGAAACAGGAGTCTTGAGAGTTGATGCAGTCGTCCACTGTAAGAAGCTCTTCAACAGTGGCATTGTCTATCAGAAGCATCTCATTCCCCCATCTCGCATAAGGCAAAGCCGAATGGATCTACAGCCGTGAATCATAGTCAAACATCTGGTTGAATTCACCGAAACGGGTAATGGGGCGAGAGGCCGCCCGATTCATTCGCAGGAAAGATCCAAGTGATCGAATCATCTAAATCGCTGGCACGCTTCTGCTATCCTGATGACGGCAGCCAAGGTTCGCAATTTGCAGGCCTCTGGCCAACCACGGGGGGGCATCCTACATCACCACGAAACCTCTCCTTAGTCGTCGATTTCTAAAGGAGGACGCCTATTCATGGTTCGCTATCTCAGAAATGAAGACGTGGCAAAACTCATCACGATGCCAGAAGTCATCGAAGCTCTGCGGAATCTCTATGTCGAGATAGGGCAGGGCATCTCGGTTGGAACGCCCAGAACCGATGTTCATCATCCACTCTCGTCAAGACCCTCTGATCTAGAAGAGTCGGAGTCCTTCATCGGCCGAGCCCATTACCTAAAGACGATGGTTGGAGGATTTGTCGGAGGGGGCCTTGTCGCTATCAGACTTTCCTCCGATCTCGTGAGATTCAGCATCCAAGAGGGCTATCTGCGTCGCGAGAAGGAGCCCCAAGCGCCTGGAAAATGGTTCGGCATGGTGGCACTGTTCAGTTTGGAGAACGGCGAGCTGAAAGGCATTGTGCAAGACGGTGCGATCCAGAGGATGCGGGTGGGCGCTACAAGTGCTCTGGGGGACGACTATCTTGCCAGGCAAGATAGCACCAAGGTTGGAATCCTCGGCTCCGGAGGTCAGGCTCGAGCCCACTTGATTGCGTTGAGCCATCTGCGCACGCTTGAACGGGCTCGCGTGTGGAGCCCCAACAAGGAACATAGGGAGACTTTTGCCAACGAGATGGAACAGGAGATCGGAGTAAGGGTTTCTGCGGCAGCCTCCCCCGATGAAGCTGCCTCAGACTGCGACATCCTCATGACGGCAACCAACTCGAGGCAGCCGTTCGTGAATCCTGAGTGGCTGCTGCCTGGAATGCACGTCTCTACCCTCCATAGGGATGAAGTTCCCGACGAGGGCTACGACCGAATCGACAGGTTGATCCTTCACACCAACTTCAAGGAGATCACCGTCAGCTCTTCCAGCCTTCCCACGTTCGAGGGGACGGTGCTTCAAGACCATCCGGTCCATTCGTCTCTAGACTGGTCAAAATACCCGACCCTTGCCGACCTTTCAGTAAAGCGAGCCACCGGACGCGAAAATCCGGAGGAGTTGACCGGCTTCATAAACAACTTGGGCCAGGGTTCGCAATTTGCAGCAGTCGGCTCCACCATCCTGCGCAAGGCCGAGGAGTTGGATTTGGGATTCAAGATCGACTCGGAGCTGCTCTGGCAGAACATGCACTCCTAGGCTTCATGGCGCCCAACACTTCTCCATAACCCAAAGTAAGCGCATACCGTCGGGATGCTACCGCTGCGTAGCTCTTGCCGCAAAAGGGGTCCCAATAGCTGAAAGTTCACGAGGTGCCAAATTCATGCGGTGCCTCGTGAAGCGATAATCTATGTGAGTTTCAGGAGAGAGATGAGAGTACTTTCGAATCGTGACGTTGAACAAGTCTTGACGATGGATGACTGCTTGAGCGTTCTTGAACCTGCCTTCGCTGACTTGGCCAGAGGGGAGGCATCGAACAGGCCGAGAACCCACACGTACACACCGCTCGAGCCGCACCACTATTACCTCTTCAAAAGCATGGACGGGTCCCTACCCAGGTTCGGGGTCCACGGCCTTCGCCTTAGCTCAGACCACCTGGCCGAAGTCACAGAAAACGGCTTGCGCAGGAGGGACAAGCTTCCCATGGCGCCAGGCGGGAAGTTTCTTGGGTTGGTGCTGCTTTTTAGCATAGAGACCTTGGAACTTCTGGCGATAATGCAGGACGGCTTCCTCCAGAAAATGCGCGTCGGGGCGACCAGCGGACTTGCCTCGAAGTACCTTGCGAGACCTGACAGCCACATCGCCGGCCTCATCGGCACCGGCTGGCAGGCTGACGCCCAGGCAATGGCGCTCGACGCAGTCCATGAACTGAAAGAGATAAGGGTTTTCAGCCCCACCCCGGGTCATACAGAGACATTTTGCGAGAAGGTGCAGCCCCTTGTCAAGGCGACTATGGTACCTGTGAAATCACCTCGGGAGACCGTCATCGGCTGCGACGTCGTTGCCTGCGCCACCAACTCTTTAGACCCAGTCTTCGAGGGGAACTGGCTTGTTGATGGACAGCATGTGAATTCGGTACAAAGGGGAGAGCTCGACAACACGACCCATGAAAGAGCTTCCGTAATCGCGACAAGGGCAAAAGAAAAGTCTATGCACTTCAGCGGAGCAGCCATATCAGACGAGGTCATGCAGAGGGGCGACTGGAAACAGGAGTGGGATGCAAAAATATGCGAACTCGGCAAGATCATGATTGGCGAGTCGCCTGGCCGGACTGGTCCAGATCAGATAACTCTTTTTGGGGGAAGTGGAACCGGACCAAGCTCAGGGCTTGGAATCCAGTTTGCGGCTGTCGGCCACGTCATCTACCAGAGAGCTTGCGAACAGGGACTAGGTCACGAGATCCCGAGCGACTGGTTCTTGGAAGACGTCCACCCTTGACTTTCGTTCAGCATCCCGACACGACAGGAAAACCCTTCAGCTGTTCTGGTTGACCTCGCTTGAGCAGACTCGGCAAATCCAATATTAAAAAGCTCAGGCTGGTTATTTCACCAGCCTGAGACCTAAAACGAGGTTGTCGCAACGGACCCTCGCAACTCCTTACATGACCTTATGATGCAGCCTTCACGATTTGCGCTGCATTGGAATTTGCAGCATTGGCAATCGACTGGAGAGTTGAACCAGGCGCGTAGCCGAGTACCAGGTTCTCCTTTTTGGCCTGGGCGATCAAAGAAGGATTGGAGAGCGCATCCTTGAATGCTGTCTGGATCGCTGCGAGCCTGTCTGCGGGAACTCCTGGAGGAGCAGCAAAGGCATGCCCCATCTCCATCACGCCGTCAAAGCTGTTCAGCGTTGCCGACTGCGAGCTGCTCAAGTTGAAGTCGCTCTCGATCTGGCTCACGCTCGGGACCCCTGGGAGCTGAGCGAAGCTGCTCTGGCGCCAGACGTAGACCGGGTTGACCTTGTGACTTGATATCAAAGGAAGCATCGAGGTGTAACCAATCTCAAGGAAGCTGCCGTCGCCGCTGAGGAGGCCGACCTTAGCCGCGCTGCTTCCCTGAAAAGTGCTGATCTGGCGATAGTGGATCTTTAGCATATTGAACAAGATCCTCTCACCGATGTATGGTGCGCCACCTTGTCCAGCAGCCAGAGCTACCAGCGTTTTCGAGCTACCAGGGCCGTAGGTTGACACAAGCTGCTTCATGGACTTGATATTTGACGAGGCAATCATCACGCCCACCTGGGCAGCAGTGTCAGGACGTCCGATCCAACTCAACTTGGTGGTGTCATACTTGACTCCTTGAACCTTGAGGATCTGGTTCAGAACATCGCCCGTTGCGTCAGTGTCACCGATCGTAAGCCCGTCCGCCTTGGCGACATAGAGATCGTTGGTGCCAACTGTTCCACCTCCACCGGTGTCATTGACGATGTTCAGTGCCGAGAGGCCGAGCTCCTTGATCAGGTATGGCTTGAGCAGCAGCGCCCACTGCTCGTAACCACCGCCTGCACCGAAGGGGACAATGAAGGTCATCGTTTTCCCCTTGAAAAATGAGGCTGCAGACTGCCCACTAGACGTGGAAGCCCCGCCGCTGCTTGAAGCGGCAGTCGTTGCTGTCGAGCTGGAGTTCGACGAGCTTCCGCATGCGGCAAGAGCGCCGCCAAGAACACCGGCAACAGCAAGCGCCCTCAAAAACCTGGTTTTCTTCTTCATGAAATGTTTCCCCCTGTATAGGAAAAGGACGAACGTACTACGACAAAAAGCACAGTTTCTAGCTACTTTTACGACATGCTCCTCCACTCATTGCTTGTGTATTCGATTAAGACTCAAAGGATCCCGTGGGGCAGCTGAGTCGCCAACAGCCTCACAAAGACTATGTAAATCACCAGGTACATGAGTACGCCTGATATGAGAGCCCTACGCCAGCTTCCGCGATCGAGCACGAAAAAGTAGACCAGAATCCCGACAGGTATGGCGATAAGAAGCCCGACAAGCCAGATGCCTACAAGCATCGCAACCGTCCAGAGAATGATCCAGAATTCGCGGCGGTACTCAGTTCGATTTCCGGACACCACATTTGCAACAACTACCCGTCCTGAGCCATGCCTGTCCTCACCCTTGCCGATACCGTGCGTAAGCTTTTGAAGCCTGACAAAAAAGTTGGAGAGCAATTGGACGAGGCCCAGTAAAAATGCAGCCGAGGAGACTAGGAGTGGAACCGTGCGCGAAACTGATGGGTATCCAACACACGTCACCCAATAAATCGCAGCACCAATGACCCATACCGCGTCAACTGTCACTTCGAAGTAAGAACCAGGCTTTTTGAAAACTCGGCTCTCCGACTTGGCGGGTGGCGGCACAGACTCAGGCAACGACCCCATGGTGACCGACCCAGCCTCTCCAAGGCTTACAAAATTTTCCTTTGTGAAGAACCTCCTAATCGCACGATACAACGGGGTGCTGAAGATGCTCAAGATCACCAGAATCAAGAGGAAATCGGGAAGAGGCTGCTTCAAGAAGCTCCAGCCTGAAACCTCTTCGGTCAGCGTCAAGTTGTGTTCGAATACTGACCCAAGCAAAAAGCCAATTATTGCCGCTGGCAGCGAATACCCAAGTCTTAGCATGACAAGGCCGACCACGCCAATACCTATCAATATGTCGAGCTGGATGAAATTAGTGGTTGCCGCCCAGGTTCCCACAATTCCCAACACGATAACGAAAGGCGCCATTAGAGCGCCGCGCACCGTCGTTATCAGAGCAAGGTGTCGAGCCACGGAGAGGCCCAACCCGCTTGCCAAGAACCCGGTGAAAAGCAGAACGGCAGCTACAAGGTAGATGACCGGCTCATGCTGTGAAACCATGGAAGGCCCTGGAGCCAATCCCAGAATCGTGAAGGCGCTCAATATGACTGCCGATCCAACCGTTCCTGGAATGCCCAATGCGATGAGAGGCACGTAAGAAGCTGCCTCCTTTGCCAAGTTGGAGGACTCTGGAGCTATCACCCCTTCAGGAACTCCTGTGCCAAACTCGCTTTTACGCTTGGAAGTGGCTCGAGCCTGAGCGTAGGAAACGAAGTTCGCTGCCACCCCTCCAACACCTGGGATAAGGCCAGCGACAAATCCAACGACGCTGGCTCTTAAGACTTGCACCGGGCGGCGGATCACCTCAGCGACCCCGCGGAAAACCTGACCACCTATTCGCTCGCCGATGACAGTCGGCCCCACCTCAGCAATGGCACGGTTTGTGCCATAAAGATAGAACATTCTTCCAAAAGCGAATAGGCCTAGGGCGACAGCGACGATGCTCACGCCGTTATAGAGGCTCAGCTGGCCGTATCCGAAACGCTGGAGTCCGGTGCTGGGGTCATACCCCACAAAAGAGATCATCATCCCCCAAAGCCCCGACAGTATCCCCTTGGTTACAGATGCAGACTGAAGCTTTCCAATCAAGATGATTGCAAAGGCTGCAAGAAGCATGTATGAGGCCGGCTTGAGGACCGTAATGATTGCCCCCATTGCCGGAACCAACGCAACAAGGCCGACAACCCCGCACACTCCACCAAGCGCGGTTGCCATTGCAGAAATCCCGAGCGCCTCCGCCGCCCGGTTCTTCTGAGACATCGGGTATCCGTCCAACGTCGTGGCAGCGCACTCGGGGGCGCCAGGTGAGTTGATCAAAATTGCAGTGGCGGAGCCACTGAAATAGATGCCTGCGTGCGCACTGACAATCAGGGCAACACCCTCTGCAACAGGAAGATGAAATAGAAAAGGCAACAAAAGGGTGAGAAGCACAGCTCCACCCAGACCTGGTATAAGTCCAACGAAGGCACCAAGAAGTGCTCCGACGAACATGAGACCTATCACTGATGGGCTCGCCAATAGCGACAGCCCCGACGTTAGTGCTCCCACAGGCACGCGATCCTTCTATGTTCTGGCCGATGATAGGACCAAGCCGGGGTAAGAATCATTCTCGGACAGACGTCAGAACGCGGCCTGCCAAGACCGCGGCAGAACCCTCTGCCATTGGCTAACTGCTAATTCCCCTGAATGGACCCAAGAACATTTGATCGCATAGCAGCACCGCAAACCGGAAAAGCTATGAGACAAAGTTCATACCTTAATACATATATCACCTCACATCGGGTGGCATCTCGCTAAATTGAAATTGCTTCTTCTGGCTTTTTCAGAAAACGCTTGATCGTCATTGCTCGGCAAACCCATTCTGTATATGAGGCAAAATAGTGCTGACGGCAAATCCGCCAAAAGGCTCTAGAAGAAGGGCACCTGTCACGCTGCGATTGCCTGCCGCAGAGATAAGCAGGCGACAGCTGCACCTTCGCCGCGCCAAGTCCAAAGCCGAGTGCGCCAAGAGATAGCAGAGACTCTAGTGTAAGCTTCATAGACAACAGAAGACGACTTCAGGAGAATTTCATGGCTCAAACTGCGTTGAACCGGGGTGCCAAGGAGCTTCTAGCCCAACCGGTCTTTGTTCATGTAGCAGTCGTCCAATCAGATGGCACCCCCCATCTGACCCCTGTTTGGGTCGATATCGAGGGGGACAATGTCGTCATCAACACCGCCCTTGGGCGCTCAAAGGCGAGAAACATCCACAAAGGGTCGGTAATAGCTCTTTCTGCTCTCGACCCAAACAACCCCTATCAGGCAATTGCCTTTCAAGGCAAAGTTGTCGAAGTGACTGAACAGGGAGCGGATGCCCACATAGACTACTTGGCCAAGAAATATCTAGGCCTAGACACATACCCCAATCGCCAGCCCGGGGAAAGAAGGATCAAGATCCTGATCCATCCCGAAAAGGTGTGGATGCAGCCCAGCGATAGCTAGGCGACAATCAGAGCCTTAGACAGCCGTCTGACCTTTGTGAAATCAGGCACTGGCAGTCCATTCGGCATTTCCACACAGGCGCCTCAATTGGGCGAGTTGACAGAGTTGACAGATCCCCTCTTGGAAATAGACTGGCAGTATCGGCCATAACAAAGGCTATGGACACCGGGGACTGGGACAGGGTCCGCGCCTTGAGTATTTGCACTACACGACAAAGGTGGGTTGAGGCCCGTCAGGCGAATAGGCGTGGAGATGGGATGAATTCAAGTAGCGATGACCAAGGCCCGGCAAACCCGATCGGGAAAGAACCAGTCGAACCAGCGCAAGATCAAGAATCCGAGGCCTCAGTGAGCGCGGACACCAAAGTGCCTGCCATAGAGGTCAATTCGCTTTCTAAGAAGTATGGCGAAATAGAGGCCGTAAAAGAAGTCACCTTCCAGGTTTCCCAAGGAGAGGTGTTTGCATTTCTTGGGCCTAATGGTGCAGGCAAGTCGACGACGATAAGGATGCTTTGCACCCTTACCAAGCCAACAGGGGGCTCGGCGACGGTTGATGGCTTTGACGTGCAACGACAACCCACCGCTGTCAGGCGCCGCATAGGCCTCGTCTTCCAAGAACCCACGCTCGACCAGCAGCTCACCGCTGAGGAGAACCTGCGCTTTCATGCCGTGTTGTATAGGGTGCCACGGCAGCAGGTGGATGAGCGCATTGATCGCGTTCTCAAGCTTGTGGACCTCGAGGCAAGGCGCAAGGATCTGGTCTCGACCTTCTCTGGCGGAATGGCCAGGCGCCTCGAGATAGCCAGAGGGATGTTGCATACGCCCGCGGTGCTGTTCTTGGATGAGCCGACCATTGGCCTCGATCCGCAGACAAGGGCCCTGATGTGGGAAGACGTGCTGCGCCTGCGCACGGAAGAGGGCGTGACAATCTTCCTTACTACCCACTACATGGACGAAGCAGAGTATGCCGATCGGATAGCGATAATCGACCACGGCAGCATTGTCGCGCTCGACACACCTGACGAGCTGAAGAAGATGGTGGGGTCAGATACCGTGGAGCTTTCCACCAGCGACAACAAGCTCGCGGCCTCCAACCTCGAACAGCTGGGCTACAAGGTCAAGCTTGGAGAAGAGAGCCTCGTCGTCTACGTGGAAAATGGCGAGCAACAGGTGACGGCCATAATCGAAGGCTCCCAAGTCCCCATACGGAACGTGCGGGTGCACAGGCCTGACTTGGACGACGTCTTCCTGCACTTCACCGGGCGTGAAATCCGTGAGGGTCACGCAGAGCGGGCGTTCCCCATGCATTTCAGAAGTTTTAGAAGGTAGGAGGCCAAATTGGCGACCGCAAATATTTCTATAGGGCGTCCAGGACTCGTCGACGAGCGCAACCATTTCGGCTTCGAAATGCGCACAATAGAGATGGTCTGGCACAGGGAGATAATTCGATTCGTTCGCACTAGGACGAGAATCTTGTCGAGCTTTGTCCAACCGATACTGTTCTTATTCGTGCTTGGCTACGGAATGACAACGCTTGTCGGCACCACCGGAGGATTCGACTTCAAAAAGTTCGTCTTTCCTGGAATCGTTTCGATGACTGTCGTGACAACGGCAATATTCTCGGCGATCTCGATCGTGTGGGACCGAGAGTTCGGCTTTCTGAGGGAGATGCTCGTAGCACCGGTGAGTCGCGGGGCACTGGTGCTTGGAAAGGCACTGGGAGGAAGCACAATTGCCACGGTTCAAGGGACCATCATGCTGGTCCTTGCGCCTCTAATCGGTGTGCATCTTACGGTGATGCTTGTGGTCGAGGTCATCCTCCTCGAAGCCCTGATGGCCTTCGCGCTTACCACTTTTGGAGTCTTCGTAGCCAGCCGCATCCAGAAAATGGAGGGGTTTCAAGTTGTGATGCAGCTGGTGCTGTTCCCAATGATCTTTCTGTCCGGAGCGCTATTCCCGCTCGAAGGACTGCCCTCTTGGTTGGCGTTCATCACCAGGATCAACCCGCTCACCTACGCTGTTGATCCGCTAAGGCATGTGGTCTTTGCCGCCCAGAACATGCCCCCCGCAGCAGCGGCGAGATTTGCCACCGGTGTCACGATCTTCGGGTACTTGCTGCCTCTATGGGGCGAAATTGTCATCGTAGTCGCCTTCGCACTGATCTTTCTCGTGCTGGCGATCTCAGGATTCGGAAAGCCGGACTAACAAGGCTCTACACCCGAGCGTGCGCATTGCCAATTCTCCATCTTCCAGCGCGCCTAAGCGGCATCAAGAACAGCCGCTCGGCAATTCCTATATGAGATGCTCAATTTGCAGGCTTTTTACAGGTTCAACTCTCTGCGAAAATCTGAGCTCATCAAAGCTCACTCAGAGTGGCCCGTCACTTACACAACAGAGCTGGCCACTTTCTTCACAGCTCAATCTTTTTTAAGATCCCGCTAAGTGGGCCAATTTGGTGATGCCCCTTGACATTCTGCATATCAGAATTAGCATCGAAGATGGGATTTAAGCAGTGTCGTTGGACAACTCCGCGGCGAGAACGGCGGGAAGCCATGTATCACCGCAAGAAAGAGCCCCAGTACGATCCCAAGGACGCACTGGCATCGCTTCGTGCGCAAGCCCGGTACCTCGCCCTAGCGCTTTCACGCCTGGGGCATGACCCGGAAACTATAGAGAAGCAGCTTTACGCATCGGGATTTCATCCATCGATATGTTATGAAACCGTGAACTGGATTCAATCGGAGATGTCTGACGAGGGCCAGCTGAAAGAACCCGAAAACTGTCTCAGAAAGAGCTCCTGGAACTGACCCACTAGACTCCAGACCGAACCCGATGATAGTTAGGACTTTCTTGGCAACCTTCGACTGCTTAGTGCTGGGTCGGCTGGGGTGCTACCGATTCCCCGTATTCAAATGATGGGGTCTGAACGAAGGCAGCTCAACAAAGAAGGCTGCAAGAAAAGCAAGTATCGCTGGGCTCATGATCAGAGGGACTAATACTCTCTCGATCAAGCTGTACTGCTGCCAGTTGCCGCTCACCACTGAAAACCAGTAGAGGGCAAATGCCAAGGCCACTACCGCTGTTGTCCTCTCGACTCCTGTACTGGAAGAGCGCAGCGCGAAGCCGATCAGAAACAGTGGACCAGCCACAAAGACAACGTAGAGCACTCCCCCCAACCAGCCCTGCGTGTCTCCTGCCAACCCTGCAAAGAAACCTGCAATCACGCTGAAGAAGGCTACTACCAGAACCAGGAGCTTTACGTCTCTACGAACTCGTAGTTCCATAATTTCCTCCTCACAATGAAGAGTCGCTCCATTTGTCCTAGACACTTACAAAGTGTCACTTTCCTCTGTTTTTAAGCCTACCCGCCCGCAAAATCGAACACCTAATTTTTCAGCTTGAAAGCTCCTGTGAATTCACTGAGAAGCAGGTGAGGCCCTATTTTTGTGACACATGACACAAAATACTCCCCCGGAAAACCCGGGGGAGGACCCAGCTGAACGCTCTCTTTGTTACTCACGGGTACAAAGAAGATTTTGATCAGTCCATAGACATTGCAACTGTTGCGCCACCGTCGACCAGAACATCGATCCCAGTCACGAACGAGGCTTTGTCGCTCAAGAGGAAAAGAACTGCATTGGCAATGTCTTCAGGAACTGCTCCCCGCCCAAGCACGTTCTTCCGCGGACGCCCTGGAGGCTCTTCGTCCATTCCTACAGGTGATCCAACCTTGTTGGGACTGACCGAGTTGACCCGGATGTTGAACTGCCCGAGTTGCAAGGCTATCGACCGGGTCACGTGCAAAACCCCCGCTTTTGCCGCAGAGTAAGCGGTGGCATTTCCACGGGCATGGAAGCCGGAGGTCGAGCCTATGTTGACTATTGCTCCACCCTCGTTCTGTGCCACCATCTGCCTGCCGGCATACTTCGTGCACAAGAAGGTGCTCTTCAGGGTGATGTCGAGAACCCTATCCCACTCTTGTTCAGCGAGATCCAGCACGTTGACACCACGATCGGTCACGGCAACGTTGTTCACGAGCATATGGACGCCACCGAAGGCCTTCACCACCTCAGAAACCATCTTCTGCACATCCTCTGAAGAGGAAACATCGCAGATTATGCCAATGGCGGAACCTGAACCCGCCTTAGATGCCTTGGCGACGGCCCGGTCCAAGCGCTCCTGGTTGTTGTCGATCAGGGCGACCTTGGCACCTTCAGCCACCAGAGCGCATGAGATCGCCTCTCCCACATTGCGGCCGGCTCCAGTGATGATCGCCACCTTGTTCTCAAAGTTCAAAGTATCCTCCTAAAAACAAACAGGCCCACATCGAGACCTGCACTTCGACAACTGACTGAGATCTTCTCAATGTCGGCAAAACAGCTCAGCCTCGCAGGCCAACCCCTGCTTGCCATGGGGTTGAAAATCCACGGCACATACGCCTTCGGCATACGTCACCTTACCAACTGAACAGCTATTCAGCCTTTACTCCGTATATTTCGAGAGCCCTTTCGGCGCCGAGAAGCCCTTCTTTTAGATCATGCCTCACTGCCTCCTCCGATCTGAGCTCCGGCGGGCCGAATCCAGCGCCGCCCATTCCCCTGACGCAAATGACGTCGCCGGAGTACACGACCCTGTCCAGGCCGGGCGGCATCTGGGAGAAGAGCTCCTCTTCTCCATCCAGCTCGTCGTAGAGAGGAACCTCTTTGGAAATGCGAGCCAGCACATCAGTCCCCCTCTTCAGGGCAATTCGCGCCGGGGCACCGTCGTGTCCGCCATGAACGCCCAAGGAAGAAACGTCGCGACCGATATAGAAGGTGCAGTCGGCCGCAGAATCAACACCGTACAGGCACCTCGACCAGTATCCGGCCCGGCCCCCGCTAAACTGCCCCGCCCCTTCAGAGTCTGGCACCAGCCCCCTCTCAAGGTAAAGGACCGGATATCGGTACTCGTACGACTCGATGCTTGGAACGCTGGTATTCGTCGAGCCCGCGATGTTGGCGACATCAATCCCGTCGGATTCTGCTCTGGCTCCACCACCGTGCATGCTCATATCACCCCTGAGGCTGTACCAGCGGCCCTGCTGGTCGAAACCAGTCCACTGGACATCGGTGAAGCCCCAGCCCCATTCGGCCATAGCGAACTTGGAGCGTTCGGTTCGCTTGAGCGCCTGGGTGAGAAGAGCCATCGTGATTCCCTGAACTCTCCAGCCGGTGATCGTAGACGCGCCGGAGCAGGGTGCCGGTGGATTGCAGCTGATTATCGTGCCAGCTGGAATCGACACGTCAACCTGAGTCCAGGTGCCGTAGTTGACTGACAGGTCGGGAAAGAGCTGGCATGCCAAAATGTTGTGCAGGTTGGCTACCGCGCAAGGAACAGCACAGTTGATGAAAGTCTTCGCCTCCGGATCAGTTCCTGAAAAATCAAAGTGCAAGCCAGCATCGTCTACCGTTAGCGTGCACTCCAACCTGTAAAGCCTGTCATAGTCCAGGTAGGTGGCCTCGTGATACTCCCCCTTTTCCAGGACAGCTATCCTCTCTCTTGCCTGCCGCTCTCCCAGCTCTATGGAGCTCTCCACAGTCTCGGTGAAAGCATCAGTACCGTACCGCTCGACCAACTCGATAAGCTTCTGCGATGCCGCAAAATTCGCAGAGATCTGTGCTTTGAGATCCAGCGATTGGTACCTTGGCATCCGGATGTTGTCAAGAAAGAGGTTGAAGATGTCATCTCTGATCTTGCCGCCCTCTACTATCCTGGTCGGTTTGAATATTATCCCCTCTTGGTGCCAGTCTGTCGCCAGCGGCGACCTCCCCGGGGTCATCGCCCCAACGTCAACGTGGTGGGTGGCATTGCCCACCCAAGCAATCAGCTCCCCCTTGTAGTGCACCGGAGCGATCACGGCGAGATCCAAGATGTGGAGCGCACCAGAGTGAGGGTCGTTGACCAGGTACATGTCGCCAGGACGAATGTCATTCTCGAACCGCTTCATACAGCTCTGCAGCATGTAAGAAAGCGTCGTCCCGTGCCTCGGCATCCACACCGAATAGACCACCGTGCGGCCGCTGGCATCTGCGATGTTGAAGCCCAGATCTTTGGCGTCTACCACGCTCGGGCTCACGGCGCATCGTTGAAGCACCAGCCCTCCCTCCAGACCGATCTGCATGAGACGGTTGGAGATGATCTCGGTAAGAACTGGATCAGCTTTCATTTTCCCCCCAAGGTGTGCCGCCGCCTAGCCGACCGTCATTACCAGGCTTTGGTACGGATCGACAACAGCGGTGGTGTTGACTGGAACCCAGGTCGTCTGGCCTGGATAGTCGAGTAGAGCGGGACCGGAAATCCGAGTCCCCGGCTCAAGCGGCCCGGTAAAGGTGGGAACCTCTATCTGCTCTCCCTTGAACCACACCTTCCGGCTCCCCGAAGGCACCCCATCATGCTCTTCAGCCTCGACGGCGTCGATCTGAGGAACCGTTGTCACTCCGATGGCGTAGACCCTCAGGGTGACAACCTCAATCCCTGCGCTTGCTGAAGAGGTGCCGGCTCCGAACAGGCGCTCATAGGTCTCCACGAACTTGCGGCCCAGCTGTTCCAGCGATTCTGCAGTAATCGGCCCAGAAGGCACACTGACATTGACCGCATGCATCTGGCCTTTGAACCGCAGCTGCGCTGCACGCACGAGGATCCGAGCGGGCTCGGCGACGCCGTCGGATTCGAGCGCTGCGGTTCCGCTAGCCTCGAGCTCGGAAAAGACAGAGGAAATCGTCTCGGTATCAGTAATCGGGACCACGCGGCTTCGCGAGAGCACATGCTGGATGTTGGAAGCGACGATCCCATACGCGGAGAATACCGGCGCCAATAGCGGCACCACGACCTTTGCTATTCCAAGGTCTGCAGCTATGGAAGCAGCGTGGAGGGGTGCCGCGCCTCCATAGGCGAAGAGCGCATACTCCCTGGGATCAAGCCCCTTGGCAACGGTCTGGCTCCTGATAGCGTCACTCATAGCCGCATCGACGATGGAGATGATCCCCTCAGCGGTCTGCTCTGGGCGGAGCCCAATCTCTTTGCCGAGATCAGACAGCACGCGCTTCGCCGCCTCGGTGTCGAGATGAAGCCTTCCTCCAGCAAGCCCCTTGGGGTTGAGCCTTCCGAGTTCGCAGTTGGCATCAGTTACAGTTGCGCGGTTTCCCCCGTGTCCGTAACAGGCTGGACCCGGATCAGAGCCAGCGCTGCCCGGACCCACCTTGAGCCGCAGCCCGTGGTCGACCCAGCCGATGCTTCCGCCACCGGCGCCAATCGAAACGATGTCGATAGCCTCGGTGAAGATCTCCTGGCCTGCGTACTGAGCACGCTCGCTGAGAGCCAGCTCGCCCTCGGTGATCAAGCTGACGTCAAAAGTAGTTCCACCCATATCCGCACACAGGACGTTCTCCAACCCCATTCTCTCTGCAAGGAGCTTGGAAGCAAGGACTCCTCCGGCAGGGCCGGAGGAAAGAAGAGTCACCGGCTTGGAAGCTGCATCTTCCATCGTGAGAAGTCCCCCAGCAGAGGTCATGACCAGCGGCAAGGCATCGAGCCCTTCGGTCTTCAGGCTGCGCCCCACCGAGAGAAGATGCTGCTGGACAAGCGGACCGAGCCGGGCATTCAACGCGGTAGTGGCGCTCCTTTTGTACTCCCCTAGCAACGGGGCAACCTCGTGGGAGACCGAAACAAACCAGTTGGAGTAGTTTTTCAGAGCCTCGGCGACTGCAACCTCGTGCTCATTATTCAAGAAAGACCATAGGAAGCACAGGCCGACGGCTTCCACCCCCTCAGCTGCGAGAGCGTCCATGGCAGCCTTTACGTCATCCATGTTGACCGGCGCCAGCTCCTTGCCCTGGGCATCCACTCGCTCGCGAACCTCGTAAATCCGCGATCTCGGAACGAGCGATGGAGCGCGGCTCGCGGTCAGATCCATCCCGATCCTTTCCCGACCGATCTCCGCAATCACTAGAGTGTCCTTGAATCCTCGGGTGGTGATGAAGCCCACCTTTGACCCTTTGCCTTCGACAATGAGGTTGGCTGCCTGGGTGGTTCCATATCCCAGCTTTGCAGTCCTGGCAAGCAGCTCTTTCTTCGAGATGGAGACGGACTCTGCCAGGGCATCGAGGCATCCCATCAGACCAGCTACAGGATCTGGAATGTTCGTAGGCGTCTTGACGATTATCGGAGCGTGACCGGGTCGCAACAGCACGCCGTCGGTGAAAGTCCCGCCCACGTCGACTCCTATAAGCCAGTCCCTAACCATGTCCGCTTGATCTCCGGCTGTCACTCTCTGACCATCCTCTCACCGCAAAAGTCACACATCTGTAAACGAAAATACAATATAGGCAATCCACCGCAAGGAACGGAAATGGGGTCCGAGACTTGCGTGAAACCTATTGCCCGCCTCTTTGAGCTTGCCGCACAACGCGCTCACCGGCAACTGGCCCAGGGCCGCCTGTACCGGAGAATCCCCCAGAACCGGCAATGACTTTGACAGCTCGCCAAGCAAGCCGCAAATCCAGAGTTCGAAAACTGCTGCAACAAAAAAAGGTCGCACCTGCCGGCAAAGCAAGGACTGCGATGCAACCAGACTCGAATGCCCTATCCCAACGGTGTCGGTATCGCAAGGGTATCAGCGCACCAATGTCAAATCAATACCAGAGCCACCCTGCAAAGACGGATCAAACACACTGCGTGCCTTACCATCTCCCACAATCGCAAGGTCGCAAGGCCAATCTCGCCAAGCACGCCCAAAAGAACCTGTTCAAAAACTCTCAATAGCAGATTGCAGCCCTCCAGCCAGCCGGAGAGCTGCAATCTTGTCATGAATTAGAGTTTGAAGATGCTACCCGCTGAACTGGTTGGTCCAGACCGACCCCTCTGTAACGTTCAGGTTCTGTCCTGACTTGACAAGTCCCGTCTTCTTGGCAAACGTCAGAGCGTCATTCCAGCCGATCTGGGTCTGCTGCATCGTCGGAGTGAAGGTGATGCTGCTCAAAGAGGACTTTATGACAGCAGGCGTCAAGGTCGGATACAAAGGCTGCATTGCAGTGATAGCTCCTGAGGTCTGCTGCGACATCGCAGAGATCGCTTTCTGGAAAGCACCGACCATAGCCTTGACCACCTGTGGGTGGGCCTTGGCATAGGCTGGGGTAGTGATCAGGATGTCGTATGCCTCATCCGAGAGGTACGGAAGCTCTTTGGCGTTGGCAAGAACCTTACCGTAGCCTCCCGCCACTGCGATGCTCGAGTTGGGTGGGCTGGCAATGAACTCCTGAGCCAGGCCATGCTGAACGGCAGCGAGCTGAGCGGTGACGCTGCTCATAGAGACGTCTTTCACCGAAGAGGCGGGCACGTTCTCTGTAGAGAGAAAGTCGTTCATGACTGACTTGTCAGACGTGCTCAACGTGGCCAGAGTTGTCCCTTCCAGCCCCTTGATCCTCTGCGCCAGAGGCATCGACGCCGAAAGGTTGTGAGACTTCAACCAGGAATTCGCTACTACCAGCTGAACGCCGTCGCCCTTGTCAATGCCTCCCACTGATAGCAAAGGAATATTCTTGGCCGCAGCCAGAAGAAGGGCTGCGGAGCTCGCCAGAACGAACTGGACGCTGCCGCTCTGCAAAGCCGCATTCGCGACGCTGCTTCCGGCAACAGTCTCGATCTTGACGTTCAGGTTTGCATCCTTGAAGTACCCAAGAGCCTGTGCGACGTTTGCGGTCGCAAACGGCTCTGTATTGATAGCCTTAGCCAACGTGATAGATACAGGCGCCGACGACGTTGTCGTCGCGGCGGCTGCCCCAGTGGTGCTGGTAGAGCTAGCGGACGAGGATGAGCCACACGCTGCGAGAAGCGCGGCGGCCGCAACACCTAGGACGGCCAACCGGCTCCGTCCCCCCACAAGCGGGCTGAAGACCGCTCTATTGCTGAATTTCATTTATCCCCCACTTCAAACGCCTTCCAATTTGGAAAGGTTCCAAATAAGCCGACTGGCCAGGTCCCCAAGACTGTCCAACCGTCTTATATCGAGTCAACGTAGCATAACTGGCAACCTATTCATCCCGTTCAGTTCCAAAATTTTTCATCGGACGAAAGTCAAATGCCTTGCCCCCACGCGCTTTCGAGCACGAGTGGGCTGGAAGCAGGATGTGACCCAGAGTATTTCGAATCACATTCAACTGGCAATATTAGAAATGCCATAGAATCACCGAAGATCGCTGCCCATCTCTTGATGTAATATCGCCAAAGCCACTGACGCTTTCAAACAAGCGCACACTCTGGTGGAGGTATTCGTGATGAGAAGGAATGAACCGTGGCTCCCGATATCTTCCAAATCCTCCTACTCGCGCGGAAGCCATTTTGGCAGCTCAGGCTTGTCGATTGCCTTGGCGCTAAAGGTCATCCTCGTCATCGTCGTCCTGGCAATAGTCGGATCGATAGTCCAATTCTTGAGGCCGGTTCCACCACCTGAAGCACGCGCTACATTGACCGGCTCTTACGTCCCTGGAGCCAAGCCTTCTCTGCCCTGGCCGCCCAATGCTGGTGGCGAGGTAGTGATTCAAAATGTGGGGACAGTGGGCAGCCTAAATGCAGACAAAGAGTTCCCGTTGGGATCCGTGGCAAAGATGATCACCGCACTGGTGGTAATCAAAGATCATCCGCTCGCTCTTGGCGCCACCGGGCCAACGATCCCAGTCAGCCAGAGTGACGTGGCTCTCTACCAGACGATGCAGAGCCAGCAGGATTCGGTTATCCCAGTCACTCTAGGAGAGGCATTGAACGAGTACGAGCTGCTCGAGGCGCTTCTGGTGCCATCGGCCAACAATTTTGCAGATATGGCTGCAAACTGGGATGCCGGCTCTAACAGCGCTTTCCTTGCAAAGATGAACGCCTATGTAAAGTCCTTGGGGCTTCATCGGACCGTTCTGCAAGGTCCTTCCGGCCTCAATCCGCACACAGTCGGCAGCGCACACGATCAGATCGTCATAGCTCAGGAAGTCCTAAAGAATCCGATCCTAAGCCAGATCGTCGCTCAGCCCCAAGTCACGTTGCCCAACGTGGGGGTTGTATACAACATCGACTACAACGTCGGGCACAACGGCTTTCTTGGAATCGCGACTGGAACGATGGGGGGCGGGGGCAATTTCGTCTTCGCTGCGACAGGCACATCCAACTCCAAAGACGCCATCTTGGGGGCAATCCTGGGAGACCCGGGCGTGCAGCCGCTCATTTCAGCCCTAAATGAAGGCACCGCGCTTGTCAACGGGGCACGGCGAGTACCCAATGAGATAGAAGTCCTCAACACCAGTCAGACCGTCGCGCAGATCTCGGTCCCTGGAATGAACCCTGTCCCGGTAAGACCCGCAAAGAGCGTCTTGCTCGTCGCATGGCCAGGACTGAAGGTCAACTATCACGCTGCGTTTTCAAAGCTCAAGAGTTCTATGCCCGCTGGGTCGAAGGTTGGCACCGTCACAGTTTCGATCGGCAACCAGTCACAAACCGTGCCGCTGGTTACAGAGAAACCAGTTGGAACCCCCTCTATCAAATGGCGTTTGACCAGGCTGTGAGCGACGTCCGCGATTGAGGTCAATCCAGCTTTCTCCAACAAGGTTGCAGCTGGCAGTGCACAAAGATTCCTCTGGTTGCTCCAGAGCCAGTTCCCTATCTGGCAGACGTGCGACGCCAAGATCGCATGAAGACTCTGGTGGCAGAAAGGGCTGCGGCAAGGGCCATGAAGATCATCGATGCGTAAAATGCTGAGTGCAGACCTGAAGTGAACACGTTGGCCAGGTGAGACGTCAGTTGCGTTGTCCCCACAAATATTGCAAAGGCTAGGTTGCGTGGGATCGACCGTGCAGCCACCAAGATCGCCACTGCAAACGAGAAGACCATCCCCACGTTTGAAAAGGTTCTGAGCATCCCCGATGCTATTCCGAACATCTCGGGGGGTGACGCCTTCATCACGGCTGAATTGTTGGCAGGGAAGAAAGCACTTGCTCCGATTCCACTGACCACCGAGGCGAGCACCACAACCCACATGCCAGTTGTGGTTCCAAGTTGCGCATAAAGAAGCAGCGCGACCACCTGTATCCCGAGCCCTACAGTGGCTGGCAGAATCGGCCCCACCTTGTCGGCCAGCTTTCCCGAGACAGGTCCAACGAAACTGCCAATGATATAGCCGGGGACAAGCAGCAAAGAAGCTTTCAAAGGGGAGTACTCGCGCACACCTTGAAGGTACATTATCACCAGGAACAAAACCGCGTAGTTTGCAAGGCCCTGGAAGAACGCTGCAGTCAGTGTAGGGGTCATTGTCGGGACTTTGAAGATCGACAAGTGCACCATCGGCGCCTCGCGAGCCTTCTCCACGAAAATGAATGCGACCATCAAGGCCACGCCTATCACCAGGTAAAGAAAGATCTCCGTCGAGAACGGATCGGTGGCAAGCTTCGTGATTCCCCACAACACCCCGAACAGCCCTAGGCCTAGAACAAGCATGCCGACCAGGTCCAGCTTCTGCTTCTGGCGCTTTCCAGAGTCGTGAAGAACCTTGAGAGCCAGACCGTAAGCCACGATCCCGATCGGGACGTTCACCCAGAAGATCCATCTCCAGGAGAAGTAGGTGACGATGACCCCGCCGAGGAGTATTCCAAAGATGGCACCAACGGTATACCCCACTGAGTTGAAGCCGTATGCCCTTCCGAGCTTGTTAGGGGGGAAGGTATCTGCGATCACCGCACCGCTGTTGGCCATCACCAGCGCTCCGCCTAGGCCCTGGATGATTCTGAAACCGATTATGGTCCCCTCGTTTGTGGCGAGTGCGCAGAGGGCGGAGCCGACTATGAAAACCAAGAAACCTGCCTCGTACATCTTCACCCTGCCGAAAACGTCTCCAAGGCGGCCCACCTGAGTGGAAACCAGGGTGATCGTGAGAAGGTAGCCGATTATCACCCAGATGACTGCCGAAAGAGCGACGTGCAGAGACCTTTGCATCACCGGCAAGGCCAGGACGACGATTGTGGTGTCGATGGCAACCATCAGCACACCAATCATGATCACAAGAAGCGCCAAGCCGGTATGGCTTCTGGTGCCAACAGAAGTCGGTGGTGCAGACACATCCTCTCCTTAACTGTCGCTGATCTTCAAATTGCAGTGCATCCAAGCATTGTCAACGAACCTGCACTGTTTCAATGCATACAACCACACCGCCAGATCGCATGCAAAACCGGGCGAGCCCACGTGGCTGGATCCGGCTCAAAAAGGGTAGGGACCGCACTCGCAAGTGGAGACAAAGAAACGAACTTTACCCATTCATTTTCAAAAAATCGCGTATTCTGACCTAGATGAGCCGAAGGTCGCTTGATAAAATTTAGTTGTATTCCGCAATAATCTTACCTGTTGGAAGCCTGTTGATGCCCGGAAGAAACGAACGACAAAGCAGCGCTGACCGAAGAGACCAAGGCCAGCTTGAAGGCGAAGACTTCAATGAGCCCGCATTGCATCAGGTGGTGGCGTCCGAGGCAGTATTGCTACTCACGGTAATGGTCTGCACCGTGATGATTTGGAACAACAACGTCAACGTCTATGGAATCAGCTATTTCGGAGTAACGACGCCGACGCTCCCGATCGTAGCAATTGGGTTCCTGGCGGGGAGCGTGATTCTAATCATGGCGTCACGAAAGTTTCCCGACGTCCCCCCATACGGCCTCGTGAAGTGGACCCTGCGAATCGTATCTGTCGGGATCCTATTGTTGCTGCTGACTCCATACACTCTCGACACCTTTTTCAACTGGACCCACATGATTCTCGGTGCGTCGATTTTCATTGTTGAGCTCTACACCGGGGGAGTTCTCTGTTTCCGGCATCTTCGCGACCGGCTTTCCAAGTACGCCCTGATCATCCAGTTCATGGGTGGCGTGCTGGCAGCGCTCTCGCTTCCGGACAACATGCTGAACTTTATGCTCGAGGGGGAAGTGATCTTCCAGATAGGTTTCATGGTGCTGCTCAACCATCTGTTGCGCACTGAGCCATCGCTGGTGACAAGCGCTTTGCCGCCCCAGCCTGAGGGCTAAGTCTCGAAAACTCTCGGGGTCCAAGCGCCCGCCGCGGTGTTTCGTCCTCCGCAGCCATCGAGAACGCAGCCGTTCCAGCCGAAGCCCTGAAAGGCCGGAGACCAAGAATAGACCCGTAATTACACGGTCAGGCATACCCGACAGGCAAAGACTGTGGCAGCATTGGATTACAGAGTCGAACTGACCCAAAACGGATACCTGGGCCAACGAGGTTTGTATTCTCTCTACCAGGGCCAGCTTGCGGGTTCGTCGGGAAAGGGTGCTGACATGATTCAGCCGAATTCTAAAAGACCGGGCGCAGATCCAAAGACACCCGCACGAGCCCTAATCCATCCCCACCAAAGCTCATCTACTTTCAATCGAGGCAGACCATGAGGCCAAGGATAAATGTAGGTCCAGTCAATCAGGTGACCCACCTCGACGACGAGATACTCATCTGCGAGCCTAACGGCCGCATCTCAAGCAACCTCCAGCAGGGCTATTTCATCGCTGACACCCGGCTGGTGTCGGGTTATAGGCTCAGGATCGCACGCGACGCACCGATACTACTCAACTCCTCCGCCGTGACAGAAAGTTCTGGGCGATTCGAGTTCACCAACAGAAGATTCATAGACGACCTTGGAACCGAGGTTCCAGAGAGCACGCTGCATCTTGAGCTCGACAGGGTACTTGGGCGCGGGCTTCACGAAGACTACGAACTCACCAACTTTTCGGAGTTCGACGTTGCGCTGATAATCGAGATAAGCGTGGAGTCTGACTTCGCGGACATCTTCGACGTCAAAGAAAACCGGCTGCAGAGAAGAGGGCTTATCAACAGCAGCTGGGACGCAGACCAGTCAATCCTGCTCAACATCTTCACCAACGGGGGATTTGTCCGAGCTGTCCAGTTCGAAGCCACGACATCCGGAGACGCTCCAGTGTATGCAAATGGCGGGCTGAGCTTCCCGATAGGGCTCAAGCCGAGAGAGACTTGGACGGCATGCCTTCTCTGGCGGCCGATAATCAACAACGAGCTGCTTCCGACCACCACCTGTTGTCACGATCTTCTCAGCGGCGCCAACGAAACCACCATGACCGAGCCGTGGATTGCAGAGTCGACCAAGTTCTCCACCAGCAATTCTTCGGTGAATCTCACCGTTCGGCAGGCTCTCGACGACCTCGTTGGATTGAGGATGAGGTTTCAGATTCCTGAAACCGTATCCATCCCCCCTAACGAGATCCCCGAGGAGGAGATGTGGCTTCCCGCAGCCGGAGTCCCCTGGTTCGTAAGCGTTTTTGGCAGAGACGCCCTCATAACCTCTCTCCAAGCTCTGCACGTCTCTTACAAATTTGCAGAGGGAAGCTTGAGAGCGCTTGCAATCCTGCAGGCTACCGAGACCGACGACAACCGCGACATGCAGCCTGGCAAGATACAGCACGAGCTCAGAAGGGGTGAATTGGCAGAGCTGGGACTGATACCTCACACGCCCTACTACGGGACCCACGACGCCACCCCGCTTTTTATTCTGACAGTCGCTTCCACCTGGGACTGGCATGCAAACCTGTCAGAAATCAATCTGCTAAGGCCTCATGTCGAGGCTGCACTGTCATGGGTTGACAAAGAAGGCGACATGGACGGCGACGGACTTCAAGAGTACGCCACGCGATCCCCTAGAGGATATTTCAACCAGGGATGGAAGGACCACGGTCTTGCCATACTCAATGGCGATGGCTCCCTGCCGCAGCTTCCAATCGCGACGTGCGAGAACCAGGGAGTCGTGGTGGCAGCTAAGAGGGGTTGGGCAAAGGTCTTAGAGCAGGCGTACGGAGAGAAATTGGCGGCACGGCGCCTGTACGACGAAGCCAACCGTCTCGCTGACCTTATCGAGGAGAAGTTCTTTTGGGAGGAGGAGAACACCTACTATCTGGGTCTTGACGGCAAGAAGCGCCCTATCGAATCGGTTGCGTCGAATGCCGGGCAGCTCCTCTACTTCGGCGCGATTGCAGACGAGAGAGCAAAGCTCCTGGCGACCAGGCTTTTCGAAGAAGACATGTGGAGTGGCTGGGGGATAAGGACGCTGTCTGAGAGGCATCCAAAATACAACCCCTTCTCATACCAGCTTGGCTCAGTCTGGCCCCATGACAATGTCCTCATCGCGGCGGGGCTGCGCAAATACGGCTTTGACGCAGAGGCGCAGAAGATTGCGAAAGCGATGTTCGATGCTGCCGAATGTTTCGTTTACTATCGTCTCCCCGAACTCTTCTCTGGGCTCAAGAGAGACCCTGGAAGCTTTCCCGTGCAGTACTTGGGAGCCAACGTCCCCCAGGCTTGGGCATCTGGGGCAGTCGTCCACATGATCTCGATGCTGTTGGGGCTGGAGGCAGACGCCAAGGAGAGCGTCCTTCAGATATCGCCCTCGCTTCCGGAGTGGCTCAACTCGGTCACCCTCACAGGCCTCCCTCTAGGTGACGAGAAGATGAACGTGACCATCGAGAGGACTGCAGAAGGCTCGCATCGCCTTACCACCGGATCGCAAAGCCCAGTCAAGATCATTCTCAAAGAAGGCGGGATTGTCTAGAAAGCCTCGGCGAACCTGCTGCAGCCATTTCTAGGACTTCCGCCTAGCTGAACTCGCTATGCCTCTGCGTTATAGAAACCAGTATCCGTGCAATGATGATCAAAGCCACGACGGCAAATATCAGAATCCCTGCAGCGTCAAAGGAGAGCTGCTGCGCAGCCGCCGATGGCTGGTTGTAAAAAGTCCACACGGCATAGGTGAGATAGCCAATCGGGTGGTGAGTGAGATTCAGCGTGGGCAGCGACTGCGAATACCCGGCTGTGTATAGCAGAGGAGCGGTCTCGCCAACTGCAATAGCGGTCGCGATTATCATTCCAGTAGCTATGCCAGGTGCTGCCGATTTGAGTACGATGCGCGAGAGTATCTGACCGTTCGTCATCCCCAAGGCTTGCCCCCCTTCACGATAAGAAGTAGGAACCTGCCGAAAGGAAACTTCGGTCGTCTTGGCGATATAGGGAACCACCATGACGGTTAGCACAATAACGCCTGCACCAAGAGAATATCCCCAGTGAAAATAGACCACTAGGGCCACGTATCCGACATAGCCAAGGACAATGGAGGGAACTCCAGCCAGCACCTCGGAGGCCGTCCTGAGAATGTTGCTCGTCGGGCCATTCCCGTATTCAGCGAGATAGAGCCCGGACAATATCCCCACCGTCCCTGCCAGCAAAGCGACAACTAGAACTATCAAGACGGTTCCAGCGATCTCATTCTCCAAGCCGCCTGCTAGTCCAGAGCCAACCTCTGTCAGCACCGACCAATGCCAGCCACGCAGCAGCCTTTTTGAAACCTCGACAATGATCCAAATTGCCGGACCGACTATCGCTAGAAGGGAGGCCGATGCAAGGATCCAGACAGTGGCGTTCTTGACTCTCCTGACAGAAGCAATGCGGTGGGATGCGTTGGTAGAAAGATGGTCTACTGTTGCCGCCATCAGATTCCCCTCCCGACTGGCAATGCAGTCGTCGACACCTTTTTCACCATTAGCCTCGCAGCGAGGTTGGTGAGCAGGGTGATTGCCGCCAGTATCAATGCTCCCTCGGCGAGGGTCCTAGTGGCGAGGCCAGAGGCATCGGTGAGCGCTGAGTCAAGTTGAGATACAATCGTTGCGGCAATCGTGGTCATAGGAAGATAGGCGTTCGGAGAAGTCGCCCCGAGAACAGCTCCGGAGGTCATGGCGACAGCCATAGTCTCTCCAAACGCTCTGGCAAGACCGAGTACCGAAGCGCCGATAAGTCCGCTCCTAATCCATGGAAGCGAGACCCATTTGTTGTTCTCCCAGTCAGTCAATCCAAGCGCAATCCCGCCCTCTTTGGTATTTCGCGGAACCTGCCTGAGAAGGTCCCGGGATGTCGAGGCAATGATCGGAATCACCATAATTGCCAGGACCACGCCAGAAGTGAGAAGTCCCTCACCGTGACCGACATTGCCTTTGAAAAACCGAAATCCAATTACATTCGGCGCAATGCGCGAGATGAACGGGAATACATCTCTGGCAAGGATCGGGCCGAGAACCAAGGTACCCCAAAGGCCGAAGATCACACTGGGGATTCCTGCAAGAATCTCCAGGAACAGCCCGATAGTGTCTGACATCCGCTTGGGAAGCTTTTCGACGATTACGAGCGCCGCGCCAATTGAAACCGGCACTGCAATGATCAGGGCCAAAAGAGAAGACTCAAGAGTGCCAACAATGAGCGGGAGCGCACCATAGCTGGCTCCGACAGGATGCGCAACACCACGGGTGACCACCGGGTTCACGTAGAAGTTTCCCGGCCTCCACTGGCTCTGCGTCAGAAATCCCAACCCGTTGTATTTAATGGCTGGGAGCGCCTCGACGAAAAGCACCCCTGTTACAAATATCAGAGCCGCCGGAGGAACGAACGCGGCAATGCGAGAAATCCCCTTTATCGTTATGAGATTTCTGAGCATTCGGGTTCTGCCTTCGTCTCGGAGCGTGATATCAACTTTCATACGTATCCCTGCCGCTACACCGCCTGCTGGCTAGCCGGGACATGGAAAAAGCTCCATGCCCCGGCCTTCCAGAACTACTTGATCTTTGCAATCTGAGCCAGAGAGAGCTTTGCAACCGAGCTTGGCAGCGGCTGGAAATTCACTTGAGTCAGAAAGCTTGGCGCGTTGCCGTTCTGAGGATCAATCGCCCAAGAGAGGACCGCTCTGATTGCCTGAGCCTTTGAACTGCTCGACTGGTTCGAGTTGACGATAGCGTACTCGTAGTTGATGATCGGATAGCCTTGTGGAGCAGGGCCGAATACGAGCGATAGTGCCTCGCTGGCCGGCGTCTGAGATACAAGCCCAGCTGCTTCCGCCACAATCGTCTGCTGGTTGGGCAGCAAGTAGTTTCCAGCTGCATTGCCAAGAGCTGCTTCACCGAGGTTTGCAGATTGGGTCTGTGCCTTGTAGGAGATGCCTATATATGCCACACAGCCGACAGTTGCTTTACAGCCAGACACCATTCCACCGTTTCCGTTCTCTCCCAAGGCGCCGGGAACTGACGGGAAGGCAACGGTAGTCCCGAACTGCGGTCCAGTGGAGCTTCCCCAGCCGCTGGGGTCTGACTTGCTTAGGTACTGAGTGAAGATGAACGTGTCGCCTGAGCCGTCGGAGCGATGCAGTGGAACGATCTTGAGGTTTGGAAGCTTCACGCCGGGGTTGATGGCAGCAATCGCGCTGTCATTCCAGTTTGTGGTCTTGCCCTCGTAGATTGACGCGAGAATCTTTCCGTTCAGCTTGAGGTTCCCCGTCACGCCGGGAACGTTGTAGTTGATCATCTGGGCAGAGATAGCCAGTGGAATATTGATGAGGCCGGGAGTCTTAGCCGTCTGAGCTGGGGAAAGGTAGGCATCAGAAGCTCCAATATCCAGGGTGCCGCCTGCTGCTCCTGAAATTCCAGCTCCAGAACCTCCTCCGGCAGGCGTGATCTTGATATTAGGGTTCTGCTTGCTGTAGGCAGGAGCCCACAGGTTGAAAAGGGGCTCCAGCAGAGTGCTTCCGGCTTCCGATATAGAGACGTTGCCAGATGGAGGCGTCTCGAGGCTGGCAAAGGTGGCGCTTCCTGCCGGGGAAGCTGCTGAAGCAGAATTTGTAGCTGCGGCAGCAGATGTTTTTGCCGCCGTGGTCGAAGAATTCGAGGCGCTGCCGCTCGAACTCCCACAAGCCGCGAGCGCCACTCCAAGGACACCCGCCAAAGCGGCAAGGGACGTGTTTCTTACAGTATTCGGCATTTTGCCGATCCTCCTAAGGTTTGTTGTTTCTGGTTATGGTTTTAAGGTGTTATCCCAAGCGCCCTGATACATAACGCTGCGTTTCGGGCTGGGATGGCTCTTCGAAGACCTGCTTCGTGGGGCCGTATTCTTTGAGTTCCCCTTCGAAGAAGAAGGCTGTACTGTGTGAGATCCGCCTGGCTTGAGCCAGGTTGTGTGTGACGACTATGAAAGTGATCGCGGGAGACAGGCCTAGAATCAGATTCTCCACCGCCTCAATCGACATTGGGTCCAGAGCTGAAGTCGGCTCGTCCAAGAGGAGAACGTCCGGTCCGATGGCTAGCGCCCTTGCCAGGCATAGAAGCTGTTGCTGGCCTCCGGAAAGCCTGAAAGGAGAGTCGTGGAGCCGATGTTCAACCGCTTTCCATAGCCCGACCTCTTCAAGCCGTGATTGCGCTATCTTCTTTAGCTGCGACTTCTTCGCAATGTTGTGCGCCTTTACTCCAGCGATGACGTTTTGCTCAATGGACATCGGGAAAGGATTGGCCCTCTGAAAAAGCATCCCTACCCTCCTCCTGAGAGATAGAACATCGGTTTTGGAGGCCCAAATGCTCTCGGAGTTGAAAAGGACGTCACCTGAATGTCTGAATCCCTTTACATCATCATTGAGTCTGTTGAGACTTCTCAGAAAGGTCGTCTTGCCAGAACCCGAGGGGCCTATCAAGGCCGTAATCGACCCCCTGGGAAAGGAAAGCCCGACGTTAGATAGGACGGTCTTCTGGCTGAAGCCAATTGTGAGACCACGAGTTTCTATGACGACATCAGAAGGCTCATTATTCGAATGTTCTTGACGCTGCGACAGAGTCGCCGGCTCTTCAAAACGGTGCTCCCTCACGTACTCTCTCGGTTCCATCATCGCTCAGAATTTTCCGCTGCAGAATCTGAACCGTCTACTTCAAAATCTCTCATAACAGTTGAAAAGCTAGTTTCGCCACCTTAACGGCGGGAAAACTCTAGGAAAACTCTTCCGCAATATTTGGTGACATAGAGTCAAAAAGCCAAGCCCGTCAGTGCGGGAAATAAAAGCGGCATATCAGCTGCATTGCGCCACAGACAAGCCCGAACAGATCATCCAGAGCGGAGCTTGGAGCGATCGGCCGAAGGCTTGATTACATACCGCTTGCAGCGCGAAAATAGGCGAAGTCGTCGGGCATGACCCGAGGCCCATGGCTTTCGCCTATACCATGCGATTCCTCTGTCGTGCTTTGCGAGGAGGCATAGGGCTTTCCGAAGTTTGCAATCACCTTCTCATAGGCATCAATATGCTTCCGCACCATGAGCTCTGTCGAGAACTCTTCGGCAACCCAGTTTCTGCAAGTGCTTCGATCCAAGGTTGAGACTTTTTCTACAGCCTTTACAAGATTATCCACCGAGCCGGCAAGATAACCGGTCTTGCCATCGACAACGATCTCTGGTGCCGCTCCGGCAGGCGTTGCAATCACCGGCGTACCACAAGCCATTGCCTCAATCATCACCATCCCGAAAGGCTCGGGCCATGCAATCGGGTTGATGAGGCAGACTGCACCGCCTAACAGCTCCACCTTCTCTTGGTGGCTGGCCTCCCCAAGGTATTCGACGCCGCTCCCAAGCATCGGCTTAATCACCTCTTCGAAGTAAGCCTTTTCAGAACTCTCTCGACACTTGGCCGCTATCTTGAGGGGGATTCCTGCCGACCTTGCCACCTGGATAGCTACGTGAACACCTTTATCGGGATTCATGCGTCCTAGAAATACTGCGTATCCCCCGTCGCCCTTGCCCTCGGCAAACTCCTGCACCTCGATGCCATGGTGAATAACGTCGACTATGTTAACCCCGCGTGCAGCGCGCGCCTGGGCATTCGATATCGAGATTACGGGGACCCGATGGCTTGTCGCCATATAATACTCTCGAGCTTCCAGCGAAAAAGGCATGTGATTGGTGGTCACCACAGGAAGATCAGGAAACCGGACGCTGTACGCTGGCCCGATCATGGTGTGGTCGTGAACGATGTCGAACTCGCGAACCACTTCGTATGCCGACATCACCTGGAGAAGTTCGACGATTGTGGCGTCAGTGCGTCCAACGCCCAAAGCCTTCTCGAAGCGATACCCAACTGGAACCTGAGAGTTGCTATCTCCGGTGGCAAAAAGAAAGACCTCATGGCCTGCCCGGTGAAGACCTGTTGCCAACGAATCAACGACAGCCTCGATTCCTCCGTACGCTGGGGGCGGCGTTGGGACCCAGGGCGGCGCGATTACGGCAATTCTCATGACTCCTCAACCTCCGTTTGCTGGATCTGATTTGGCCGAGTCTCATGGCGGGAACAGTCTGAAAGATAAACTTCCCTCTGTAAAAATCATCATATCTACCAGCCCGTTAGTCAATACCCAATTTCCACGCCTTAGGCACAGAGAGATCCCGTCGACTAATCCGCTCTTCAGGGAGAAGCGTGAGCCAGTTTCAGATCTAGCCTCAAGCTGGACTTCGCCTGCGTGCTCTATCTGACCGAGCCACCTCCAGTGCAAAGTCAACGAGGTTCGACACCCTGGTTTCGGGGGCTGCCGCGAGCTCCATCTGGAAAACCGCCTTTTGAAAAAGGGGAACCCATGCGACGAAGTGACCGAGGATTGACTCTAGAGCTTCGGACACTTGCAACGAGGACCCCCTCATTGAATTTCGTCTCGAAAGAACGGAGATGAAGGCAAGTTCGACCCCTATATGATCTGGAGCGAAAATCCTCGCCTCCCCGTAACCCGGCCGGAGTCTCTCCCAAACCAGTCCCTCTCCTTGAAAAATGGCAACCACTTCAAGAGTCGAAGGCCCCCATAAACGCCCATCAAGATGAACGGACGCATATGGCGGCACGTAACGGCCGGGAACAGGTATAACAAGCAGCTCTTGGAACTCCTTGTCCGCCACTGAAAGCTCATCGCCATCTCTTGAAAGCATCGAAGATATGGTGGCAAACCATTCCGGCTCCAGCTCCTTCCAAAGCGCTAACGGCGGATCATCTTCTGAAGCGCCTGCGGCCCTGAGCGCCTTGGGCCCCTCAAGAAAGGCCAGAGCAATGATGTCGTACACCGCTGCGAACGCTTCTGCAAGAGCAACTCTTGGCTGCATTCAGTGAACCTCTTCCACCTGTGCCGTCGCATTGGGCAGCGTTTCACCCAAATCTTGGACGTCGTCTGAGCTCTCGGTCAATCCGCGCGCCTTCTCGCCGAAACCAGCCTTCTTTGACCCAAGAGGCCCTAATTTGAAACCTTCGGAACACCCGCCATAGTTGTCGAGTGGGTGACTCTGGCTTGCCGACGCCCAAAAGCCCCAGGTCAACTTCACTATTCCCGGTTCGACAAAGCTGCTTAGCCTGAGCCTTGCGACTCTGGCTTCTCGGGGCGAGAAAGCCGTTGGCCAGACGAGAAGCCAGTCACTGTGAGAAAAGCCAAGTCGCTCGGCATCCTCACGGCAAAGTTCGATGATGTTCTCTTTTGCCACCTCTCCCGGTAATACCGAGCCCAGAGTCCCCAGATAAGTGGGACCGGCTTCGGCGTTAGCCATGACTTGCTCTTTTCGATGGAGGGTATTGGAAATGACGTCGGTTGAACTGCTTTTTGAAACCTGGTCTGCCACCGCAAGAGAACCTTCAAAATCGACCAGGCAAGGCTCCTCACTATGGCGGTGTGCCATCCAGCTTGCGTTTATGTGTGCGGAGCCTGGAAAGCTCACTGCGTCGGCGTAAAGCTCGAATACCTCCTCGGCGCTCATCCATCCAGCACTGTTCGGAGCTTGCGACTCAGGAACGGTGATCACAAGCTCTCTCACACTCCGGTTGACGGCCTCTTGTGCATCGGCACTGGGGAGATACGCGGCTTCGTAGTTCTCGAAGCGGCCGCCTCGGGCCAGGACGTAGGCTGCCTTGCGCCACTGCGAACTCGTGAGCGAGTCCGGATGGGATGCCCGCAACTCGCCTATCACCTTCAGCTCCTCAGGTTCAGCATTGGGCACTGCGCCGCTGGGTTCGAGAGTTCCACTTCTCCAACACATGAAGCCTTCGTCATACGCGACGTTTGCCAGCATCTTCAGGTAGTAGTCCTCTTGGACCTCAAGAGGCTCTCCACCAGAGAATGCGCCTTTCCCAAAGCCGGAGAGCCCGATCTCATTTGCAACATCTATCAGGAACTGCTCCATCGAGGCATGCTTCCCAGAAGATGTCCTGGACGTCAAGGGTTCTACGATGGGGTGACGGACCCCTTGCGTCTTTGTTGGTGGGATAAGCCGGCTCTCTGGGAAACCCCAGGATTCGAGGTAACTCGTGTCAGGCACCACGTAATCCGCATACGCAGCAGTTTCAGAAAGAACCGTGTCAATAGCTATGAGCAAGGGCACGGCAGCGAGGTCGGTGATGGCTTGTCTCCACTCCTCGGCACCATTGATGCCGATCGGCACTGAAGCTGATCGGGCCCTTCCCTTGTGCTGGATGACTATCTTTGCGCGATGCTGGCTCGACTGGCCAGCACCTCCAGGCGACGGAATGCTCCCGCCTTGCACAAACCCATCTGAACAGACCGACAGTCTCTCCGAACTCTGTGAAGCTTCAACAGACGCCCGACCTCGTGTTGTCTGTTTGATCCGCTTAGCCGGCCACGAACCAAGGGGGTAGGGGCAATTCTTGGAAGAGCCGAGAAGGTCGGCACCACCAGCGCCGGCGCTGGAGCCACCAAGCCAATCAATGTTGCCGGCTAGCTGGTTCAACGCGGCCACAGCTCGAGCCAGAGACGCATCGGGATCGGGGAAGCTGGGATCCACTTCGGCTACCGCAAACCTGCCGTGGCGGGAAAACTCCAGAGATAGCCGAGCAATCTCATCGGGCGTGACTCCGGCAACCTCTGCCCACTCAGAAAATGTGTGTGCGCTGGCATCGCGGTAAAGCAGCTGAAAGCCAGTGCAGCACGCAATCCCGTTGACTGAAACGCTTTTCGTGGAAAGCTCTCCAGTTGGCCATAGCTCGCCTGAAGAGGCATGCTCGGCTTTCATCACTTTGCGGGACCGAGGATCAACCACTACCGCGCCATAGCCCTTGGATCCATTGGCTGAATTGTCCAACGCCGCCAGAGAAGGATCGAGAAGGCCGCCGTAACCGGGGTGAGAGCGATCCGATATGTATAGCCAGGAGGCATTGGAGAAGTTCGGGCTCTTGGCCCGTGCCGCTGCAAGCCTTCCGGGAAGAGACAGGCATCTGGAATCGTATGCCCCGTTTTCCACCAGCCAAAGAATCATGGCCCAAGCAAGCGCATGCTCGGTTCCATGATTTACCGCCACCTGGTTCTGCGACCCTCTGTCATTCTTGCTCATCACAGAAATGCTGGTAAGCCTGCCTGATGCAATGGCAGCTTCCAGCTTGCGGCTTTCCGATGGAGTCGTGGCTTGTGAGCCCTGTCCGCCAAAGCGAATCAGATATCGGCAGTTGGAAAGATCTGCCCGGGTCAGCCGCAGGCTGCCCTTGGCCCTAGAATTGCGGGATTCCTGCCTCCTGAGATTCACCGTCCCAAATGACTCAGCAAAACGAGCCAGCAGGTGGTGCCTGCCAGCCTCAGACTCGTTGTAGCAGACAACCAGCTGATTCGTCTTGGGACCCAAACCAGGGTTGAGCGGATCCAGCAGATCATGCTTTCCCCTGCCTCTATCGAAAAGATCGGCAAAGCCCTCGAGGCGGCGTTCCTCTTCGCCATCGACATCTGGAAAAAGCCTGCCACCAGCGACAACCTCTTTTACAAGCTGCGCCCAGGAAATCACCTGCCACCGGCCTGATCCTCTCGGACCCGTCCTCTTCAGAGGAGCGCTGACCCTGAAGGGATCGTATAGCTGGTGAAGCCCTCGGGAGCCCTTCTCGCACAGAGGGTGAGGCTGTGGCCAAGACCTCCCGAGAGCAACACTTGTCGAATACCTGGCATGCGGAACGGCAGTGGCGGGGTGGTAAGGGCTCCCGTCCAGCTTCCTGACCAACCCGCCCGTCACCTCCGCCATGATCCCGCATGCGTTCTCGCAAATACCGCAGACACTGAAGAACTGCTTCGGCCTGGTAAGAGCGCGTGCCCAGTCAAGGTCATCAGCGATGGAGCGGCGGCGAAAGAGATCGCCAACCCATCTGATCTCGTCCCTTCCCGTTGGATGCCGGTGGAGCCCGGAAAGCTTCTCCGACTTCGCAATGCCTTTGCCGTTGGGCACCTGATTTTCGACTCCGGGTGTCAACCCCTCGCGCGGGCTGCCCGAGCTTTTCGAAGCTTCACGTTCGCCCCAATTGGTCGATCCTTCTCGGGGTTTCGACATATCGTGCCGTCAATCTGCCCGCCTGCCCTCGGCAAGCTGGGGAAGCCGCCACCTGGCAAGAACCAGGAAAGTGATAAGAGTGAGCCAAACAAGTGCGACCAAAGTCAGCGCAGATGCCACAAATACATGACCAACTGCCGAAAGCGGCCTTTTCGGATTTGCCCCAGAGTAGAGCGGTCCCGGGGTGTACGTTGCCACTGCGTACGAGCTCGTCGCAGTTACGGTGGTCTTGGCCGAAGCACCTGGCAGCTTGGCAACGAACTGCGTCTCACCGGTCCAGGTCGGCTTGTAAGTGACGCTGGCTGTGCCAGCCGAGCCAATGGTCGCGGTGCCGATTGGAACATTCACCGGATTGCCGAACTCTTTGGAGACCACGAAGAACGAGACCGAATGGCCGGAAAGGCCCGATCCCCCTTCCACCTGGGAGGTGAGAGTCAGAGACCCTTGGCTAGTGGCACTCGGAGCTACTGACAGGCTCAGAGCGGTTGGAACTGCGGTTGGAACGGCTGCTGGAGCCGGCGTGGCTGCTTCC